>CAZGPH010000001.1:0-216449 GCA_964527965.1 uncultured Marinoscillum sp.
ATGCAATTAAAAAGTATAATTAATAAAATAAAATAAAAAAAAGAATGAATCAGAATACATCAGAAATATTTATGATAAGGCCAAAGCATTTTAATTTTAACCATGAAACAGCAAAAAATAATCACTTTCAAAAAGAAGAAAAAAGGTTAAAAAATAAAGAGATATTAGAGAATGCTGTTTCTGAATTTGAAGAACTTGTTAAGAAAATTAAACAGAAGAACATTAAGGTTGAAGTATTTGAAGATAGAGAAGACGTTATAACAACAGATAGTATTTTTCCAAACAATTGGATAAGTCTCCATAAAGATGGAAAAATATATTTATATCCTATGTTTTCTGAAATAAGAAGAAAAGAAAAAAGGATTGATCTTATTAATTATTATAGAGATGAAGGGTATTTAATTAATGAGACTATAGACTTAGGTAAGTATGAAAAAGAAAATAAATTTCTTGAAGGCACCGGAAGCATGGTCCTAGATAGAGAAAACAAATTATGTTATGCTGCCACATCAGAAAGGACTAGTATAGAAGTATTAAATAAATTTTGTGAAACGTCTGGATATGAGGCTATAGCATTTAAGTCTTATCAAACATTTAAAAACAAAAGAAAAGAAATATATCACACAAATGTAATGATGTGTATTGCAGATAAATACGCTATAATCTGCCTTGATTCAATTGATAATATAGATGAAAGAAAATATGTAATTAAAAAACTGATAGAATCAAAAAAAGAGATAATAGAAATAAACGAAAAACAATGTAACAATTTTGCAGGGAACATGCTTCAACTAAAAAATAATGAAAACAAAAAGTTTCTAATAATGAGTAAATCTGCTTATGACTCTTTATCAAAAGAACAACTAAAATTAATAACTTCATATAATGAAATTATTTATAGTAGCTTAGATACAATCGAAAAATTAGGAGGTGGTAGCGCTAGATGTATGATTACTGAAAACTTTTTAAGAAGAAAATAAAAAACATTAAATTGTAAAAAACACAAAACCATGAAAAAACCAATATTAACTAAAAACGCACCTGAGCCTATAGGGCCATATAATCAGGCAATAAAACACGAAAATATGTTATTTGTATCCGGACAAATTCCAGTTAATCCTGACACTGGGACTCTTGTTGAGTCTGGAATAATAGATGAGACAAGTCAGGTTATGAAAAATATTGAAGCTATTCTTAATGAAGCCGACATGGACTTTAATCATGTAGTTAAAACATCAATTTTTCTTAAAGACATGGGTAATTTTGCTGAAGTAAATGCTGAATACGGAAAAAGCTTTGAAGATTTGATTCCCCCGGCAAGAGAAACTGTAGAGGTATCTAAATTACCATTAAATGTAAATGTAGAAATTTCTTGCATTGCTATAAAAAAATAAATGCAAAACATAAGACTACGATTTGCTCCAAGCCCAACAGGGCCTCTTCATATTGGAGGCCTAAGAACAGCTCTCTATAACTATCTTTTAGCAAAAAGTAGAAAAGGAAAGTTTATTTTAAGGATTGAAGATACTGACCAGAGCAGGTTCAATAAAAATGCTGAATTTCACATAAATGAATCATTAAAGTGGTGTAATATAATTCCTGATGAAAGTCCAGAAAAACCTGGAAAATATGGTCCATACAGACAATCTGAAAGAAAAAATATATATAAAAAATTTGTCAGAAAATTAATCGAATCTGGTCATGCCTATTATGCTTTTGATGATAAAGAGGAATTAGAATTTCACAGAAAAAGACATGAAAAACAAGGAAAAACATTTATTTACAACTGGGAGAACAGAAATAACTTTAAAAATTCTCTCACCCTGGACCCTACAGAAACAGAAAACTTAATAAAAGAAGATAAATATGTAATCAGATATAAGTCATATAGTAAAGATCAAAACAAAGACTTTATATTAATTCGTGACAAAATAAGAGGAGAGATAGAAGTTGATTTAAAAATATTAGATGACAAAATAATCTTCAAAAATGATGGAATGCCTACTTACCACTTAGCTAATGTAGTAGATGATCACTTAATGAAAATTTCACATGTTGTTAGAGGAGAGGAGTGGTTACCTTCACTAGCTCTTCACTTTCTTTTATATGATTCTTTTAAATGGAAGAAGCCAATATTTGCTCACCTACCTCTTATCCTAAAACCTACAGGAAAAGGCAAATTAAGCAAAAGGGATGGTGAAAAGTTTGGGATTCCTGTTTATCCCATCGAATGGGAAGAAAATGAAGAATTAAAGTATGAAGGCTTCAAAGAGTTAGGTTTTGAAAGCGAAGCATTCACGAATTTTATTTGTATGATTGGATGGAACCCAGGCTCTCAAGATGAGGTTTTTACAAAAAAAGAATTAATAGAAAAATTTAATATAAATAGAATAATAAAAAGTGGAGCGAAATATGATTACGATAAAGCAAAATGGTTTAATAGTGAACATATTAAAAAAATTGATTCTAATATATTAATTAATGAAAATAAGGATGAAATTATAAAGAGTTTAAGTGATGAAATTAATAAGGAAAGCATACCGGAACTAATTAATTTAGTTAGAGAACGAGTAGAATTTAAAAATAATATTTTAAATGAATCAAAGTCTATTCTAGTATACAATAAAAATAAATTCAAAGAAAACCTTAGTAAGTTAAAATTTTCACAGAACGAATTTCAAGTAATTAATTCATTTAATAATGAACTTGAAAATATAAATAAAGAAGATTCGAAAGAATTGTTTTTTAAATTATTAAAAGAAAATAAAATAAAGATAGGTGATGGAATGAAGAGACTTAGACTTTGTATAACAGGAGAAATAAGTGGCGCTGATCTCTTTACAATCATTAGAATTTTGAAAAAAGAGAGATTGATCCAAAGAATTAAAATTAGCTTAAATTCAATAAATGATTAAAATTGGAATAATAAAGGAATATAAAATTCCAAATGATTTTAGAACCCCATTTACACCTTCACAGGCAGATGAAATTAATAAATTTAAGGAGTATTTAATAGTTTGTCAGTCTAGCGACATAAGATGCTTCGATGATAAAGAATATAATGATCGATCTGTTAATGTTGTTAATAACTTAAATGATTGTGATATTATTTTTGGCATTAAGGAGGTTCCAAAAGAAAAATTAATCCCTAATAAAACATATTTTATGTTTTCACATACCATTAAAAAACAGCTTTATAATCAACTGCTTCTAAAAGAAATAATAAATAAAAAAATTAGATTAATAGATTATGAATGTTTAGTAAATAAAGGAAAGAGAATAGTTGCTTTTGGCAAATATGCTGGAATAGCTGGAGCTTATAATTCATTAATGTGTTATGGAAAAAAATATGATCTATTTAATCTAGAAAGACTTAATTGTTTTAAAGATACAAATGATCTCTATAAATTCACTTCATCATTCAAATTCAAGGACCAAATAAGAATTTTAATAATTGGAGATGGAAGAGTAGCAAATGGAGCAGCTGAACTTTTTGAATCCTTTAAAATAATTAAGATCAACACTAATGATTATATAAATAAAAACTATAATCATCCTGTATATTGTCAACTTGGTGTTAGAGAATATGTAAAAAGAAAAGATGGAAAAAAATTTGAGGAACAGGAATACTTTAATGAGCCTGAATCATTTGTTTCTAATTATCAAAAATTCAGTCAGACTACTGACATATTAATTAATGCAGCATTTTGGGATCCAAAATCTCCAAAGCTATTTGAAGAAAATAATATAAATGATAATTTTTCTGCAAGAGTTATAGGCGATATAAGCTGCGATATAGATGGTGCAATACCTTGTACTAAAATTGCTTCAACTATTCAAAATCCTTTTTTTGATTATTGTACTGAAAGTAAAAAAATAACGAAACCTTTCTCAAATAAAAAAAACATAACAGTAATGTCTATAGATAATCTACCATCAGAGCTCCCTAGAGATTCTTCAAGGTTTTTTGGGGAAATTCTTAAAGAAAAAATACTACCTATTTTAAATGAAAAAAATAATAAGATTATAGATGATGCAACTATCGCTAAAGATGGAAAGCTGACAGAAAATTATAATTATTTAAGTGATTTTATTAGTTAAATAACTACAGAATTGAGTAGTTTATAAAACTCGTCTCTCTTATTATAAATGTTGAAATCACCGCCATACATTTCAGTAACAGTAGAGCTAGAAAAATCTTTAATACCTCTCGCAGATATACATAAATGTTTTGCTTCTACAACTACCATTACACTATCTGTACCTAAGACCTCTTTTAATTCATTATAAATTTGGGTAGTTAATCTTTCTTGAACTTGAGGTCTATGCGAATAATATTGAACTATTCTATTCAATTTTGAAAGACCTATCACTTTACCACTTGATATATAAGAGACATGAGCTTTACCAGTTATAGGCAAAAAGTGATGTTCACAAGTTGAATTTAGATTAATATTTTTCTCAATAAGCATTTTATTATAATTATACTTATTATTAAATAATGATATTTTAGGTTTATTTTTTGGATCTAAACCACTAAAAATTTCTTTCACATACATTTTTGCCACTCTGTAAGGAGTTCCACTTATACTATCATCATTAAGATCAAGACCTAATTCATCTATTATTTTAGTAAAGTGTTTTTGGATATTTTTTATCTTTTCATCATTAGATTTTTGAAAGGCATCCTCTCTAATAGGTGTATCTAATGAGAAAAACTCATGATTATCTCCAATTAAATCTATTTTCTTTGTGTTCATAATTAATATTTTATAATTCAGTTATACTTAATTAATAAAAAAAAGTTTCTTTAATATTTAATGTTGTCCCTCAAAGTTACTGTCCGATTAAAAATAACTTTTGGATTTTTGCTATCAAGTTTAAAGTATCCTTTTCTCTGAAATTGATAATATTTATCAAAAGTAGCATCTCGAAGACTAATTTCAGCACACGCTCTGTCAAAAGTTTTAATAGACTCATTATTAATTTGAGTTGCAATCCCAACTTCATCATCTTCTCCGGGCGCTTCAGATAAGAATAACTTATCATAAATGTTGACAGAAATATTTTCATAATTGTTCTTATCAACCCAGTGAATAGTACCCTTAACTTTTCTCAAACTCTCAGGAGACCCTGATCCACTTTTAGATTTGGGGTCATAAGTGCAAAATATTTTTTTAATATTTCCTTCTTTATCTTTTTCTACCTTCTCTCCCTTTATAATATAACCATTTTTTAATCTAACCTCTTTATCAAGAGTTAATCTAAAATATTTTCTATTAGCTTCTTCTTTGAAGTCATCTCTCTCAATATATAAATTTTTAGAAAAAGATAATTTCCTACTACCATAACTTTCATCTTCTTGATTGTTTTCAGCTGTTAAAATTTCTGATTTATTTTCAGGGTAATTAATTATTTCTAATTCTATAGGATCTAAAACAACCATCACCCTGTAAGATATTTTATTTAACACTTCACGAGTACAAAAATCTAAAAGTGCATAATCAATTATGTTTTCTCTTTTTGCAACACCAACTTTATCACAGAAATTCAATATTGCCTCAGGAGGCACACCCCTTCTCCTTAAGCCAGATATAGTTGGCATCCTTGGATCATCCCAACCAGAAACTACACCTAAGTTAACGACTTCAGCTAATTTTCTTTTACTCATTATCGTATAAGAAAGATTTAATCGAGCAAATTCTCTTTGCTTAGGTAAAATTTCTTTTTCTTTTGGCACACGAGCTATTAACCAGTCGTAAAGTTCCCTATGAACTAAGAACTCAAGAGTACATAAAGAATGAGAAATATTCTCTATATAATCTGACTGGCCATGAGCCCAGTCATAAGTTGGATATATTTTCCACTTATCTTTTGTTCTATGGTGATGATGGTTTATAATTCTATAAAGCACTGGATCTCTCATGTGCATATTTGGAGATGACATATTTATTTTTGCACGTAAAACACAATCTCCTGGGACGAAAATTCCCTCTTTCATTTTATTGAAAAGATCTAAATTCTCTTCTACTGACCTTTCTCTATATGGACTAGGTGTACCAGGACTTGTAGGGACACCACGTTGTTCTGAAATAGTTTCTTGATCTTGAGAGTCTACGTAAGCATTATTGTTTTTTATTAAATGAATAGCCCAATCAAATAATTTATCGAAATAGTCAGAGGCATAGCATTCTGAATCCCACGTAAAACCAAGCCATTTAATGTCTTCTTTTATAGAATTTATAAAAGTTGTATTCTCTTTTTCAGGATTAGTATCATCAAATCTTAAATTAACTGGTGAAGAAAAAGTTCTTCCAAATCCAAAGTTTAAGCATATAGACTTAGCATGTCCAATGTGAAGATACCCATTTGGTTCAGGAGGAAATCTAAATCTTAATTTACTTTTGTCAAAGCCATTAGACAAATCCTCATTAATAATTTGCTCTAAAAAGTTCTCATTAGAGATAGGTGAATCCGATCTGCTCATTTGCAATTCTTATAATGTTGAGTCATCTCTTACGACTTTATCAGCAAGATCACTTTTATATTTTTTTATCTTATCAGATATATTATTGTCAGAAGTTCCAAGAATTTGAGCTGCAAGAATTCCAGCATTCTTTGCACCATCAAGTGCTACAGTTGCTACAGGGACACCACCAGGCATCTGTAATATTGACAATAGAGAATCCCAGCCGTCTATAGAGTTTCTTGATTTAATAGGAACACCAATTACTGGTAGGTGTGAATTAGATGCAATCATACCAGGTAGATGAGCAGCACCACCAGCCCCTGCAATGATTACTCTTATGCCTTTATTATGAGCATCCTTACTATATTCCATCATTTTTTCAGGAGTTCTATGAGCAGAAACAATATTAACTTCATGATCAATCTCGAAACTTTGAAGAACCTCTATAGCCTCCTTCATGACTGGATAGTCTGATTTACTTCCCATTATTATTCCAACTTTTGACATATTTATTTTGATTTAACCTTTATAGTTTCTTTTAAATACTTTGCTTTTTCATATGAATCCTCAAATTTATCACAAATTATTGTTACATGCCCCATTTTCCTATTAGGTCTTGTCTCCTCTTTTCCATAAAGATGAAGATTTGCAAATTTAGATTTGAAAACATGGTCTAAATTTTCATAATAAACTTTACCACTGTATCCTTCACTCCCAACTATATTTAACATTATTGCTGATCCTAAATGATTTGTTTCTCCTAATTTCAGATTAAAGATAGCCCTGATATGTTGTTGAAACTGTGAGCTTTGACACGCTTCAATTGAAAAATGACCACTATTATGAGGTCTTGGGGCTAACTCATTAACTAAAATAGAATTATTAGTCAAAAACATTTCAACAGCTAATAGTCCAATAGAATCTAAAGAATTTGAAAGTCTAATTGCTAATTCTTGAGCTTTTTTATTAATAGAATCAGATATATTTGCCGGACTAATTACATATTCTACTTGGTTAGAGTCTTTGTTAAACTCCATTTCAACAGTATTATAACATTTTACCTCGCCAGAAGTATTTCTTGCAACTATTACACTTAATTCTTTTTCAAAAGGCACAAATTCTTCAATGATCATTTCTGAATCAGGTAAGGTTTCTATATCAGCTGGAGATTTCATAACTTTTACCCCAAATCCATCATAGCCAAATTTTGTTTTTTTCCAGACACACGGAAAATTAATATCATTCTTATTTATAGCTAGAACTAAGTCATCTAAACATTTGAAATATTTAAAATCTGAGGTAGGAATCTCATTGTTTTTAAAAAAACTTTTTTGTTGGTTTTTATCTTGTATAATTCTTAATGTGTTAGGTCTTGGATAGACCTTTTTACCCATTTTTTCTAATTCATCAAGTGCATCAACATTTATATGTTCAATTTCAAAAGTTATTATGTCACACTCTCTACCAAAATTTAATATTGTATCGTAATCATTTAAATCTCCAAAATAAAATTTGGAACATAAATTTCTGCAAGGAGAATTTTCACTAGAATCAATTATATGAGTAGTAATACTCATTTTATTACATTCAGCAAGCAACATTTTTCCAAGTTGACCTCCTCCAATAATACCTAACTTTTTATCAAATAACTTTGAATTCATCAGTGCAAAAATACATTAAATTATATGATTATTGGATTAAAGAAAAAGCAGAATAAAGGATCAATCTATTTTTTTAAATAATTCTTAATCTCATTAATAGATATTTTTTCCTCATAATAGGCTCTACCAAATATTGCGTTGTGAACACCTATTTCTTTTAGCTTATTCAAATCTTTAAAATTTCTAATTCCTCCACCAGTAGTTAAGTTAATAAGAGGAAATTTCTTTAGTATTTTCTTATATAAAGCTAGCGGTGGTCCATCTAGTGTTCCGTCTTTTGATATGTCAGTAACTTTAATGTTTTTAAGACCTTTATTGTGAAAGTATTCAATATGACTTATTGGATTAATCTTTGTCTGGTATTTCCACCCATTAACTCTCAAGCTTTTATTAAGAATATCAACTGCAAGAACAATTTTTTTATATCCCCAAGTAGTTAAACAACTTAAAAATATTTCTTTATCATATACAGGTAAACTCCCAAATGTTACCTTATTAGCACCATTTATAAACGCATTACTAACCTGTTCACTATTTCTCATACCACCTGAATAATTAATTTTAATTTTTCCAAACTGACTCATCATCTCAAGTAAATTAAAATTATTTTTTTCATGCATTTTAGCAGATCCAAGATCCACAACATAAATTTCCTTAATACCTGAGTCTTCAAATTCCTTAATTAGGTCAATTGGGCTTTTTGGATATACCTTTAGTGTTCTGAAATCTCCAGATTTAATATTTACAGTTTTATTATCCTTAATATATATTGATGCTATTAAGTTCATACCTATTATTAATAAAAAAAAAGGGTTAAAGCAAGGCTTTAATCTAAAATCATTAATTTAAACCCATGACCATGTATGGTTTTAATTTCAATTTTAGGGTCAGCCTTTAAATATTTTCTAAGTTTGGCAATATAAACGTCCATACTTCTAGCATTATAATACGAATCGTCTCCCCAAATTTTAATCAGAGCAGTATTTCTATCAACCTTTTCATTAAAATTTAGACAAAATAGCTTAAGCAGCTCATTTTCTTTAGTTGTTAGTCTGTGCTCATTCTTTTCAAGGTCGATTAATAGATTTTGATTATGTATAAATGTATAACTTCCTAAACTAAAATTATCTTCTAATGTATTATTCTTTTTTTGAGGAGTTCTCTTCATTATAGCCTCCATCCTTACAAGTAACTCTTCAATGCTAAATGGTTTTGTCAGATAATCATCTCCACCTAATTTAAATGCTTTAATTATATTTTCTTTCTGCGATTTAGCCGTAAGAAATATTATTGGAATTTTTTTGTCAACTTTTCTTATATCTTTTGCGAGAGAAAATCCATCTTTTTTAGGCATCATCACATCTAACAAGATTATGTCCCAGTTATCATTATTTAAAAACTTTAGTTTTCCTTCTTCTCCATCTACAGCTAGTGTAATATTATATCCTTTAGCAGATAAAAACTCATTTAAAATTTTGCCTAGATTAGGATCATCTTCAACTATTAGAATACGCTTATTATCCATCTTTAATATTTTTAAATCTAATCTTAAATATAGTTCCTTTATTTACAACACTTTCAACAGAAATAGAAGCTTTATGTTTATTTAATATATTTTTAACATAAGACAACCCCAAACCAAAACCTTTCACATTATGAATGTTTCCCTGTGGCTCTCTATAGAATTTATCAAAAATTTTATCAACATTACTTTTTTTGATTCCGATCCCATGATCTGATATTAAAATATCTATAAATTCTTTACTATTAATACTCGAAATTTTTATTAAAGGGTTTTCTAAAGAATACTTATTAGAGTTATCCAATAAATTATTAAATACATTAAGTAGATGATCATAGTTCCCATGAATAAAAGACTTATCTGCTTTTAACTCCTGTTTTATAGTTCCTCCTCTTTTTTCAACTTTAAAATTGTTAATATTAATTGAATCTTCAATTATTTCATGAACACATAACTCTTTAAGCTCTAACCTGTATTTAGACTTTTCTGTTTTTGCTATACTTAACACATTCTCAACTTGACCACCTAACCTCTTATTTTCATCATTAATAATGTTTATATATTTATCTCCAGACCCCACCTTTTTAAAATCTTTATCCATCAAGGCTTCACATGCAAGAGAAATAGTTGAGATCGGTGTCTTTAATTCATGAGTCATATTATCTATAAATTCATTTTTGATCTCTGATAATTTTTTAAGCTCAAAAACTTTTAAAATGACATAATAAAAACAAAAAGCTATAAGAGTTAAAAAAATAGTAGAAAAGACCAAATTTAAAAAGTTGTTTTCTTCAATGTAGCTACTCTGATTAGGAAAATATAGATATAAATCTAGGTTTGAATCGATCAAATCATTCTGGAAAAGATTAATAGAAAACTCAGAGTTTAATATTTCAGGATTATTAGAACTAGATAATTCTATTTCATTAGTTTCATTATTATAAATTAAAAATTCATACTCTAAATTCATATTCATCTGAGACAGATTAACCATTATCATCTTATTAAGAAAATCTTTATTAATATCAGACTTAATTGTTCTGTCATTTGTAAGTAGCTTATTTAGAATAATCTGTATCATCTCAGATCTATCTAATATTTTATTGATTTGAGTCTGCATAGAAGAATCTAAATTAAGACTTTGTAAATTTTCAATTTGAATTGAAGCATTGACATTTGAATTAACTCCACTATTTTTAGACCCACCAGATTCTATATCAAACTGAAGAGAATTTTCTGAGTTTAATACAGCTGAAGAATCTAAAGTTTTTTTATTGAAAGTAGACTCAATTAATTCAATATCTCCACCCTCAGTACTCCTTTTAATCTTAAATGTAGCTTGTAAATTGTCTTTTGTTAAGTTTATGATTTCTTTTTCTTCTAACCTCTCATTTATCATATATAGTACGTGCTGAATGTCTTTTTTAAATCTATCCTCATTTAACCTATTAAGATCTGCTATCCAATTAAACTGAACAAAAAGAATTGAAACAAGAGAAATAACCAATAAAACTATGATTACTATGAAGTTTTTCCTATTCATACCACAAATTTACTGAAAGTAAAATATAGTGATAATTTGATGGTATTTTTTAAGTAATTTTAACATATCGGGTGATTAGCTCAGTTGGTTCAGAGCACTGCCTTGACAGGGCAGGGGTCACTGGTTCGAATCCAGTATCACCCACAAAAAATAAATGGCTTGAGTCCCGTCCAGATTATTCTAAATCCAATCTAACTCTTTTACTGTCATCTCCGTTTCTATATTGCCAGTGTGTAAAGTTGTCTTTGGCTCAAATAATAGATTAAATACAATCTCTCCATTAGTATGAGGTCTATGTTCTACTCCTTTTGGAATAATTAAAATTTCACCTTCTTTTACTTCAACTGTTCTGCCCTCTCTAAAATCAATTAAAAGAGTACCTTTAAATACCATAAAAAGTTCATCTTCATTTTCATGACTATGCCACACAAAATCATCTTTAAGTTTACATAATTTTACATGCTGACCATTCAATTCTCCTATAATTTTAGGAGTCCATTCATCATTAAATAATGAAAACTTATTCATTATATTAATTGGTTCAATTTTTTTCATAATTTAAAATTAGGTAATAATTTTCTTAAAAAATCTGAAATTGAGACAGAGAGTTCTAAATAAAATCCACATTCATTTTACCTGCTGATAACTGTTATTTATTGAAACAGAATTTGCATTAGTTTCTTTCATCATTTTATTTAATTGATTTAGAAGCTGTTCTTTTTTTTCCTTGAATAAACTTGAGACATCGTTTAACTCACCAGGGTCATCTTTAAGATTAAATAACTCTAATTCATTAGACTCATAATGAAGAACTAGTTTCCAATCCCCAGATCTAATAGCTGAACCAGGTTTCCATAAACTTCCATGGTAATGAGGAAAATGCCAATAAATATTTTTTCTGTCAATTCTAGATTTTCCTTTTAGTGAGGACATTAAACTTACACCATCAATTTTATTATCATTTTGAATCCCAGCAAAATCTAAAATGGTTGGAAAAAGATCATAAGAAACTGTCAAGTCATTAACTTTTACATTCTCTGAGTTCCCTGGTATTTTAATTAATTGAGGAATTTTTATTCCTCCTTCATAAAGCCACCCCTTGCCTGCTCTTAGAGGATAAACCGATGTTGGAGCAATTCTTTTTAGGGTAGATAAGCCACCATTGTCCGATGTGAAAATAATTAGAGAATTTTCATATAAGCCTTCATTTTTTAAACTCTTAATTAGTTTGCCTACATTCTCATCAACAGCATAAACCATAGATGCATATTCAGCATTAGTTTGATTTAATCTTGTTAACGCCTCTCCTTCGTTTCTTGTTCTAACAACATTATCATTCATTTTTGATAATTTTTCATTAAAATAATCAACATGCTCTAAGTTTGGTTGAATCGGTGTATGTACATTATAAAAAGAAAGAAAAAGAGCAAATGGCTTACTATTATCATTATTCTTTATTAAATCCAATGCTTCGTCTGTCAACCTATCCGTAAGATACTCTCCCTCAGGACCATCTCTAAGTTTAGGGTTTTTATATGGAGAATAATATCCCCCCATTGGACTACCCTTATCAAAGCCTCCAATGTTAACGTCAAACCCATGATCTTCAGGATATGATCCTTCAGAGCCTAGGTGCCATTTACCAACATAAAAAGTATTGTACCCTGAGCTTTTTAATTTTTCGGCAATTGTAATTTCCTTAAGGGGGAGAGCATCCAAATCTTGAGGACCGAGTAATGGTTTATTTTTTGGGTCATTTCCTGGAATCCAATCAGTAATGTTTACTCTTGAAGGGTGTTTTCCTGTCATGATAGAAGCCCTAGTTGGAGAACATACAGAGCTGGCAGCATATGCGTTCATAAACTGAAAACTATGATTAGACAAGGCGTCAATATTTGGGCTTTCATAAAATGTACTTCCAGAATATCCTAAATCATTCCATCCCAAGTCATCAACTAATATAAAAATCACATTCGGTTTGTTTTTTTGCTCTTTATCTATTTGACAACTAATAAATGACATAGATATCAAGAAGCATGATGTCAGATTAATTAAATTCTTTTTGTTCATCTTACTTTATATTTCATAATTCCAGAATTTTTAATTTAATATATTTATAATATTATTTAAAATATATTACTATGAAAACTACTCCAAAAATTTTCTTATTTTATTGTCTGTTTACATTGGCCATTTCAGGTACAAACTTTGCACAAGAAAATAAAATAAATTTATTCGAAGATGATATTCCTTGTAAGAATAATTTAAAATTAGAAATTGATTATGAAGGAAAATATAGAATATTCAAAAAAGTGGGGATACCCCAAATTTGGCACTATCCAGTAAAGAATAAAGATCAACTAACACCAGCTGTTATAATTATTCCCGGAGGTGGATATTCTTTCCTTTCATTCGATAAGGAAGGTATAGAAATTGCAAATTGGTTTAATTCTTTTGGTGTATCAGCTTTTGTATTAAAGCATAGGCTTCCAGGATGGGAATCTGAAGACTGCAAAAGCGTTTCTGCAATCTTGGATGCCGAACAAGCTATTAGACTTGTCAGATCAAAATCTAAAGAATGGAATATAGACCCTAAAAAAATAGGAGTAATTGGGTTTTCAGCTGGGGGTCACCTAGCATCTACAGTATCAACTCAGTTTGATTATGGGTCTGAAACTTCAGAAAACAAAATTGAAAAAACTAGTTCAAGACCAGACTATAGCATTCTAATTTATCCAGTTATTACCATGAAAAAAAATGAAACTAATAGCTGGACAAGAGATAACCTTATTGGTAAAAACCCAGATCAAGAAAAAGTAAAAATTTTTTCAGGTGAGCTTAATGTATCAAAGGATACTCCGCCAGCTATTCTAATTCATACGAGTGATGATACAGCCGTCAAACCAATAAACAGCATAAATTATTATTTAGCTTTAAAGAGACTCAATATTCCTGCGGCTTTACACATATGGGAAAAGGGAGGACATGGGTATGGTATTAGTGAGGCAAAAGGGTCTGTAAGAATTTGGCCGCAAGTTGTAAGAGATTGGATGATACAGAGAAAAATAATATCAAGTCTAGAATGAATTGTAAGGAAGAGATGAATGATGTAAAATTATTTTTAGAGATTTATCTCTTTTAATATAACCAAAAGTATATTCCACTTTTGTCTCAGCCCCAGAACCATCAGTGAAAAAGTAATTACCCATTACGATGGCTACATCTTCATAGATATTAATACTGTCATTTTTAAATTCTATATTTTTCCATTGGCTCATTGCAAAACCAGAATCTTCAGGAAAATTTTTATCCGCACCAATAAAGTAAGATAAAGCAGAGTCCTCATCATTTCTAAATTGTTTGTCAGATGCTTTTGTTGGCTTAAACTGTACCTTTCCATCTCTAAAATCATATAATTGATCCATTAATTCTAAAGTTAAATTTTTAGCCCTAGAATAATCATCTTTAAATTTTCCAATTTCTACTAATCCTCTTGCCCATAGATCTTGAGATTTTAAAATATCCTCTTTCTTAATCATAAAATAAAGTTAACAATAAATAAAGGTTCCTTTCACATAACCTTAATTTTCTTATCTTACTTTAGTAAACAAAAATTTTAATAAAAATGAAAAAACTAAATTTACTTTTGCTTGCTTTTATAATTATATCATGCTCCGATGATCTAACCTTAGAAAAACAATTTTTACCTCTCAAAATAAACGAGACCTCCGGACTTGAGTATTTTAATCAAAATTTTATAACACATAATGACTCAGGTGGAGAAGCTAAATTATATGAATTCACAAAAGAAGGTAAAATAGTTAATGAATATGAAATTCAAAACTGTGGTGATAACGATGACTGGGAAGATATTACTGCAGATGACGAAAATATATTTATATCAAATTCTGGAAATAATTATGGAAATAGGCAAAACCTATCTGTTCTTATTTTAGATAAAAAAAATAATTTTAATTGTAAAGGTAAGATTGAATTTAAGTATAAAAGTCAGCAAGATTTTGAAAAAAGAAATAAACACCCTTACGATGCAGAAAGTATTATATCTGTAGGAAATGAGCTCATCCTCTTTTCAAAAGATAGAAAAGACCTAATCACTGAGTTATATTCTTTACCTAAGACTTCAGGATCATATGAAATTGAGCCAATATACTCATATAATGTAAACTCATTAATAACTGGTTCTGACTATAGCGAATCTCTTAGTATGGTAGCTCTTGTAGGATATGATTTTAGTGGAAATCAATTTTTTTATACAATAAAAAACTTTAATCTAGATAATTTGAGTAGTTCTGAAATAGAAAAGTTTACAATTCCTGTAGGTAAAGCTCAAATTGAGGCTGTTAAAATTATTGATGAATCATCTTTTTGGATCACATCAGAAGATGAGGGAAATGGCTTTCCAAGATTATTTAAATTTAAAATAAATTAATTATATGGAAGATTTACTCATGATACGAACTTTTAGTATTGTAGGAGGGATGTTAATAATATCTACAATAGCCGCAAGGGTTAATAAGGCCTACGAAACATTTACAGAAAAATTTATTACAATTTTTGGTGCTTTTGCTTCACTATTCTTGATAATGTATTTTGGAGATATCTACCCTCACAATCTTATAGCATGTGGAATTCTTTCCGGGTTTATGGGTTGGTCTCTGGGTCCAACCATTGGATACATAGGAGAAAGATTTAAATGGAAAAAGTTTTTAAAAGATAAGGGAGTAAAAAGAAAAGACATAAATAATAAATCTGGATTTTGGGGGGCAAATGATAATAGACACTATGTCTATTATTATGAAGGGGATGAGGATAATTATTTTGAATTAAAGTCTGATAAGATGCGTGAGCTTGAAGATGATTTTAATAAAAATATTCTGTCAATTGATAGTGACCCATACAATCAAGCCTGGCAAAATGTAGTTTTTCAGGCAATGATCTCAACTTGTGTCGCGGTATTTTTAACTCTTTTAGTGGTTTATGTCTCACCTTATGATTTCAGTTTTTTAGGGCTAATTCTTTTAATTTCTTTGTTGGCATTAATAATCATGAGAATCTTAAATACTTATATATTTAAATCAGCTAAACAGATGCTTTACCAAAGTTATGCCGGAGTAGTAATTTTCGTTCTTTATTTGATTTATGACTTTGACAGATTAGAAAAGGCAAACGCAAACGGAGATGCGTCTTGGGATACGGCAATAAATATTGCTGTTAGTTTATACCTAGATATAATAAATCTGTTTATTGAGTTGCTGATAGCAATGAGTGAGAACCAATAAAAAAGGGCATTATAAAAATGCCCCTTCTACAATATCAAAAATAATATTATTTAACCATGTCTTGGTACTTATAGTAATCACCAACTGGATACATAACATGAGCATACGGAGTACCAGCAAACATTACATAAGGTTCGCCAGAATTAAAATCTGTAGTCATACCATCTAAAGATGTTGGATCTTTTGGCATTCTCATAAGATGAGGTCCAGACTCAATCCAGTGTCCTTCAGCTGCATCTTCTTTATTCATTACCATAGGTTTAGTATTATCCTCACCCATATCACCATGTAACATCCAAGCATATCCATCTTTCTCCATTTCCACACCAGGTTCAGTTCCTGCAAAATATGCAGTTACCCACTTAAAGAATTCAGCATCACCACAAGCAGGCATTGCCTCATGTGCATCTACCCATCCATTTTCAGGGTCTGACATTCCCCTTGGATTTGCTGGTAGACATGTCCAGCCATTTGTTCCCTCTCTCAATAAGTTCCCTCCAGGTCCATCATATACTGTTGCTCCCTCTGCAATAAACTCAGGAGCTGCTGTAGAATAAGCCCAAACTTGCCACTCAACACTTGTATGTGGACCATCAGGCTCTCCACTCATATTTGCCATATCCATTCCTGAATCAGCATTATTAGTTGGAGCACTACATCCTGCTATATAAATAATAGCAGAAATAATAATTAAAAAGTTTTTCATATTTTTTTTTTAAAATTTAATAATAAGACAATTTAATTAAATAATAAAAAAGTGTGAATATTAAGCTGATATAATTTTTTATCCTGAACACGCACCATCAGTCCAAGATGTGATACCAGCTCTCTCGGCATAACAAGAATTAGAATAAGTATTATTATCACATCCACAGACAGGCTCATAAACTTCAATGCAAACCATATCATCTATACCATCTGTTTTACATGGTGGTTCTGGGTCAACATGGTCATCACTATTACATGAAAAGAAAAGAAATATAAAGAGATAATTATAAAGTGTTCTCATAAAAATAACTTTTTGATTACTTATAATTTAAACGAAAATAGCAATAATATATTTTAAAGATTAATATTAAATTAATATTTTTCCCGACATATCACTAGGAATATCTATACCCATAATACTAAGAACTGTAGGAGCAATATCACCAAGTTTTCCGTCTATTGGAACATAATTATTCTCTGAAATTATAATAAAAGGCACTAGGTTAGTAGTATGATATGTGTGAGGAGAACCGTCATCATTTATCATTTTTTCAGCGTTACCGTGGTCTGCTGTAACAAGTATTGTATAACCCATCTTTTTTGCTATGGTAACAATTTTAGATACTTCATTATCAACCACCTCACAGGCTTTAACAGCTGCATTAAAATCTCCAGTATGACCAACCATATCTGGGTTTGCAAAATTTAAACAAGCAAAGTCAAAAGATTCTTTTTCCATTTCTCTAATAAAATTTAAAGACAACTCCTTAGCGCTCATTTCAGGTTGAAGATCATAAGTTGCTACATTTGGAGATTTACATAATATCCTACTCTCTAAATTAAACTCTTTCTCTCTTCCTCCTGAAAAGAAAAAAGTCACATGAGGGTATTTTTCTGTTTCAGCAATTCTAAGCTGCCTCTTTGAATTATTAGACAAAACCTCACCTATTGTATTTTTAATATTTTCCTTATTAAACAAAACTTGAATGTTTTTAAAGCTTTGATCATATTGAGTAAGTGTTAAATATTTTAAGTTTAATTTTTTCATTTCAAACTCATCATTATTTTCTTGAGTAAGAACTTTTGATATCTGACGCATCCTGTCAGACCTATAATTGAAACATAAAACAACATCATCATTATCAATTTTAGATACAGGTTCACCATTATCTTTAATACACACAATTGGTTTGATAAACTCATCAGTTATCCCTTCTGAATATGATTTTTTTATTGATGATAAAATATCATCTGACTCAATCCCATCACCATTCACCATCACATCATAAGCTAATTTTATTCTTTCCCACCTATTATCTCTATCCATAGAATAGTATCTTCCTGTAACTGAAGAAATTGATATTTTTGTTCCTTCTATATAAGAAATTAACTTAGATATTTGATCATAACTATCTTTAGGACTACAATCTCTTCCATCCGTGAATAGGTGTAAACTAATTTTTGATAATTTAGTTTTTTTTAAATAATCTAAAATAAGAAATAAATGGTCCGAGTGTGAGTGAACACCGCCATCAGAAAAAAGACCTGCTAAATGAAAAGTTGATTTATTTTTTATTGCATATTCAACTGCTGAAACAAAATCTTTCTTATCCTTAATTCCATTATCTGCTAATGATTTATTAAGTCTAATTAAATCTTGATCGACAACCCTTCCAGCTCCAATATTCATATGGCCTACCTCAGAGTTTCCCATTTGTCCTAACGGAAGACCAACATCTACTCCAGATGCTGAAAGCATAGAGTTTGGATATTTATTTATTGCGTGATCATAAAATGGAGTCTTTGCCTTATAAACTGCTGACTTTTCAGATTTGTCTCCAATGCCCCATCCATCCATAATAAGAAGAATCACCTTTCTACTCATAAGTGTAAAAATAATTATTGATTTTTAGGTATTTGTGTTATTTTTCAAAAGATTTATGAGCACAATAAAAATAATCTTTTTAATATCAGCAATAATATTTCCTAAACAAGAGTCTCTAGATAACCTAATACTAAGTCTAGAAATTAAAAACGGAGAAGAGATAACAAAGTATTTTGACTCCAAAAGTGAGATAATAATTGATAATAAATCACATAAAGGAAATAGATACCAACAATCAAAAATTTTAGATGAATTCTATAGTAATAAAAACATAAATAATTTTAATATTATTCATAAAGGTGATTCTGAAAATAATATAATTTATATCCTTGCTGAGTATACCTCGAATAACGATCTTTACAAGATATTATTGGTATTAAAAAATATAGACAATAACTATACTATTGAGAAATTTAAAATAGATTCAACATCATGATTGTAAGAACAAAAAAATTTCAGATGAATAAAAGTGATTATATAAAAAAAGGATTTTTCAACCTTATATTAGAACAGTGGTGGGTTCTGTTAATTTACTTTGCAATATGTTCAATTAATTTTTTCATTCCTTCGATTTGGTGGATAATTGGAGGTTCAATAGCTCTTTTCTTATATCTAATTTTTTGGCTTATTCAATTCTTTGGTGTTACTCAAGTTGAACAAAGTAGCTACATGTTTGACAAATTATCATATGAAATTTCTAGTAGTCAAATTATGATGAAATTAAATAATAAACAAGGAATGCCAATTAAATGGGATACTATTAAAAAAGTTAAAATTCAGAAAGACGGATTTCTATTTAAACTAAATATTGTACAGTTTATAATATTTCCCTATAAGGTATTTAATAATGAAAATGAGATTAGGTTTCTTAAAAGTATCTTAAACAGGAAAGGATATGTCTGATGATCATTCTATAGCCCAGGCATTGCAAATAGGAATGAAATTTTGTGGTTACAGAGAAAGGTCTGTAAAAGAAGTTAAAGATAAACTTTCAAAAAAAAACTTTAATTATAATATCATTAAAGAAACAATAAAAAAACTCCAAGATTTAGGCTTTTTGGATAACATTAGATTTTCTAAATCTTTTTCTAGAGGTAAAAATAACAATAATAGATGGGGTAAAAATAAAATAAAATACCAACTTAAATCCAAAGGGTTATCAGATCAGGAAATTGAAATTGGAATTAATAGCATAAAACAAGAAAACTACATTAATGTGCTTAGAAAAAATATTGAATTATATAATAAAAAATTAAAAATGCCAGACAGAAATAAACTCATCTCCCACCTTATTTATAAAGGCTACGAGATGGATATAATTTTAAAAATTATCTAGAAGCGGATCTTACAATATAAATATAATTAGAAAACATCCTGAGCAACATACCTAAAACAAAAAATATTAAAATGTCATTTAAGTCTTGAGGTAGAAAATTCCAAAGAATTAATAAAGAAAATAAAACAGCACAATTAATTATAAAATACCACCTAGTTAAAGTTGATTTAAAATTGAAAATCAGTAAAAAAGAAAAAATTAAATTAAAAGGAACAGCCCATATTAAATTATAATTGAAAGATGATAGATGGTCTGTGAAAAACCATAAATAAATTAGTAAAGCACCAATTACACCAGATATAAAAAAAACTGTAAAGTCAAAATAAATATATAGGAGACTATATTTAATTTGTCTAAAAGATAAAAAAACACATATTATTAAAAACAATAAAAATATATACTTAGGTTGAAAAATATTTTTATTTATTACTGGAGAATTTGAATTGATAATATTTGTTTTTGAAATGAGGTTAACATTATCATCAAGGAATGAATCTTCAAGATTATTAAATAAATACTCAGGTAGAAACATCTCTTCTGAGTAACTAGCTTTCTTATCTATTTCTAAACCTAAACAAATATCAATACCTAGATCACCCCATTTATTGTTTTTAAGGTATTTGTCCATTAAAGCTCTAATTGTTTGATTATCACTTTTCTTTTTGAATGTAATTCTTTCTCCGTATACTGTAATTAGAATATCTCTAATTTTAGTGGCACAATTATTATATACATAATTATACAAATAGGTTCTGTTTTCAGGCTTAATATTTTGCTCTAAATAATTAAATAATATAATTTTTTCAGAATTATTTAAGTTAAGTACTTGTTCCTTGACATACCTTTTTTGATTAATATAAAAATTCTCAACCGTCTGATAATTATACTTTCCAACCATATATAATAGTCGGCCATTTAAAAAGTTTATATAAAAATTTGGTTGATCAAAATCAAAAATTCCGTAATTATAAAATAAATCTATATTATTTAATTTATCTCTATACCGTATTCCACTATGTCCAAAAGCACTGTATAGTTCATCCTCATATGGGCCAATTGTAATAATAGAAAACTCAATATTATCATCTCCTTTTATTATAAAGGAAAAGAAAAACATAAAACTAAAAATTAGAACGCAAAATTTATTTTCCATCTATTATAACTACTATTTCTCCTTTAATGGTTTTATTATCCAACTTATTTATTAACTCAGAAAGAGTTCCTCTTAAATTTTCTTGATATACTTTAGAAATTTCTCTTGAAATAGATATTTTTCTGTCTTCACCTATAACTTCTTGAAGTTCTTTCAATAATTTAATTAATCTTTTAGGAGACTCATATAAAATAATTGATCTTGTTTCTTCTTTAAAACTTTTCAGTCTCTTCGTTCTACCTTTTTTGGAAGGGATAAACCCCTCGAAGACAAATCTTTCAGAAGATAACCCTGAATTTACCAAGGCAGGGACAAGGGCTGTTGGACCGGGTAAACAATTAATTTCAATACCTTTTTTTATAGATTCTCTAACTATTAAAAAGCCCGGATCTGATATAGAAGGAGTTCCCGCATCTGAAATTAATGATATTTTTTTGCCAGACAGAATTTGGTTAATATGTTTATTTACCGTTTTATGCTCATTGAAAGAATGGAAAGAAACTAAAGGAACTTCGATGTCATATTTTAAAAGTAATTTCTTAGATACTCGAGTATCTTCACATAGTATATAATCTGAATTTTTTAAGGTTTTAACTGACCTAAAAGTTATGTCTTCAAGGTTACCAATTGGAGTAGGGACTATATTTAATGTCAATTTATCAATCATAAAATTTTATCTATCTCCTTAGCTAAATTATAATCCTTAGATGTTATCTGATTTTCTTTATCATGAGTACATAAATCAATAATAACTTTATTATAGATATTATAAATCTCAGGATGATGATTATTTTTCTCAGATACTATTGAAACTTTAGTTATAAATGCAGCAGCCTCTATAAAGTCCTTAAATTTAAATTCTTTTCGAAGTTTATTATTTGACTCTTCCCACATAATTATAAAGAAATAACACCTTTTATTTTAGAAGCTTTTTCATAAATATAAAGTATTTCAGAAGAATTTTTCACAAGATGTGTCAAAGTGATAGAAGTATACTTACCGTTTTTAGAAGTTCTCTCATTTCTTTTAGCTTTAGGAATAAGATTAAATATTTTCTCTTTGGAATTAGATAAAATTATGAACTTAAAGTTATAGTCACACGGAAACTTATACTCTTCATCAAGAGACTTCTTAAAACTATTAGAGTTTAACATTTATTAAAAGAACTTATATCTGAAATCTTCAATATTTGAAAACTTCTTAATTGCCTGATCAATTTTAAGAGATGAAGTGAACTTATTTGCTTGTAATAAAGAAATGCCATAATCAGAGTAACTACTTAATGAATCTGCAATATTTTTTTCATTAAGCTTAATTACAATAACTCCATCATCAATTTTAATTGGCCTTGTTAATTCATTCTCCTGCATAGAGAATGCAACACCAATAGCTTCTGGGGCAAAACCAACATTTTGGATAGAATTAGTGTTAAAGTCTAAATCAGACATCTCAAATATCTCACCATAGTCTAAACTTGATTTTAGATCTTCAAGAGTAGAGTATCCTTTAACTTTTTCTGATATATATCCAAACTTCTTTTCATCAATTATATTTTTCCTAATGGAGTTTTCAACATCAGTTATATTTTTTGTGCCTTCTTCTTTAATTTCAGATAAATGTGTTACTATGTAACCATCATCTAGCTCTATTACGTCAGAAATATCATAGTTATATCTAGCATCATCATATGACCAAAGCACTACACTTCTTGCATTATCAACTTCTGACAAATTTGATGCATTTTTATCAACTTCAATTTCAGATGAAATCTTATATCCATTTTCTAAAGCAAAATCTTTAAATG
The DNA here is from genome assembly GCA_964527965.1 of uncultured Marinoscillum sp. Lineage (GTDB taxonomy): Bacteria > Bacteroidota > Bacteroidia > Cytophagales > MED-G16 > MED-G16. Next base: position 23,382 of record CAZGPH010000001.1, read on the forward strand.
AGTTGCTTGAGGACATAGCATCAATTTTAAACATTTCAGCATTTCTGTAAATATTATTTCTGGTATTATCACTAGGAATAATTTCCTTTAAAATTGTAGTTACCTTATATGATTTTTTTGTTTTAGGCTGAGTTACATATATAATATGAAAACCAAAATCTGATTCTATAATCCTTGGTATTAATCCAGATCGTGATCTAGAAAAAACTGCATCTTCAAATGGTTTTACCATTCTATCTTTACTGAACCAACCAAGGTCACCCCCAACTGAAGCAGATCCGTCCTGACTGTAAGTTCTTGCCGTCTCATCAAAATCACTTCCATTTCTAAGAAGTGATAAAATTCTTGATGCCTCTGATCTAACTGAACTTTTATCGTCTTCTGTGAATCTTAACAAGATGTGTTTTGCTCTAGCTTTAAACTCTTTATCCTCAGCTATATCGGATAACTTGTAAACTACAATACCACCATCTTTAAACTGATAATCAGAAATATACCCCTTTTCTTTTTCAGCTAATTCAACTGGGAGCTCGTCAATATTAAAACTCATATATGGATTAAATCCATCAGAATTCAGAAGTGCAAAAGTTGAGTCATTAATTTGTCCTGATTCTAAACTAGAAATAACATCTTTGATTTCATTAATATAAAAAACCGAATCATCTTGTGAAGGCTCTAAAGGAAAATACAAATAGTCTATTGATCTAGATTCTTCTTGTTGATATTCATCTTTTTTCTTATTTAAAAATCTTTTCATCTCATTATTAGAAACCTCAAATAAAGAATCTGGGATTTTGTAAAATGGAACAAAATAGTAAGATAGATTTACAGTATTAGATAACTTATAATATTCAGATTTTGATTGTAAAGTATTTACGTTAGTTGTTAAGCTAAGTAGATTATCATACTTTGTCCTAAGTCTCATTGGTTTTAAGTTTGATTCAAATGAGAACCATGCCTGTTGTTGATTTACAGGTTGATTTGACAGATTCTGTAAATAACCAATTACGTTATCTACATTAAATACTCCAGAATTTGGATCTGTAAAAGCCTCTAAAATCATTGGGTGAATATTATCACCTTGAACCATATCTACAGATTCTCTATCGGAAACAGATAACCCAAGAGAGTTATACTGTTCTACATAGCTAATATCATTTATCAATTTTTCCCATGCTTGATCTCTAATACCTGATAACTCTTGATTATTAGGAGACCTTCCGTTATTTAGTGAAAAATTATATGATAACTGTTCAAATATTGCATTAAACTGAATCATATCAATATCCTCACCATTAATTTCACCAACGATATTTTGATTTTGATTGCCTAATGAACTGTTTGGGCCTAGAATATCACCCAATACAAATGCAGCAATAGAAAAACCTACTACTACTACTAGGAATTTACCCATCTTATCTCTTAAAGTACTAATTATTGCCATAATATATATTTGGAAGCCAAAATTAATTTTTTATAACTAATTATTTACATTCTTTCTAAAAAAAACACTGTTTATCTTATTATTATTTTCTGTGAGAATTTTAATTGTAAAATCATCATATGTCAAAATTTCATTTTTTTTTGGAATATTTTTATTTGAACTTAATATAAATCCTCCTAAAGTATCGTATTCTCCTCTGGGAATATTTAAACTATATCTTGAATTAAGATAATCAATTTCGAGTCTAGCACTCAAATTGAAAGAGTTTTCATCTACTTTATCTTGTAAATAAATTTTATCATCAAACTCATCAATTATTTCACCGAATATTTCTTCTATTATATCCTCTAAGGTAATTATTCCAGAAGTTCCACCGTACTCATCTATTACAATAGCTATATTGATTTGTTCCGAAATAAATTTGAGAAGAAGATCATTCGCAAGATTTGTTTCATTTACAAAGTTTATAGGCTTTATTATATCACTTATTTTCTTCGGGTCATTAAATAGAGATAATCCATGACAATAACCAATTACCTTATCTATAGAAGATTCATATACAATAATTTTAGTATGTCCAGATTCTTCTATAATTTTTTTTAAATTAGAAATTGAATCAGAATTCTCAACAGCAATAATTTCGGTGCGAGGAATCATAAAATCTCTGACTTTTACCATTTTTAAATTAAGAGCATTATTAAAAAATTCAGTGACTTTATTAGATTTAGCTCTAGTATCAGATACAACAATTTTTTTAACGTAATCATTAAGATCAGTAAGTTTAAATACTGGCTTTTTATAAGAATACTCTTGCTTTAAAACATCCTTGATAATAAACTTTGATATTATAATTACAGTTTTGACTACTGGATAGAAAACATAATAAATAATTAGAAGAGGTATTGAAAAACTAAAAAACAACTTATCAGGATTAATTAAAAATATGCTTTTAGGAATGTATTCAGCAGTTATCAATACTACCAATGTAGATACTAAAATCTGAATCAGCAATACTGAAAAATCATTACTTATTACCTGAGGCAAATTATTGATAAGTAAAGGTTCAAGGAATTGTGCCATTACTAAACCATATATTACCAAAGAAAGATTATTTCCAATTAAAAGAGTAGCTATAATAGCTGATGTATTCTTATTTATTTTTCCAAAAACTTTTCCAAAAAAACTTTTAGAATTAGACTTTATCTCAAAGTTTAATTTATCTCTTGAAATAAATGCTATTTCTAAACCTGAAAATAAACCAGAGAAAAGCAAACAGACACTAATCAATAAAATTTGATTTTGAATATCTTCCATATCTTATTTCAGTTTATAAATAAAAAAGAATATAAAAGAAAACATATAGTACTCATAAGAGTTTAATATTCCTACCAAAAAGCTTTGATAGATAGCATAGATTAGAAACACAAAAGAAAGTATAAGAACTAAATATTTAATTTTCATCTATCTCTATAATGCCAGATGGTTTAAGTATTTCATAATCAGAAAAATCTTGATTTGAAACCATTCCTTCTCCCTTATGGATTTCATTACCCGTTTTAATTGTAACAAATTTTTCAGAAATAAATTTTTCATCATTTGGATACCAAAATAATTCTTCCGTCCTAAGCTCATCATTAGTTTCTAGATTAAATAAAATAACATTTCCAGTTGCCTCAAAATAATTCTCATTCTCATATTTAATAACATGATTAGCCTTAAAAGTAGCAGAAATTGATTCAGAATTTTTAGAATATATATCCATATCTAGACCTTCAGGATATTTTTCTTCTCCTGAACTATATACCTGATATAACTTTGCTTTAAGTTTGAATTTGACTTGAGCAGAATCAGAGAAAAAAGTATTCATATCTTTAATCTCAATAACTGGACCTTCATAGGATTCCTCAATTTTCTGAAAACTATTTTTTGAACAAGAAAAAAATAAGATGATAATTAGTAGTCGGGACATTAATTCTCCTCGCCTTTCTCAAGCAACTCTCTTAGATCCTTTACTATCTGCCTGATTTCATTCTGGTCTTTCATTAACTCAACAATATAATATTTTAATTCAGATAATCCTGCTGTATTATCTAGGTTCCCATCAGGGGCAGATTGTAATTTTTCCAAAACTTCAGGAGCAAGTGATGTATTTTGATTTGATGATGAGAGATTAGCAATCTCTTTTTTAATTTCATCTAAATCATTTTGAACTGAACTATTATCTATTTTTTCTGCAAGTTCCTGATAAGTTTCTACAATCTCCTCAAGATAACCTTCATCAATAGTAGAAACTTTTGAATTACTTTTTTCCATTGCCTTTGAAAGGTCTTTTAGTTCCTTTGAAAAGTTATTATCAGATTTACCTGAACCTTTACTGTTAGAGTTTAAAATTTCTTTAGCAAGTTCTTTAATTTCATCAATTTCTTTTGATGTAAATAGTTTAAATTCATCCAAATCTTTTTTAGTTTCTTCTTTAAAAGTATTTAACTCAGATCGTGAATCTGCAAGTGCTGTATTTGCTAATAACTGTAAAGAAAAATTACGTAAATCACTCATATCTTCTTTTAAGTCACCAATATAGTAAATAAGACTATCAGCATTCAATGTCTCAGTATCATCATCATCTCTCTTTTGAAGATTTACATTTGCAAGAGTCACTTGTCTTAATAATTCTGTTGCAATATCAAGATTTTTCTTAAGTTCTTTAACTTCCTCCGTATCATCAACACTTACAACGGTACTATTATTAGTTAAACTCTTCTCCTCTATTAATGTAGATATCTTATCCAAAAACTCATCATTATTTAAAGGGTTGCCCTCATCTGTTAATTGAGATGATATTTGTTCAGATAAAGTAGATAAATCATTTTGGAGTTCTGAAAATTGATTAGAAACTTTTGATATATCTCTCCCAAGAGATTGTAGTTCCTCATCATAAACATTTGTATTATCCTGTAATTCTGCAACAAAATCAACATTGGATGCTAAAATACCTCTATCATCAGAAGATAACGCCTTTGAGACTGAACTTAAAGCCCCAACCATCACTGATAGTATGACGCAAACTATTGCAAACTGAAAAGAAAAGTGAGCAAAATTTTTAGATTTATTTTTAAAAATAAAAAGCCAGTAAGATCCTAATAAAATACCAACAACAACTAAACCAATAACAATGTCAACTATATAATTAGAGTAAAGAGGGATTAAAAAATCTTGAATAACGAAAGCAATACCAGCGTTAAGTGCAAGGTTTTTTCCAAAGAGTCTTAGAACAGGAACACTTTCAATAAACTCAGGTATATTAAATGATTTCATTATCTCTTATTCAAAGTTACTGTCTCATTAATCCAACACCCAGTATTCATTGACTCTCCAACTTCCATATTTTCATTAAATATTTCTTCCATAGATGGAAATTGTTCTCTTGCTTGATTTGCTTGAGCTGTTAGCCCACCACTTTTAAAAATATTATAAGCAGCTATAAAAAGTAGTCTATCTTGAACCCTACTTTTTCCTTCTCTACAGTCATCATAAGAAGCCATATATAAATTGCCTATTAATTTATATGCGTCAGAGTTTTTAGAATTTAAAGAAATAGATCTTCTAGCGTTGTTTCTTGATTTATTTTTATTTCCAATAACAGCATAAAGTTGAGCTTTATTTAAATAAATTTCAGACTTTTGCTCATTATCATCTGATGACTCTATAGCCCCATCATAATATTGCAAAGAAGTTTCATAATTTTTATTAGCCTGTTCCCTTCCAGCAATAAATTTTGCTATTGCAAAATCTTTTTCATTAGTGAACATTATCTTAGCAGCTTCTAGAGCAATTTCAGAAGAAGTACATTTTCCTGTAATGCTTAATTGAAAAATCTTTTTTGCAAGATTTACAATCTCATCAGAATATGTAATATCAACAGGAGTTAAAGTTTCATAATCTGTCTGAACAATTTCATCAGTTGGTGCTGAAGTTAACTCAACTAATTTAGGACCAAGAGTATTTTCGACAAAATTACAATCTACAGTAATAGTTGCTGTCAATAATTTATCAACATTATCCTGATACTTCCTTAACCTTACTTCATTCTTAGGTTCATTAATAATTTTAAAAGAGATTGTCTTAGATATATTATCATAAATATTTAATACCTCATCATCAGAAATAGATTTAGATGTTAATTTGTGTTTTCTAACAATATCCATAAAAGCAACCAAATTACTATTTCCAATTTTATTGCCATTTAGTTCATATGCATCTTTAAACATATTATATAATATCTCATACTGAGTCTTATCTGATCTATAAAAAGTGTATGCAAAAGTTACTTTTCTATTTTTAACATATGCTTCCCTTCCAAAATTTTCTATTCTCCCATCAAATAAGCTTAAAGACTTTTGAATCAATTCGTTTTTTCTAATAGGATCTTCTTCTTTATCAATTAGACATCTATAAATTTTAATTCCATTCTGATAGATTGATACATGGAGACTAGGAACATTATCAATTAACCAATCTAAATGTTCAACAGCAGCCTCACAGTTCTGTTGTTTTAGATAATCTGTATATAATACGTTTTTTTCCTCTGCTTCAGCCTTGTTTTCAGGCCAGTTCCAACCTGGCTGAGCAAAAAGATAAAAAGTGTTTATAAATAATATTAGGGTTAAAATTATTTTTTTCATAATATTAAAATTAATCAAATTTTCTTTTAATAAACCAAATATTGTTTATTGAACTTCCGATAATGAATTTGAGGTAGTTTTCTTTAATTGATAACTTCTCAACATTTCCTCTTTTTCCTAACTCTAAACCTAGGTTAATTCTTGAAATAGTACCTATTGGCAATGACATTCCAAAAGTTACGGCGGTTGTATATAATTCTTCAGAATTTATTAAAAAAGGAGATTTTTTATATAAAAGCCCCCCCCTATATGTAATTCTCTTGAAAAAACTATTCACATTTTCAGCATCTGGAATAATCTCAATTCCAGATGATATCTGAAATTCAGATTTATAAGATTTTGAAGAATTATCATTATACCCACTACTACTATTCCAAGATCTTGATCTAAATTCTAAACCAACAGATAATTTATCAATAATTTCATATGAAACTCCAATTCCAAAATTTCTAGGAATATTAAAATTAGATGCTACATTATTATAGATTGTATCTATTACTAAAACAGAAAGAGAATTTGGAATTTTTCTTTCAAGCTGGGAAAATCTAGTTGCATCTAGAGAAGAATTAAGATCATAGATTAACCCAATTTTCAAAAAATTATCTTCTTTAAATTCATTTTTATAAAATAAACCAGTTGAAAGTGAAAGATCTTTAAATGATGACCTCTCAAATAAGTTTGAATAAAATTGAGGTTCATTCGAAATACTTGAAGAAATATTACTATTTATTTTACCAAAAACATAGGAACCTTTAAAACCAAAAGAAAAATCATTACCAAGTTTGAATCCATTAGAAAAATAAACTTCAGTAAGTCCTCCTGACCCATCATAATTATAATTTACTAGTGCAGAAGTGGGGTCTCCATTAATTCCGTTTACTTGCTCTTGAGAAAAAAGTTTATAATTAGTATTACTATATGGATTAAAACCAATAGAGGTTACCCATTTACCTCCTTTAAGCATTGGAATTCCAAATCCTATATAATTTATGTTACCATTTCCAGTAATATCTTTGTTTTTATCATTAACAATTTGTCTTACATCAGAAGCAACTCCCATTTCAAATGTAGTGAACCTATTGTAGACTAATGCTGCCGGGTTTTGATTATTTAAGTGCCAATAGGATCCATTACTAATCCCAACCCCTCCCATAGCTAAATTATTAGCAAACGAATTATCTGAAATCTCACCAATTGGGTTTATTGAACTGAATGGAGTAGTGTCTTGAGCGACTGATAATTTAGTTAGAAAAAAAAAGTATATTAGAAATATATTAATATGAATCCTATGCATCTTTTTTTGTTAATTATTTTGAAATGCAAAGATGCATTCTTTAGTTCATAAATAAAAAATAAAATTTCAGCATGAATAAAAAGTCATACAGTGTAATTGGATTAATGTCTGGCACTTCCTGTGATGGACTAGATATAGCTCACTGTATTTTCTCAAAAGTAGAAAATGAATGGCAATATGAATTAATAAATTTTGAGAGTGTCAACTACTCAAAACAAATGAGAAAAAAATTAATACAATGTAGTAAGTTAGACTCTTTATCATTGAAGAAGTTAGATAACGAATTAGGTGAGTTTTTTTCAAACAGTTTAATGAATTTTATAAATCACAATAAAATATCTGCTGATTTAATTTCCTCTCATGGACACACAGTTTTTCATGACATAAAACTGCAACTAACACACCAGATTGGTAATCCATTAATTATATATAAAAATAATAAAATACCTGTGGTTTATAATTTCAGAGAACTAGATGTATTATTTAGTGGGCAAGGTGCACCACTAGTACCCTATGGTGAAAGAGAATTATTTAGAGATTATGATTATTGTCTTAACATTGGAGGTATTGCAAATATATCGTCACTAGATATAAATAATTTCTATGGATATGACATCTGTCCAGCAAATATTATTCTAAATTATTATGCCAGAAAACTTAATTATGATTTTGATAAAAATGGAGAGTTATCTAGTGAAGGGATTTTTAAAAAAAGTCTATTTGAAAAGCTAAATGATTTAAATTATTATAAAGAAAAGTACCCAAAGAGTCTAGATTTATTATATGTAGAGAAAAAATATTTTCCACATCTTAAAAAATATCAACCAAAAGATGTTTTAAAAACCTTTATTGAACACCTATCTTACCAAATAAATAATTCTATAAATAAGAGTAACTCAAAAGTATTACTTACAGGAGGAGGTGTTTTTAATAATGAAATCTTAAAAAAAATTAATAAATACAATAAACTTGACATAAATTATATTGTTGGAAATAAAAAATTAATTATTTTTAAAGAAGCTATCATATTTGGATACCTTGGACTACTTAGGTATTTAAACAAAAAAAATGTTGAGAGCTCTGTTACTGGTGCTAAAACCTCAACATCTTCTGGGCTTATTGTTGATAATAAATTTATTTAGATATGTATGAATTAATGATCATTGTTTTTGTCCTTGGATATGCCTGTATTACTATTGAGCATCAGCTCAAAGTAGATAAAGCTGCAATTGCATTAATAACTGGGATTTTATGTTGGACAATATATGTTTTTGGTAAAGAAGAAATTGTACAACTCGATAATATAAAAAATTACGCTGAAGAAGAATTTTCAAATATATATCCAGACGAAATAGTACAAACAACTGAAGGTATAGGAAAATCAACAAAAGAAATTATACAGCACTATGTAACAGAAGTTCAATTATTTGAGATATTATCTGAAATATCAAGTATCCTTTTCTTTCTAATGGGAGCAATGACCATTGTAGAAATAATTGATATACATGGGGGCTTTAGGGTAGTTACTGATAGGATTAAAACAACAAGTAAGCTTAAATTATTTTGGATTCTTGGTTTTGTTTCATTCTTCTTCTCTGCTCTCCTTGATAACCTTACAACATCAATAATAATGGTGTCTTTGACAAGGAAATTTATTGCTGATAAAAATGATAGATGGTTCTTTTTAGGTATGATTATCATAGCTGCAAATGCAGGAGGAGCTTGGTCTCCTATCGGAGATGTAACAACTACAATGCTATGGATAGGAGATCAAATTACTACTTACGAAGTAATAACTAAGCTAATTATGCCTAGTTTAGTTTGTTTAATTGTGCCACTTATTATTATGTCACCTAAGGTGAAGGGTACATTTACGAGGCCCGACACTGATAAAATGGAGGTGTCTCATCACACAACTGATAGAACAAGAAATATTGTTTTTTATAGCGGTGTAGCTGGATTAGTTTTTGTGCCAGTATTTAAGTCAATTACACATTACCCTCCTTTTATGGGTATGATGTTAAGTTTAGGATTCTTATGGCTTCTAACCGATATTTTACATAGAAAAGACAATCAAGAAGATAAAAGGTATTTTTCTGCATATCACGCATTAGAAAAAATGGATGTCCCAACCTTATTATTTTTCTTAGGAATTCTACTTGCCGTTGGAAGTCTTCAAGCTGCAGGTCAACTTGGCCAAATGGCAGTATTTTTAGATAACGAGATTGGAACTGATACAAATAATGGTGTTTATACGATTGGTCTAATTATAGGTCTACTATCAGCAATTGTGGATAATGTCCCATTGGTTGCAGCAGCAATTGGAATGTATCCTTTAGAAATTGGCGGAGCAGGTTTCTTTGCTCAAGATGGTTTATTCTGGCAGTTTCTCGCATATTGTGCTGGAACAGGTGGTAGTGCCTTAATCATAGGTTCTGCTGCTGGTGTAGCAATTATGGGACTTGAAAAAATTCCTTTCTTCTGGTATATGCGAAAGATTTCACTATATGCAGTAGTTGGATATTTTTGTGGTGCTATTGCATATATTTTACAGAATATGATTTTAGCTTCTTAGGAGAAGTCTAAAACACTTAATAGAGTGTCAGCAGTTTCAGCTCCTTTATTACCACGCTTTCCTCCACATCTATCAAGTGCCTGAGTTAGGGTATTTGTTGTTAATACACCAAATATTACTGGCTTATTATACTTTAAAGAAACACTCACTAATCCATTAGCAACAGCAGAAGCAATATATTTATCATGATCCGTTTCTCCCTTAATTATACAACCCAAGGTTATAACCCCATCTATATCACCATTAGACAAAAGAATATTAGCAGCATGAACCAACTCCATGCTTCCAGGGACATTTTTTGTTATTAAATTGGATGATTTAACACCATTACTTTTAAGTCTATTTATACAAGATGATAGTAAAATGTCTGTAATGTTGGCATTCCATAAAGATCTTATTACACCTAGCTTATAACCAGAGAAATCTTTATTATTTAAGTTTAAATTAATAGGAGAATCTAAACTCATAATAATAACCCTTCAATCCTTGTCTTGTTTTTTAGAGATAACTGATACTCCGGAGATTCCTTAAAATCTTCAATTATCCTTTCATATGACACTAATGCTGACTCTAAATCATTTATTTCCTCATAAACTAAAGCTAATTTCAATAAATAGCTTGGTGTAAAAAACTCATTTGGAGTTTCATTAGAAGCTTTCTTGAAATAATTTATAGAATTTTCAAATTCTTGAAGTTCAACATAAGCGTCTCCGATAAGAGAATATGCTCTAGCCTGAATTAATAAATCTGAAGAAGAGAATTCTTTTAAATATTTAATAGCGTTATTATAATTACCAAGCTTTAAATATGAAGATCCTGCATAAAAATTTGATAGATTAGCAGCATCTGACAGAGGATATTCATCAATAATTTCTAAGAATCCATAATTGTTTCCATCGCCATTTAGAGCCTGAACTAAACTGTCTTTTTCAAAATAATACACTGCCTGGAACATTTCTTCTTGTGCTGTTATGTTTTGATTTCTTTTAAGATATGAAAAAACTGAAAACGACAATAAAGCAATTAAAATTATTCCTAGAACAGAAAAAATTATATTTTTATTTTTGTTAATAAACTCCTCAGATTTACTTAAAGTCTCATTTAGTACTTCAGGATTTTCAATTGGGAGTACTTCTTTATTTTCTTTTTTAGGCTTTCTTATTTTTACCATAATATTACTATTCTCTTAAAAATGGATAATCTTTTTGTACATATATGTCATTATAAGCTTCTTCAGGAGATGGATAATCAGATTTCTCAGAGAACTCTACTGATTGCTTAACTTGATCTTTTATGTTTTTATCAATCGCATCTATTTCATCTAGTTTTAATATCTTCTTTGATAAAATCATTTTCTTAACTTGCTCTATAGGGTCCTTATCTTTATAAGTTTGTAGCTCATCTTTTGACCTGTATTTAGCAGGGTCAGACATTGAATGACCTTTATATCTATATGTTCTAAACTCTAGAAGTGAAGGACCTTCACCATTTCTCGCCCTAAAGGCCGCCTTTGCTACAGCTCTGTGTACTTTAATTACATTCATAGCATCAACAGGTTCAGAAGGAATATCGTATGATAATCCAGTTTTATATAATTCTGTTACATTAGAGGTCCTATCAACAGAAGTCCCCATTGCATATCCGTTATTTTCAATAATAAATATCACAGGAAGTTTTAGGAACATAGATATATTTACAGCTTCATGAAAAGCACCTATTCTAAGAGCTCCATCACCTAGATAGGTTAGGCAAACATTACCAGTATTATTATATTTTTCTGAAAATGCAATACCAGCTCCCATTGGAATTTGATTTCCGACAATACCATGACCGCCATAAAAATGTTTTTCCTTATCGAACATATGCATTGAACCACCCTTACCTTTTGATATACCTGTTTCTTTACCAAAAAGCTCAGCCATAATTTTATCAGGATTAGTTCCAAGAGCTAGAGGATGTGCATGGTCCCTGTAAGATGTAATATACTTATCCCCTTCTCTTAAAGCAGAAACAGCACCTGAGATACATGCCTCTTGACCAATATAAAGATGGCAAAAACCTCTAATTTTTTGCTGACCATATAATCTACCTGCCATCTCTTCAAACCTTCTCATTAGGAGCATAGACTTTATCCAATAGAGATAAGTAGCAGTATCAAACTCTTCTCTTAACTTCGATTTAACTTTTTTTTCTTTAGTAGCTGGCATATTTTAATATTAAATAAAAAATCTCTAATAAATTTTAGTTTATTTACATTAGAAACAATTCTTATTTTTTGCACAAATATATATGCATATTGATAAAATAAAGATTAATAATTTTAAAAATTACATTTCTACTGAAGTTAGGTTTTCAAATAAAATAAATTTTTTATTCGGAAATAACGGTGCTGGGAAAACAAATTTATTAGATGCTATTTACTACTTATCATATGGTAAAAGTGCTATTAATAATTTTGATTCTGATAACATTTTTACTGAAAAATCATTTTTTAAAATAGAAGGAGATTACTCTAACAACCTATCATATAAGTGTACTTTTGAACAGCCTAATATCAAAAAAATATTTGAGAATAATGATAAGTATTCTAAGGTTAAAGATCATTTAGGAAAAATACCATTAGTTTTTATTAACCCATATGATATAAATCTAATAAGAAACTATAGCAGCGAAAGAAGGAGGTTTTTTGATCAATTACTTTCACAAATTGATAAAAATTACCTTGATAACCTAATAGCATATAATAGGTTAATAAAACAAAGAAACGCTTATCTAAAAAGTTTATCTTCAATTGAAAGTATAGACAGAAAGTATCTAAAAGTATACGACGAGAAACTGATTAAATTAAATTATTATATTCATAAATTCAGAAATGAAGAGGTAAAGAAGTTTGGAAAAACATTTAACAAAATTTCTTCTGAATTAAATAAATCAAAAGATGATTTCAGTATTCTATACTCATCAAATTTTAATGAGAAAATGAGTCACGAAGTTTATGAAAAATATTTGGAAAAAGATTTTTATACAAAAAAGACAAATATTGGTATTCATAATGATGATTACATGTTTAAAATGAAGAATAAATTAATTAAAAGGATAGGATCACAGGGTCAACAGAAAACATTTATAATATCATTAAAATTGTCAGAGTTTTATCTTTTAAAAGAGAAGCTATTAATTACCCCAATAGTACTTCTAGATGATATTTTCCATAAACTTGATGATATAAAAATTAAAATTTTAATTAATTACATTTTAAAAGATGAGTTCTCTCAAATTTTTATATCTGACTCAATAGAAGATCGATTAAATGAAATAAAAAAAATAATTAAACAAGTCAAAATAATTAATATTGACAAAGGAAAAATTAATGAAGAGTAAAAGAAAATCAAAATTATTATCTATTAAGGATTTAACTTCAGAGTTATACAATTCTGATAAGATGAAAAAAGGAATTAACGAGGTGGAATTAACAAACACTTGGAATAAAATAACAAGTAAACAGATCCAGTCTAGAACTAAAAAAATATTTGTTAAAGAAAATAAGTTATATATAAAAGTCTCTTCAGCTCCGTTAAGAAACGAACTCTCTAACAATAGAAAAATCCTTTTTGAAAAATTTAAAGAAGAACATAAATATCTTCTTGAAATATATTTTATTTAAAATTCTCCAATAAATTTTTTTTGAAAAATTAGTAAGACTGCTACTCCAGTAAAAATATATGAATCTGCTAAATTAAATACTGGCCAAAGTGAAAGATAAGACCCTCCAATTAATGGAATGCTATTTGAAATATACCCCTCCCAGATATCTATATAAAACATATCTATTACCTGACCATAAAATAAACTAAAAGGTGCTTCTGGAGGTGAATTATTAAAAATTATACCATAGAAAACACTATCAATGACATTACCAATTGCTCCTGCTAGAATAAGAGATATGCATACCAGAATAATAAAGTTTGTTTTTTTTTCAATCAAATTATATAGATAAAACCCAATTATAAATGAAGCTATTACCCTAAATAGAGATAAAATGAGTTTAGTGTATTTAAAATCAAAATTAATACCAAAAGCCATTCCTGGATTTTCAAGATGGTGTAACTTAAAAAACTCTCCAATTATTGAAATTTCAGAATGAAGAGGCATATTAAAGTGAACAATACTTTTAACAGTCTGATCTAAGACTATTAATACTATCACAAAAAGAAAATATTTTAATTTCATATAATTATAACTTCTTTATTAGATAATTTATGTTATTTGATGAAGATTCTAAATTATTAATATTTAAATCCATAATATTTGATTCGTTAATGTTTTCCGTTATTAAAAATTTTAGAGCTTGAACTTCATTACAAATAAAATCTTTGTGTTTAGATAATGATTCAATTATAAATGATTCTTTACTCTCAATTTGGATTTCAATCTTATCTGTAACCTCAAGAGAAATGTTTTTTCTCTCGTTTTGTATTTTATTTATAAATTCTCTAGCTATACCTTCTGACAAGAGATCATTATCAATTGATATATCAAGAGCTATAGTAAAAATTTCATTAGATGCTACCTGTTTACCTTCTATCTCTCCAAAAGAAATTTCAACTTGACTTAATGATAAACTTAAATTTGTTTTATCCTCAAGTAAAAGATTAACCTCTTGATTTTTCTCCAGATTATTAATCTCATCTTGAGTCATAATATTAATTCTTTCTGCAACAAATTTCATATTTCTACCATGTATAGCTCCCAACTCTCTATAATTTGGTTTGATTTTTTTAATAAAAACTTTTGAGTTATCATATATATATTCAATCTCTTTAACATTTACTTCTGATAATATTATTTTTTCAACAGACTTAATGTCACTTTCTATATTAGCAGACTTAACAGGTATTGAAACTTTAGAAAGAGGTTGTCTAACTCTTATCTTCTCTTTTTTTCTAATTGAATGAACTAAGGAAGATATTTTTTGAGCATAAAGCATCTTTGTCTCTAAAGAATTAGAAATGAGTTTATCATCAACATTAGGAAAATCAGAAAGATGAACAGAATTAATTTCGTTATCATTAATTTCGTTTAAATCCAAATATAATTTTTCAGAATAGAAAGGAATAAAAGGAGATGATATAATTGATATATTTTTTAAACACTCAAATAATGTTTGATAAGCCATCAACTTATCCTCAGTAAGATCACCTTTCCAAAACCTTTTACGATTTAGCCTAATATACCAATTGCTTAAATCATCATTAATAAACTGGTTGATAACTCTTGCTGCTTTTGTTGGATCATAATCATCTAATTTCTGTGAAACTAACTTTATTATTGAATTGAGTTTACTAATAATCCACCTATCCTCAAAACTTCTTTTATCGTAAGGGATAAGTTCTTCATTACCTGTAAATCCATCAATATTTGCATAAAGAGAAAAGAAATTATATGTATTGTTTAGTGTGCCAAAAAATTTTCTTAAAACTTCATTAATACCATCAACATCAAACTTCAAATTATCCCAGGGGTTTGAATTAATAATCATATATAACCTTGTTGCATCAGGTCCAAATTTTTTAATTACCTCGAAGGGATCAACAGCATTACCTAACCTCTTTGACATTTTATTTCCTTCTTTATCTAAAACTAGACCATTTGATATTACATTTTCAAAACTAACCTTACCAAAAAGCATAACAGAAATAGAGTGTAAGGTGAAAAACCAACCTCGTGTCTGATCGACACCTTCTGCTATAAATTTAGCTGGAAACATTTTATCAAAAACATCTTTATTTTCAAAAGGATAATGGTATTGAGCGAAAGGCATTGAACCAGAGTCATACCATACGTCAATTATATCTTTCTCCCTATACATTGGCTCTCCTTGTTTAGAACAAAGAATAATATCATCTACAAAAGGTCTATGTAGGTCAATCTCTGATGACAAATCCTTATCCATAAAGCCTTTATCTACAGCTGCTTTAACTTCTGACCTAAGCTGATCGATACTCCCAATACATATCTCTTCATCTCCATCCTTAGTTCTCCATATAGGTAAAGGAGTTCCCCAAAACCTAGATCTACTTAAATTCCAATCAACCAAATTTTCTAACCAGTTTCCAAAACGACCTGTACCAGTTGAAGGCGGTTGCCAATTTATATCTTTATTTTTTTTAATTAAATCCTCTTTTAATTTTGTTGTGTTTATAAACCAAGACTCTAACGGATAATAGAGTATCGGCTTATCAGTTCTCCAGCAGTGAGGGTAACTGTGTTCATACTTCTGTACGTCGAAAGCTTTGTTTTCCTTTTTTAGCTTAATTGAAATTTTTTCATCAGTTGTTAAATCATCTGATTTAGAAAATTTCTTAACTTCTAGTCCGGCAAAATCTGATATTTCATCAACAAACTTACCAGACTTATTAACTATAGGGACTTCTTCATTTTTATCATTTAAGACAAAAATACCTGGAAGGTTGTTTTTCCTGGAAACATTAAAATCATCAGAACCAAAAGTTAAACTTATGTGCACAATTCCTGTTCCTTCCTCAGTTGTAACAAAATCACCTGAAACAACTGTAAAAGCTGGTTTTTCAGCTTTTACATAAGGAAGAAGTTGTTCATAATCCAAGCCAATGAAATCCTTTCCCTTAAATGAATCTAATATTTTATATTCTATATTCTTTTTGTCAAAAGACATACTTTCTCCTTTAGCTTTATTTTCTTTATCAAAGAATTTATTTATGCAATTCTGTGCTAATACTACCTGAATTTTTTCTTCTGTATATTTATTAAAGGTCTCAACTAGAGCATAGTCTATATTTTTACCTACTGCCAAACCATTATTGGCCGGAAGTGTCCAAGGTGTAGTGGTCCATGCCAAGAAGTAACAATCTTGTTCTCCAAATATTTTTTTTGATTTTTCATTTTTCAAAACTTTAAACTGTGCAGTTAAAGAAGTGTCTTTAATAGTTTTATATGCTCCAGGCATATTGAGTTCATGAGAGCTTAAGCCTGTTCCTGCAGCTGGTGAATAAGGTTGAATAGTATAACCTTTATATAATAGATCATTATCATATAATTTTTTTAATGACCACCATATAGACTCAATATAATTATTATCAAAAGTAATATAGGCTTCATTAATATCAAGCCAATACCCTATACTCTCTGTAAGTTCTTCCCATTTAGTTTTAAACTGCATTACAGCTTTCTTGCATTCGTTATTATATTCTTCTACAGATATTTTATCTCCTATATCGTCTTTAGTAATTCCTAATTTTTTTTCTACTTGTAATTCAACTGGTAGGCCGTGGGTATCCCATCCTCCTTTTCTATATACCCTATATCCTTTTAGGGTCTTATACCGACAAAATATATCTTTTATTGTTCTTGCCATCACATGGTGGATCCCTGGCATTCCGTTTGCTGAAGGAGGACCTTCATAGAAAGGGTAAATCTTATCTTCAGGCCTTGTCTCTATCGACTTTTTAAAAATTTCATTTTTTTTCCAGTGTGATATTATTTCCTTACTTATCTCAAAGTAATTGATAGAATTATATTCATTAAATTTTTTAACACTTTTCATATTACTTTTTATAAAAATATAAAATAATACTTGGCAATAGAGTAAGATTAGTAATCATTGCAACAAACAATATTACTGATGTCAAAACACCTAATATAATAGTACCTCCAAAATTAGAAAAAGCAAATATTATAAACCCAAAAAATAAGATAAAGGATGTAAAAATCATTGATCTTCCAGTTTGATTTATTGTTTCAATTATTGAATCCTCTAAATTTTTAGTTAGCAACTCATTCTTAAATTTTGCAAGAAAATGAATTGAATAATCTACTGATATCCCAAATACAATACTAAAAACTAAGGCAGAACTAGGTTTTAAAGGAATATTAAAATATCCCATAAGTCCACCGGCAATTATTAAAGGAATAATATTTGGAATCAGAGAAATTATTACCATTTTAATGTTTTTAAATAGTAATGACATTATTACACTTATAATTATAAATGCTAGTAACATACTTTGAAGTAAATTCTCAACTAAGAAATTTATCCCTTTTATAAATATTAAAGTTGTACCTGTCATTTTAACTTCAGCTTTTGAGTTTGAAAATATTTTATCTATTTCTGGTTGAAAAACATTTTTAACAACTGAGTCTAATTTATAAGACCCCAAATCAGCAACATTTAAAGATATCCTCATTTTTTGACCAACTGAATCAACAAATGATTTTGATATATTATCATTAGAAACATTATCTTGATATCCTTCTGATAAATATCTAAATATAAAATTTTTATCTCTATTGTTTGGAAGACTATAATACGAAGGGTTATTATTATAGTAAGCTTGTCTTGAGGCTTTAATAAATGTAACTAATGATATAGGAGAGGACACATATTCTTTATCTTCTAAAAAATTTTCAAAAGTATTAACTCTTTTAAGTAAGTTAAGATTCTGAACTCCCTTTTTCATTTTTGTATCTACCACAATTTCTAAAGGCATAACTCCAGAAAAATTAGATTCAAAAAATTTAAGATCCTTCATTAAATCACTTTCAGAAGGGACATCATCTACTAAAAATGAAACTGATTTAATTTTTGAAAGGCCAAATAATGAAGAAACTATTATTATAGTAAAAATAAAGAAAACTCTTTTTTTATGTGTAAACGAAATATAACGAAACGAAGAAATTAAGTTATTAATAAAACTATAATTTAGATAATTAACCTGACTGCTTTTTGGCTTTGGAAGTGCCAAGTAAATTGAAGGCAATAAGAATATGCTTACAACAAAAGTTGCGAGCACATTGATTCCAGCTACTATTCCAAATTCAGTTAAAATTTTAATATCTGTAGTTGAAAGCACAAAAAAACCAACAGCTGTAGTCAAATTAGTAATTAGAGTGATTAGTCCAATCGTACTTATTACATTAATAATAGCTTTCTTTTTATCTTTTAATTTCTCAATTGAGAAATGATAATAGTTTAGCATGTACACACAATTAGGAATACCAATAACAACAATTATTGGTGGAAGCAAACCGGTTAATAGTGTTATTTTAAAACCAAATAAAGCCAATGTTCCAAATACCCAAGTGACAACTATTCCTATAATAATTAAAGGAATAAATACCGTATCTAGAGATCTGAAAAATAAAAAAAGGATAATTCCAACTACAACAATCGAAACTATTAATAATCTACTAAGTTCTTTTTTGACACTTTCTGCTAAGACATATCTAGAATATGGCAGACCTGCATAGTGGAGTTTTATATTTGACTGTGTCTGAAACTCTTCACTCTTTTCTATTAAATCAAGCATTAATTTATTTCTGCTTTCTGAGTTTAAAATATTTTTATCAATAGTTATTAAAAGTGTTAAAGCTCCTTCTCCATTTAGGATTTTCCCCTCATAAAACTTCTCATTGTTTATTACCTTGAGTAGACTATCATATGTTTTTTGATCATTTGGAAATGGATCAAAAATGTCAATAAAATTGAAGTTTTTATTTTGATTGTTTTTTTTTAAAACTTGTAATTTTGATAAGCCTAATACACCCTTAACTCCATATACATTCTGAATTTCTTCAATATAATTATTGTATAATTTTAATTTATCAATTAAAAAAACTGAAGAGTCTTTCAGTCCAATTGCTAAAACATTTCCGTCCTCACCAAAAGTTTTTTTAAAAGAATTATAATACATCATCTCCTCATCTGTGTCTGGTACAGTTTGAGAAAAATCATAATTATACTTAACATCTAAGCCCTTATAAGCCATGAAAGCAGTATAAACTAGAATTATTAAAATGAATATCTTTCTGTTATTTAAAACAAAATTTGAAAACTTTTCCGCCATTAAATTTTCTTTAATAAATTATTAATTGAAGTAAATTTATTAATATGACTTACTAATAAATTAATTGGTATTCTTTCCTGTTCCATAGAATCTCTATTCCTTATAGTTACAGAATTATCTTTCAATGAATCATAATCAACTGTAATGCAGAAAGGAGTACCTATTGAATCTTGCCTTCGATACCTTTTTCCTATTGAATCTTTATAGTCATAATGTGTTTTAAAATTAAGTTTTAAATCATCATAAATTTTTAATGCTTTTTCTGGGAGCCCATCCTTTGCATTCAATGGCATAACTGCAACTTTAACTGGAGAAATTTCGAAAGGAACCTTAAGAACTATTCTTTCAGAACCATCTGCAAGTTTCTCATTTTGTAAAGAAGATGAAATAACAGCAAGAAATAATCTATCTAAACCAAGTGAGGTTTCAACAACATATGGTATAAAACTAGAAGATGATTTTTGATCAAAATAATTAATTTTCTTTCCAGAATGTTTCTGGTGATTTTTCAAGTCAAAATCAGTTCTTGAGTGTATTCCCTCTAACTCTTTAAATCCCATAGGAAAATTAAACTCAATATCACAAGCTGCGTTTGCATAATGTGCTAAGTTTTCATGGTCATGAAACTTATATAAGTTTTCTCCAAGACCTAGAGCATTATGCCACTTCATTCTTTTGTTTTTCCATTCTTCATACCACTTCATTTCACTACCTGGCTCAACAAAAAATTGCATCTCCATTTGTTCAAACTCTCTCATTCTAAATATAAATTGTCTAGCAATTATTTCATTTCTAAATGCTTTCCCAATTTGAGCAATTCCAAAAGGAATTTTAACTCTTGTAGAATTAACTACATTTAAAAAATTTAAAAATATTCCCTGAGCTGTTTCGGGACGAAGAAATATCTTTTTTGAAGACTCAGATGTAGAACCAATCTCCGTAGAGAACATCAAATTAAACTGCTTTACATCCGTCCAGTTTGAGGTACCTGAAACTGGATCATTGATATTTAAATCACCAATAAGACCCCTAAGTCCCTTAAGATCATTATCCTTAAGAAAACCATTCATTTTAGATGATATTTCGTTTACCTGTGAAATATACTTTTTTACTCTTTCATTAGTATCTCTATATACCTTTTCATCAAATTTTTCACCAAATCTCTTCTTTGCCTTAGCAATTTCTTTATCTATTTTAGTGTTTACTTTTGCTATATACTCTTCTATCAAAACATCAGCCCTGTACCTTTTCTTAGAATCTTTATTGTCAATTAAGGGGTCATTAAAAGCATCTATATGACCAGAAGCTTTCCATGTAGTAGGTTCCATAAATACTGCTGAATCAATTCCAACTATATTATCATGAAGTTGAGTCATAGATTTCCACCAAAACTCTTTAAGATTATTTTTTAGTTCACTTCCATAAGGACCATAATCATATACAGCACTTAATCCATCATATATTTCACTAGATTGAAATATAAAGCCATTTGCTTTAGAGTGAGATATTACTTTTTTTAAGAAATCATTACTATCCATTTGGCAAATATACCTTTACAATTTTTTTAAAACTAACTATCAAATCTTAATGTTAACTTATCTAGACTATTAACAGAGCCTATGAAAGTAATTATATCATCTTTCAAAAGTCTCGTGTAGCCATGGCTAAGTATTATTTCATCATTTCTTTTAATTGATAACATTAGAACATCTTGAGGAAGCTTAAGGTCTCTAAGTAAAGATCCTGAAATTTTATTATTTAATAATCTTAAATCTCTTATCTCTTTATCCTTCTCCTCTCCTAAAAAAAGAGCGGTTCCCTGAGGTGACTTTACATACTGGTCTATAAGATTAACTATAGCATCCGAGGGATGTATTATTTTTACTTTATAATTCAAAAAAATATCAGCTTTTAAATGATCATTAATCCTAACTATTACATTTTTATTTCCATATGTTGAAAAAGAAAGATCACATATCTCTTCATTTACATTATCAGAACAAAAACATATTACTGAATCAGAATTCAAGTAATCAATTGAGTCAAAATTATATTTATCTACATCATTAATTCTTTGGTGACCAATTCCTTTAGGTATTTTAATTGATGGCTGATTTTCAAAAGAAATAATATCAACTAAATAACTTCTAGACTTTAAAATTAGAGCTATTGAAATACTTTGGGGTTCTAACCCAAAGATTAGAACTCTCTTTTTCTCAGATAAAATTATTTTTTCTCTTTTGTTTGTCTCTTTTAGATAATTTAGAGCCCATTTGAAAAAAGTTGGACCTAAAAACTGACTTATAATGATTGATGAAACTAAAATCAATGAAATTTGATTTATAATTTCGTTTGGCCAATAATTAAATTCTTGTTGAAAAATTTGAATTAAACCTAGAGAGACTCCTGCTTGAGTTATATGAGGAGTCCATCCCAATATTTTATAATTAAAATCATCTTTAGCAAGAACTCCTCCAATATATGCTGAAATAAAAAGAGAGATTAATCTTAGAACAAAAAATAATAAAGCAAGTTCAAAAATATCTAGTAATAATAGGATATCTAGACTAGCTCCAACTAAAGTAAAAAAAATAACATATATATATTTTCCAGAAACTTGTACAAAGTCTAAAAACTCCAACCTTTTATCTGTTCTATTAATAATATAGATTCCTGCAACCATACAAATAAGCAATGGTTCAAATATTATTTCTTTTCCAATTAATGTAATTGATATTTCTCTTATAAAAGAAACAAATAAGAAAGAGGAAAATCCAATCAGAATTAATAAAAAATATTTAACATATTTTTTTATACTAATACTTAAATAGTTGTTTATAAATATCCCATAGACTATTCCTAAACCAATTGAAAAAATAATTTCAAAAATAATTATTATGATATTATAGAACTGAAAGGTTCCTGAATCTATAGACTTTATAAGAGAAAAAACTATTGCAAAAAGCAGAATTACTCCAAAATCTGACAAGCACAATACACCCATAGAAGTAGAAGTAAACTTTCCTTTTGCTTTTAAATCATTAATTACAGCTATTGCAGAGGCAGGAGAACGAGCAACAAAAATAGATGCAGAAAGAAGTGAAATATAAAATTTTATAGTTGGACTAACATCTTCAAAATATGGGATAGTAACTAAAGCAAATCCCACTAGACAAAAACCAATTAAAAAAGTAATGAAAATACTACTTAAAGTATTCCATTTAATACTTTTAAAACTGTCTTGAATTTCTTTAAAAAAAAGTTCAGATCCTGCTGCAAAGGCAATAAATCCCAGTGAGAGGTCAAACAAAAATTTTAAATTATTAATAGCAAATTTATCAATTATATTCAAAGAGCTTGGGCCAACTAAAACACCAAACACAATTAAACCTGTAACAGTGGGAAGACCAATTTTTTTAAAATAACCACCTAAATGAAATGAAGAAATACATATAATAAAATATGTAATGAGGAATATTATTGAGTCAGAAGAAAAATTATTAAAAAATTCCAATAGATTACAATCTTAGACACAAAGGTACAAAATAAGACAATATATTATGATCAAGAAAATATGTGTTTTTTGTGGATCAAGTAAACCAAAAAATAACTCTAAAATTGAAAAAGAGGTAAACCAAATGATTAAAATAGTTTTTAGCAAAAAACTTGAATTAATCTATGGTGGAGCAAACATTGGCTTAATGGGACAAATATCAAATAATCTAATTCGATTAGGAGGAAAAGTAACTGGTGTAATTCCTAAAATTTTATCAAAAAAAGAAATAATAAATAAAAACATATCAAAACTTATAATAGTTGAAGATATGCACGAAAGAAAAAAAACCATGTATGATTTGAGTGATGCATTTATAGTTCTTCCTGGTGGAATTGGGACATTAGAAGAATTTGCTGAAGTAGTTACTTGGAAGGTATTAGGTATTCAAAATAAAAAAATTTTTATAATTAATATCGATGGTTACTATGACTTTTTATTGAAACAATTTAATGTAATGAAAGACAATGATTTTCTATATACAGATATATTTCAAGAAATTATTATAATTAATAAAATAGAAGAGCTCAAAAAACATTTATAGTTTACCCTAAGAAAGAAATTAAAACCCCAGCCGCTACTGCTGAGCCAATAACTCCAGATATATTACTAGCCATAGCATAATGCATCAAATGATTATTTGGATCATGCTTAAGTGCAATATCATTAGCAACTCTACTAGCCATAGGGACAGCACTTAATCCGGTTGCACCAATTAGAGGGTTAATTTTTTTATTTGTAAATAAATTGAATAATTTAACAGCAAAAATCCCCCCTGTTATTGAAATAACAAATGCTAACAATCCCCCAATAATAATTCCTAAAGTTTGAATATTTAAAAATGAAATTGGTGTCATAGTTGCGCCTATTGATAAACCAAGAAATACAGTACTTGTATTTAAAATATTATCAGATGCTGCTTTGGATAACCTAGCTGTACTTGATCCAATTTCTTTTATCAGGTTACCGAACATTAAAAAACCAATAAGTGGTGTTGATGAAGGAACAATCAACGATACCACAAGTGTCATTAGAATAGGAAATATAATCTTAATTGAATCTAAATTTTTTATTTCATCTTTGGCTCTACTATTTTCATCTTGCTCTTTCATATTAATTAATATTTCATTTTTTGAAATAGTAAACTTTACTATAAAAGGAATTATTACCGGAACCAATGCCATATAGGAATAGGCAGCTATTGCAATTGGAGCAAGAAGATGAGGTGCTAAAATTATTGATGTATAAATTGCAGTAGGGCCATCAGCTCCACCTATAATTGCAAGAGATGCAGCCTCTTGATTTGTAAACCCAAGGAGAGACGCAACAATTAAAACAGAAAAAATTCCTATTTGTGCTGCTGCTCCAAAAAACACAAGTCTCAAATTTTTTAACATTGGACCAAAATCTGTTAAAGCTCCTACGCCCATAAAAATTAAGGGTGGTAAAAAACCTGTCTTGATCAATGAATAATATAAGAAATTTATTATTCCATAATCTTGAGCTATTTTTATTAATCCAATAGACTCATCTAATTTAACAACACCTAAATTAGAGCCTGGGATATTTGAGATTAGAACACCAAAAGCTATTGGAACTAAAAGTAAGGGTTCATATTTCTTTACTATACCTAGATATAGTAAAAAACAAGCAATAAATATCATTATTAAATAACTGGGCTGATTTATAAGCTCATTATAACTTGTCATCTCAATTATTTTTTGAAAAATTTCCATAATACTAATTTATAATAAATAAAATATCATCATCAAATACATCGTCACCTTCATTAAAGCAAATCTTAATAATCTTTCCAGAATACTCAGATTTAATAGCATTGATTACTTTCATTGACTCTATATAACAAATAACATCTCCCTTCTTTATATTATCATTTACTTTAATAGCTACATCTTTTGGGTCTTTAGTCAAAAACACTCTTCCTTCAATAGGAGATAAAATCTTTTTTCCTGGCGGATTATTTATGGTTGAGTCGTTTTTTTCTTCATTAATATATTCTACTTCGAAACGAGTACCTTGAATTGTGACAATCTCTTTTTTAATTTGCGAAGGGATAGATTCTTCGGACTTATTATTCTTTTTTTCCGAAATTTCATTAGCTAATTTTTTCTTTGCAGCACCAGATTTATAATCAATATATTGGGTTTTATGTAAAGAAAATTCCAACAATTCTTCTTCGTCTTTTCCAAGCTCCCAACCCTTTTCTTTCATCTCCTCTCTATTTTTATCAAGTATATTTTCTACTAATTCATGAGGAACACCTTCATAAAAAGTTTTATTTAATTCCTTTGATAAGCTAATAATCTCATCACCTAATTTACCAGGAAGTTGACCTGATTTACCAAGTAACATATCCCAGGTGTTATCATCTATTAGGCTCCACCTATTTTTTCCTTTAATATTATTTAGAACATTTACTATTGCAACATTCTTAACATATTGACTGTAGGGTGTAACTAATGGTGGATAACCAAGAACTGGCCAAATAAAATTAACCTCATCAAGTAATTTTGTAAAAAGATTATCTATACTAATCTCCTTTTTATTGTTTTTTTGTAACCATTTATTAATACTCGTATGACTTTTCTCTAAATCATTCATCAAGCTACCCATCATACCTCCAGGTAGTCCCGAATCTATCAATAATGAATTCATCAATCTATTTCTTGGGTTTATATAATAACCTAAAAACTCATCTATAAATTCTTGAGTTAATTTCTTTACTTCCATATATGATTTTCTATCATAGTCTTTAATTAAAAAGCCATCATCTTTTAAAATCTCATGAATAGTTAATAAATCAGCATGAGTAGTCCCCCATGAAAGCGGTTCCATTGCTACATCAATTATATCAGCTCCTGCTCTAGCTACTTCTAATGATGATGCTACAGAAAATCCTGGACCAGAATGCCCATGATATTGAATAATAATATTTGGTTTATATTTTTTTATACCCTTTACTATTTTACCTAGTGACGATGGTCTTCCAATTCCAGCCATATCCTTAATTGCAATTTCATCAGTGCCTAAGTCAATTAACTGCTTAGCTAGGTTAATATAATAATCTACTGTATGAATCTTTGAGTGAGTTATACATAAACATGATTGAGAAATCATTCCTGCTTCTTTTGCATAATCAATTGAAAGTTTTAGGTTCCTTATATCATTTAATCCATCGAAAGATCTGGCAATATCAGTTCCTTGCTTCTTCTTTACTTTAAACATTAGCTTTCTAACATCTTTTGGGACAGGGAACATACTTAATGCATTTAATCCCCTCTCTAACATTTGAGTTTGAATTCCTGCATCATTAAATGGCTTAGTCCACTTTCTTAAGACATCATTTGGATTTTCTCCAGCTAGGAGTTGAATTTGTTCAAAACCACCTCCATTGGTCTCAATACGATCCCAACATCCCATATTAATAATTGGAGAAGCTATTTTAACTAATTGTTTACCATTTGGCATATATTTTCCAGAAGATTGCCACATATCTCTGTAAACCAGACAAAGCTTTATTTCTCTAGACATTTAATCTAACTTTTTAAAATTTAAAACTTTACCTTTTCCATTAGAAACATGATGAATTTTTTCATGAATAAGCTTTTCAATATCATCATTCTTGTTTTGTTTTTCATCAGAAAATGAATTGAAATATTTTATTATTATTTTTCCTAAAAAAAAGACAAGAAATAAAACAAAGAAAACTGTAATCATTCCGTTAATAAGTAAACTTATAAGTAGAGTTACATTGGAAGTACTTTCCATCAGATAAAAATATTTTTGTGGTTTGTGTTAGTTAGCAAAAATATGAACTAAATTATTGAAACTTTTATTAATAATAGACTATTTACAGATAAATGAATATTACAAAAGTTGAATCAAATAGAGATAAGAAAACCTTTATAGAAGTCCCTCTTAAAATTTATAAAAACGACAAAAATTGGATTAGACCACTTGATAAAGATATAAATTCTGTTTTTAGTAAAGGGAAAAACAAAGCTTACAGAAATGGGGAAGCCAGGCGTTGGCTATTAACAGATAATGGAGAAATTATAGGAAGAATTGCTGCTTTTTATTCAAGTAAAACTGCTGAAGACAAAGGATTAAAGATTGGTGGATGTGGTTTTTTTGAATGTATTAATAATCAAGAAGCTGCCAATCTGTTATTTGATACTGCTAAAAATTGGCTGGAAGATAAGGGGTATCATTCTATGGACGGACCAATAAATTTTGGAGAGAGAGACAAGTGGTGGGGATGTTTATTTAAAGGCTTTGAAATAGACCCAAACTACCAACAAAATTATGGAAAAGATTATTATCCAAAATTATTTGAAAATTATGGTTTTAAAGTTCTATTTAAACAGCTTACATTCTTCAAAAAAGTAAAAACCCCATTATCAGAGAAGTTAAAATATAAAGCAGAAAGAGCTCTTAAAAACCCTGATTATAATTTTAGAATGTTAGAAAAGAAAAATATAGATAAGTATATTTCGGATTTCATGAAAATTTATAATGAAGCTTGGGCAAAATATCCAGGTGTGTCTGCTTTAAAATTAGCACAGGCTAAATCTATATTCAATCAGCTCAAACCAATTTTAGATGAAAAAATATTGTGGTTTGCTTACGAAAAAGAGGACCCTATTGGGTTTTTTATTTGTATTCCTGAGATGAATCAAATCTTTAAATATGTAAATGGTAAACTTGATTTAATAGGTAAAATCAAAACATACTATCATTTAAAAATAAAAAAATCATGTAAAAAAATTATTGGATTAGTTTTTGGAATTGTTCCTAGGCATCAAGGAAAAGGTGTTGATGGTGCGCTAATAATGGCAAGCAGTAATACTATTCAAAAAGAGTTAGCTTATACTGATATGGAACTGAATTGGATACCTGATTTTAATACGGCGATGATTAAAGTTGCTACTCAGGTTCAGGCTACCAATGAAATTAAGCCTGCAAAAGTTCATCATACATACAGGTATAATTTTGACATATCAATACCCGTTGAAAGAATCGTAAAAAAATAATACTAATTATTTAAGGCTTCAGCTCCACCAACAATCTCTAATATTTCTTTAGTTATTGCAGCCTGTCTAGTACGATTATAGGTAAGTTTTAATTCTTTTAATAACTCTCCTGCATTATCTGTAGCTTGACTCATTGCAGTCATTCTTGATCCCTGCTCAGATGCATTTGATTCTAAAACTGCTTTAAGAAATTGAGTTTTTAGAGTTTGTGGAATTAAATTATTTACAATTTTATTTTTATTAGGCTCAAAAATATAATTATTGTTTACTTCACTTTTTTCTCTTTCAACAGGAATTACAGGTAAGAAATTATCAACAACACTTTTTTGTACTGCTACATTTTTAAATTCATTATATATTATTGAAATCTTATCATACTTAGAGTTCAAAAATGAAGACATAATATAATCACAAATCTCAGAAGATTTTTCATAATCAAATCCATTTAAGGATTGCCAGTAGTCTAGAATTAAATTGTATTCAGATTTTTTGAAAAGATCATGAGCCTTCTTACCAATTGGAAGTACTGTAATATTTTTAGTTTTAATGTTTTCACAAAACAAAGTAAATTGCTTAATTAAATTACTATTAAAGCTTCCACATAATCCTTTATCAGAACTAATTATAACTACTAAAACGTTTTTTATATCTTTTTCTACAAATAGATTATTATTAACAGATCCAGATAAATTAGAAAGTATTTCATTTAATTTTTTTGAATATGGCCTTAATTGTAACACTCTGTCTTGCGCTTTTTTTAACTTGGCTGCAGCAACCATCTTCATAGCCTTAGTTAGCTGTTGAGTAGACTTTACTGACCCTATTCGATTTTTAACTTCCTTTATGCTTGGCATGTAATACTATTTATAATTTTTAGCAATATCTTTTGCAGAGTCTTCAAGGGTTTTCAAACTTTTATCATTGTATACACCACTTGCTAAATCATCTAAAACCTTTTTGCATTTTGTATTTACATGTTGTAAAAATTCTTCTTCTAACTTTGATACTTTACTTAAATCAACACCATCAAAAAAACCATTAGATGAACAATATATTACAGCAACTTGTTCTTCAACTCTAAGAGGAGAATATTGAGGCTGTTTTAGAATTTCCTGATTAATTTGACCTCTATCAATAATTAACTGTGTTGCAGCATCAAGGTCAGAACCAAACTTAGAGAATGCCTCTAGCTCCCTAAAAGCTGCTTGATCTAATTTTAATGTACCAGCAATCTTCTTCATTGACTTAATTTGAGCAGAACCTCCAACTCTTGAAACAGAAATTCCAACATTAATTGCAGGTCTTATACCAGAATTAAATAAGTTAGATTCTAAAAAGATCTGACCATCCGTAATAGAAATAACATTAGTAGGAATATATGCAGATACGTCACCTTCTTGAGTTTCAATAATAGGTAATGCTGTCAATGAACCTCCACCTTTAACTTGACCTTTAAGAGAATCCGGTAAATCATTCATCTCTGATGCAAGTTTATCATCATTTATTATTTTGGCTGATCTCTCAAGGAGTCTTGAGTGTAAATAAAAAACATCACCTGGGTAAGCTTCCCTTCCCGGAGGTCTCCTTAAAAGAAGAGATACCTCTCTATAAGATACCGCTTGTTTTGATAAGTCATCAAATATTACTAGAGCAGGACGACCAGTATCTCTAAAGTACTCACCAATTGCAGCACCTGCAAATGGAGCAAAAAACTGCATTGGGGCTGGAGCAGATGATGGAGAAGAAACAACTGTTGTATAAGGTAAGGCTCCATTTTTTTCTAAAATATTAGTTACCTGAGCAACGGTTGAAGCTTTTTGACCACATGCAACATAAATACAGTAAACAGGTTCACCTTTATCATAAAATTCTTTTTGATTTAGTATAGTGTCAATAGCTACAGCAGTTTTTCCTGTTTGTCTATCTCCAATTATTAACTCTCTTTGTCCCCTACCTATTGGAATCATAGAGTCAATAGCTTTAATACCAGTTTGTAAGGGTTCATTTACTGGTTGTCTGTAGATAACTCCAGGGGCTTTTCTTTCTAGTGGCATAGAAAAAACTTTCCCTTTAATTTCACCCTTGCCATCTATTGGGTTACCTAATGTATCAAGAACTCTTCCACAGACTCCTTCTCCTACATTTATTGAAGCAATTTCTCCGGATCTTTTTACAGTATCACCCTCCTTTATATTACTAGAATCACCCATTAAAACAGCACCTACATTATCTTCTTCTAAATTCAATACTAATCCTTTAACTCCTCCACCAAATTCTAAAAGCTCACCCGCTTTAGCATTTGATAATCCATATATTCTAGCAACACCATCACCTACCTGCAAAATGGTACCTACTTCTTCTAATTCTGATTCTGATTTGAAATTTGATAGTTGGTCTCTAATTATAGAAGAAACCTCATCAGGTCTAATATTTGACATTATTTTATTTTTAGTTGTTTATTAATTTTTTTCTTAATTCATTTAATTTGTTTGAAACTGTACAATCAATCATTTTGTCTCCAATTTTTAAATTGAAACCGCCAATGATATTTTCATCTACGGCATTTACCAATGATATTTTCTTTTTTGTTAGTTTCTCAGCAAAATCCTTTACTACTTCTAGAGTTTTATCATCTAAGCTAAAAGTAGAAGTAATAAGTGACTCTTCTATATTCTTATGAGTATTATATAATTCCTTAAACTTTTTTAGAATAGACTCAATTAAATTATCTCTTTTTCTAGATATCAAATTGAGTAATAGATTTAACGTGTTTTCATTTACTTTTCCTTTAAATATTTTATTAGTAATATCTAATTTATGATTTATAGGAATAATAGGGCTAAGGTATAGATTTGAAATTTCTCTAGATTCATCAAAAGATTTACAAACCATATCGATATCTGCTTTAACTACATCAAGTACTTTTTTCTCTATAGATAAAGTTAATAGGGATTTGGCATATCTTACTGAAGCTCTAGTGTTTTGCATTTTTAATTTTTAATTTCCTTAATCAAATCTTCAACATACTTCTTTTGAGAAGAGTCTTTACTTAAATCCTTTTTGATTACTTTCTCAGCAATATCAATTGAAAGTTCAGCAAGTGTATTTTTAACATCATTCATGGCCTTGTTTTTTTCTGACTCTATAACTTTTTTAGCATCAGAAATTATTTTATCTGCCATTTCTTTAGCACTTCCCTTAGCATCATCTTTCATTGAGTTTGATAACTTTTTAGCTTCAGAAAGAATTTTTTCTCTTTCTTTTCTAGCTTCAGAAAGTAAATCTTCATTCTTTTTTTGAATGTTTACTAATTCTTCCTCAGCCTTCTTTGCCGAATCTAAAGAATCTTCAATAAATTTTTCTCTTTCCTTAAGGGAATCAGTTATAGGCTTCCAAGCATACTTTGTTAAAACAAAAAGTAACAATAGAAAAATGACACCTTGCCAAAAGATTAAACCAATTCCTGGTGTTAGAAGTTCCATAATTTTATTTTTTAATTAATCTTATTGGAACAATACTAAAAGAGCAACTAATGCACCTACTAATGCAATTACCTCAACTAGTGCGGCAATAATAAGCATAGTAGTGAAAATTTTTGGTTGAGCATCTGGCTGTCTTGCAATCGCAGTCATAGCATTAGCACCAATTAATCCGATACCAATACCCGCTCCAATTGTAGTCAATCCAACTCCAATAGCAGCTAAACCAATGTCTAATAATAGAAAACTAAGCATAATTTTTAAATTTAAAATTTAACATAATAATATTTTAATGATCATCTTCAATAGCTAAACCAATATATACTGAGGAAAACATAGTGAAGACATAAGCTTGAATGCCAGCAACCATTAGCTCGACAAGATTAAGCCCAACAACAAATAAGGAGCTGAATATCCCAACACCATAACTTTGAAAAATAAATATAAGACCAATAAAACTTAGGAGAACAATATGACCAGCAGTGATGGCTGCAAATAGCCTTATCATCAATGATATGGGTTTTGAGAATACACCTATAAGTTCTATTGGAAGTATGATAACTCTCATTATCAATGGTATTCCTGGTGTCCAAAAAATATGTTTCCAGTAATGACTATTTCCCGAAAAATTTGTTATTAAAAAAGTAAATATTGCAAGTGTCATTGTCACAGCTATATTTCCAGTTAAATTGGCAGCAGCTGGAAGTAATCCGAGCACATTACCAAAAAAAATGAAAAAGAAAAGGGTTAACATATATGGTAAATACTTTTCGTAATTATGACCAATATTAGGTTTTACTATATCGTCTCGAACAAATATAATTAAAGGCTCAAAAACAGACTGAATCCCTTTAGGAACTGAATTTTTAACTGAATATCCCCTTGCTACTGAAATAAAAATCAATATCATAAGTAAGGATGTCATTATTAAAAAGGCAACATTTTTTGTAATAGAGAGATCAATAAAAAATAAACTTTTATCAACAGATTTTAATTTACCATGGTCATAAATAAAACCATTATATCCCTCTGGTAAAGGGTCATGATTTTCATCAAATAAATTCGAAGAAGAAAAAGACATAAGACCACTCTCTTCAGTATATATAATAATAGGTAGTGGAATTGTTAGCCCATGAAAAACCTCATACTGATAATCATCAAGGACATGATGCATTATCATCTCTCCCATATTGAACTCCGTGTCATCTTTTTTTTCCGCAGAAAAAGCAAAAAAATTCATGCTTAATAACGAAATAAAAATAAGTGCTGAAATTAAACGTTTAGGCGTCATCTGTTATTTAATATGATGCAAATTTAATAATAGAATTGTTATTTCAAATATTATAAATAATAAATACACGGATAAAAAATTTAATATGAAAATCAGCAAACTTTCTCCTCCAAAATATTGAAAAAATAATATAAAAATTAAAGAGAAAAAGATTCTAAAGAATGTAGAAATGATGATATTGACTATGGTGTTATTTTTATTAAGAGACTTATTTAAAAATTTAAATATTATATCAATAAGGATATTAAATATGACAATATATAATATATACCTGTGAATAAAATTAGCATCTAGTATAAATAACATAGAAGTAATAGCAAATACCAATGAATAAAATAAAAGATGTGATCTATAAAACAATGTCACTTAGCTTCTTTTTTATATACCAAATAAAGTGTTATCAAAAATCCAATTATTGGGAATGTAAGAGTTAAAATTCCAATTTTTTTTAAAATATACTTATCAGCCAAGTAACCTGATACCACAAAAAACAAAATCGTAAAGAAAAACTGAAAACTTAAGTTTAGGTATTTGTAATATTTTTTTTTATTCATTATCGGAATCGTCATCTCCTTCTATCTCAACTTCTTCTTTTCCCATAGAACATGCCCCATTAAAATTAGCACCAGATTCAATTATAAGATTATTTGTAGAAATATCACCATGAATAGAGGCCGTAGACTTAAGAATAAGCAACTCAGTTACAGTTACTTTACCCGTTACTTTCCCAGCTATTTCAGCATTATCAGCAATAACATTTCCATCTACAACTGATGTTTCTCCGCATGCAACTTTTGATGTTGAAGACAAATCTCCAATTACTTTACCTTCTAATCTAACATTTCCTGATGTATTTAAATTACCCTTCAAGACACTGCCCTCACCTATAATATTATTTGAACCATTGTTATTTTCCACAACTGTATATTTTAATTTTCACAAATTTAATTATAATGAAATAAATTCCGAAGGATTTATAGATTTACCGTTTAACCAAAGTTCAAAATGGAGATGTGGTCCTGTTGACAGTTCACCAGTGTCACCAATTATAGAGATAACTTCCCCTGTTTTAACAATTTGACCTGGCTCTACAAATACCTTAGAGTTGTGTTTATAAACTGATATAAGATTATTAGGATGAATTATACTAATAACGTATCCGCTGTCTTTTGTCCAAGAAGATATTAATACTGTACCATCAAAAACTGACTTTATAGGCTCCTCTTTCTTACATACATAATCAATTCCAAAATGACCATTTGAGGGGTCATAATTTGATGAGACAACTCCAGAGGAAACAGGAGGAATCAGAAGAATATTTTGCTCTGAATCAATAGATCTTATTATTTCGGAGTAAGAAAATTTACTTTCGTACTCCTCTCTAAAAAAAGAATCAATAGCGGAATAATCGTTCGAGGGAGATTGTAACTCTAGACTACTATTTTCAGATTTTTTTTCAATAAACTCATTCTCCCCTCCAGAAAGTATGATCATTATGTTCTCAATATATTGATCTTTAATTTGTGATTCGGATATTAATGAGTCAATAGAGCTAGATAGTTTTATTAACTCTTCATTTGCCTTCTTCTCAACATATCTAGGGTCAAACCACTTACTCAAAATTGTGGTTGACATAAAGAAAGAAAGAGAAAATATCATTAAAAGAAAGATTGTGGAATAAATAACTAAACTAATATTAGAGAATTCATAAAGTGAGAGGTCTTTAAAATCTCTTTTATTTCTAAAGATTATTTGAATTCTATTCCTGAACCATTTAATAACTTTATTTCTCAATGTATATTTGATTATTCTTTAAAGTGTAATGTAAAAATAAATATTTAATAGGTACGTTTTACTTATATATAAATAAAATCAATGCAAATAAAAGCTAACTATCTCTTCATTATAATGTTATTATGCTCATGTAATTCAGTTATAAATACAGTATATGATGATACTACAGCGAGATATAACGCATATTTTATTGCTAATGAAGTTATAAGCGAGATAGAAGATGAACTTTTTGAATCAGCTGAATATAATTATGACAGTTTAATTAATCTAACATATGAAATTGATACAAATAAAGTGTCTGGGTTAAAAGAAAAAAAAGATAAAAGTATTCAAAAGCTTTCTATATTGATTCAGAGACACCCAGAGTCTAAATACGTTTACCCTAGTTATGCTTTAATTGGTAAAAGTAGGCTTCTTGCTTTAGACATTGGACAGGCAATAACAACATTGAAATATGTAAACTCTAAAACTAATAACTCTATAGCTAAACAAATGTCATTAATTTATCTTATGAGAGCATATACTGAGAGAAGAGATTATTCAGCAGCATTAGAAGTAAATAATTTTTTAAAAAAAATTTCATTAGAAAAGAGCCTAGCAACGGAATATTATTTGAATGCACATTACCTACATAAAAAGGTAAATGATCTCAAAGAAACTCTTAGCACGTTGTTTGAGTTAGAAAAAATTGTTAAGAAAAGAAGACTGATTAATAAAGTTTACTTTGCTATTGGTCAAATATATTTAATTGAAAATCAATACGATATTGCTGGCTCTTATTTTCAAAAATGCCTAAAAAACAACCCTACATTTGAAATGGAATTTAATGCAAAGATATTTTATTTTAAGTCCCTCATAAATTCCCCAGAAGCTGACATTAAAAAATATTTTGAGAAGCTAATCAAAGACAAAAAAAATGAAGACAAACTTGATAGAGTGTATTATGAATTAGGTTTATTTAATTTGAAAAAAGAAAATTATAATGTAGCAATAGATAACTTCAAATTATCTATTTCAGAAAATAAGTCTAGAAGAGAATTATTATACAATTCTTTTAAGAATATAGCTGATATATATTATGATAATTTAACAAATTATAAGTCTTCTAAATTGTATTATGATAGTGCATTAGCTAATATAAATAGAGAAAATAAAGATTATAACTCATTAAAAGAAAAGAGTGATGTACTAACCGAACTAGTTTTCAACCTTGAAATAATTGAAAAAAATGATAGTTTAATTTATTTAACAACAATTCCAGAAAGTGAAGTTTTGAAAATAATTGAAACAAATATCAAAAACAAGGAAAAGAAACAACGGGAAAATAAAATCAAGGATGATTATCAAAACTTCTTAATAGATGAACCTAAAATTATCATTAATTCAGAGAATAAAGGAAGTTGGTATTTTAATAATCCAACTATGGTTAGCTCAGGAAGAAACGAATTTATAAGGAAATGGGGAAACAGGGAACTAACTGATAATTGGAGATTAACCTCTAAAATGAGTTTTTCAATATTAGATGAAAGTAATGAAGAAATAAATAAAGACACTAATAATATTAATGAGTCAGAGGAAGAAAGTAAAATGAGTGCTATAGATGTAATGTCAAGCCTGCCATTTAGTAATGAAGCCAAAAATATACTTTACAAAGAATCAGAGAAAGCATATGTTGCAATAGGTAAAATATATGTGCAAAAATTAGATGAAAAATTAAAAGGCATAAATACCTTTAAAATATTTATAAATCGATTTAAAGATTCAAAATATTATGCTGAGGTCATATACCAATTATATTTAATTGATGATGAAAAAGAAAAATATAAAAACATTATCCTTTCAGAATATAAAGAGACTATTTTCTATAAATTAATTATTAACCCCGATTATGAAGTTGATGAGTTTAGAGAATATAATCTGTTAAGAACTTTATATGGGAACCTCTACAATAAGTTAGTAAATGAAAAAAATAAATCGGTAATAAAAGAAGTAGATTCATTACAAAAGATCTACTTTAAGAATCCTTTCTTTGAAAATATTAATTTACTACGCTCAATTGCATTAGGTAAAAAAGGAGGAAATTTTTCACTACAATTTGAACTAAATAAATTTCTTTTAGCAGCAAAAGAAAGATCAACTATAGACTACGCATCATCTCTTCTAAATTCTGCTAAGACAGTACATGACGATTTTATATTCAGTGGATTACCTACCTTTAAAAATAATGAGGATGAAAAATATTTTTTTATAGTTATAAAAAATAATAACGAAAGTGAAAACATAACTATAAAACTTGATAATAGTATTAAAGGACTGGATAAGAAAAATGACATTTTTTCATTTAAACTTGATGATGAAACTTACTTTGATGCTATCTCAGATAATGATTTAAATTCATTAAAAAAAATCGAAGAAAAATTCAATTCAGATTTAGATATAAAAGAAATAAAAGTAAATGCTAATTTTGTTGTTGGAGAAAAAAACATGAACTTAATTTTTAGATCTAAGAATTTTGGTGAGTTTGTTAAGTTTTATAAAAGATGAATAAATTAAAAACAATTATAAAAAGATTGTGGTTTATATTATTAGCAGGTATAGCTTTTATAATGGTATTTATTATTTCTGTTAACTATAATATCTCTAATCTTTTTGGTGGAATGCCAAGTCTACAAGATTTAGAAAAACCTGAATCAGAACTATCTTCAGAATTATATTCAAGTGACAATATCCTACTCGGAAAATATTTTAGATATAACAGATCTCCAGTAAAATTTGATGAACTGTCAGATGAATTGGTTACAACTCTTTTAGTAACTGAGGATATTAGGTTTTATGAACATTCTGGCATTGACCTTAAGGGTCTTGTAAGGGCAACTTATGGAGTTGTTAAAAACGTTGCCACTTTTGGATCAAGTGGACTTGAAGGTGGTGGCAGCACAATTACTCAACAGCTGGCTAAGAATTTATTTAAAATTAGAAGAGAAAAGAAGGGTAAATTAAGTAATGTTCCCTTTTTAGGATTAATTATATCAAAAGTAAAAGAGTGGATTGTTGCTGTTAAACTTGAGGAGTTCTATACAAAAAAAGAAATTCTTGCAATGTACCTTAACACTGCAGAATATGGGAGCAACTCATATGGAATAAAAGTTGCTGCAAAAACATACTTTGACAAAGACCCATCTGAACTTAATTATAATGAGTCGTCTATAATTGTAGGTCTATTAAATAAACCTACAAAATATAATCCTTTTTTTAATCCGGAAAATGCTACTGAAAAAAGGTCAGAAATATTCTATAATTTATATAAATACAATATTGTAAATAAGACAGAGTATGACTCTTTAATACTTACCAATTTAAACTTAAATTATAAAGTACAAAATCAAAATGTAGGACAGGCAACATATTTCAGAACAGTAGTAAGAAATTATTTAATTAGCTGGGCAAAAGAAAATGGGTATGATTTATTTTCTGACGGATTAAAAATTTATACAACAATAGATAGTAAAATGCAAGAGCATGCAGAGAGGGCGGTAAATGATCAAATGAAGAGACTTCAAAATATTTTTAATGATCACTGGAAAGGAGAAAATCCTTGGATTGATGAGAAGGGGTTTGAGATTAAAGACTTTTTAAAAAATACTATCAAGAGAACCAGATACTTTAAGAATATTCTAAAAAATAATGATAACGACACAATCAAAACTTTTGAAATATTAAATAAAAAGAAAAATATGAGGGTGTTTAGTTGGGATGGAGAGATTGACACAGTCCTGAGTATTATGGATTCTCTAAAATATTATAAAAATTTTCTTCAAGCAGGCTTCGTCTCGATAGAACCGAAAACAGGATATATCAAAGCTTGGGTAGGTGGAATTAATCATAAATATTTTAAGTATGATCATGTAAAACAAGGCAAAAGACAACCGGGATCTACAATTAAGCCCATAGTCTATGCTGCTGCAATTGATAATGGATATTCTCCTTGTTATCCAGTAGTAGATGCTCCTGTAGTTTTTGAGTTACCAGGACAAGACCCCCCATACTGGAGACCAGATAATCATAATGGTAAATGGACAGGTGAGACGATGACCTTAAGAAAGGCAATGGCAAAATCTGTAAATTCAATAACAGCATTTATGACTAAAAAGCTTTCCCCAAAGACAGTCGTTGACTATGCAAAAAAACTAGGAGTACAAAGTAAATTAGATCCTGTTCCTGCAGTTTGTTTAGGTGCTGGTGGTGATGTTTCTTTATTTGATTTAGTTGGTGCATATAGTACATTTATTAATAAGGGAATATGGACAGAACCTTTCTTTATATCAAGAATAGAAGATAAGTATGGTAACTTAATTCAAAACTTCATTCCCACAAAACAAGAAGCTCTTAGTGAGGAAACCGCATATCTTATGCTTCATATGCTCAAAGGGTCAAAAGAAGAAGAAGGTGGAACAGCTAGAGGATTAAATCCAGAATTAACTTTTAATAATGATGTCGGTGCAAAAACAGGAACAACTCAAAACGCATCTGATGGTTGGTTTATTGGAGTAACTCATAATCTTGTTTCAGGCGCTTGGGTCGGTGGTGATGATAGAAGTATACATTTTAGAGACTGGGTTTACGGACAAGGAGCAAGGACAGCGATGCCAATTTGGCAACAGTATATGTTAGATGTCTATGCAGACAATACCCTTAGTATAGATAAAGGGAGGTTTGATAAACCTACAAAAAAAATTAATGTAGAGATTGACTGCTCGGTATATAATAATGAAATAAAATCTGATTCACTAGATATTATTTTGGATAAAATTGATGCCTCCGACATCTTCTAATCAAATGATTAATTTAAAAAAAACTGATCTTCCTAACTCTCCAGGAGTTTATAAATTCTTAAATAAAAACTTAGAGATAATCTATGTAGGAAAATCTAAAAATCTAAAAAAAAGGGTTAAAAGTTATTTCCAAAAACAACAAAACAATAAAATATCCAAAATGGTAAAAGAAATAGTAAAGATTGATTTTGTTATCTCAGATTCAGAACATGATGCTCTTCTTTTAGAAAATAATATGATAAAAGAAAACAAGCCTAAATACAACATATTACTTAGAGATGATAAAACATACCCATATATAGCAATATCTAAAGAAAGGTTTCCAAAGGTTTATACGACAAGAAAAATTAATATAAAAAAAGAAGATGTTTTTGGGCCCTATACTAATGTCAAATCAATGAGAGGAATACTTAGGCTTATTAAAAACTTATATAAAATCAGAAATTGTAACTATGTCCTTAGTGAAGAAAATATTATGAATAAAAAATTTAAAGTCTGTCTAGAGTACCATCTTGGGAACTGTAAGGGACCATGCGAGGAACACCAAGAAGAAGAAGATTATAAAAAAGATATAGAAGAAATAAAAAATATTTTAAATGGAAGAAATATTCAACTTATAAACTCCCTTAAAAATGAAATGAATAGTTTTTCAAAAAACTTAGAGTTTGAAGAAGCTCAAAAAATTAAAGATAAAGTAAATGAACTTGAAACATTCACCTCAAGATCTATTGTAGTAAGTTTTAAAGTAAATAATATTGACGTTATTGGAATAATAGATGATGAAAATTACTATTATGTAAATTATATGAAAATTAATAATGGAATGATTATCACCTCTGAAACAAATAAAATAAAAAAAAACCTAGACTTTGATTTTAGAGAACTTGAGCAAATTATTATTGATTTAAAGTTCAAATATAGAAGTATAAAAAATGATGTGTTATCAAACCTAGATCTTTCAAAAATAATATCAGATGAAATAAAAACATATGTTCCTAAGTCTGGAGATAAGAAAAAACTTATAGACATGAGTCTAAAAAATGTACTTTTCTTTAAAAAAAATCTTTACAATGAGAAGAAAGAAAGAAAAACAAAAAAATTATCAATTTTAGTTGATCTTAAAAATAAGCTAAACCTTAAAAAAATTCCTTTCCACATTGAATGTTTTGATATATCAAATATTCAAGGTGAAAACACAGTGGCATCATTAGTAATGTTTAAGGATGGATACGCTAGCAAAAAGAACTACAGAAAGTTTAAGATAAGAACCGTAGATAAGCCAGATGATTTTGAGTCAATGAGAGAAGTTATTTTCAGAAGGTATTCTAGGGCAATAAAAGAAAAAACTGATCTTCCTGATCTTATAATAATAGACGGAGGTAAGGGGCAATTAAGCTCTACTTGTGAGGTACTTAAGGAATTAAATATTTATAATAAAATGAATGTAATAGGTATAGCGAAAAAACTAGAAGAAATATATTTTCCTAATGATTCAATACCTATTTTATTAAGTAAGAAATCGTCTCATTTAAAACTTATTCAAAACATAAGAAATGAAGCACATAGATTTGCAATAAATTATCACAAAGACTTAAGGAGTAAAAACTTTTTAAAATCTAAACTTGAAGAAATAAAAGGTGTAGGAGAAAACACAAGATCTAAATTAATTAATGAATTTGGATCAATTGAAAATATAATAAAACAAGATATTAATAAATTATCTGAAGTTGTTGGTAAAAAAAAAGCTGGTGATATTATAAAATTTTTTAGAAAAGATCCTAACTAATACTCCCAAAGGTTAGCTTCCCACTCCATAAGATCCTGTTCAACTTTAAAACTAGCCATTATACCTTCTTTCCTAGATCTTGCATATAATTCTGATACTCTTATGTCATCAGCATTAGCAATTTTTACTATAATTCCTTTGAATAATCTTAAAAGAAAAGCGTCTCCAAGATTCTTATGTTGAGCTATATTATTTTCGTTAAACCAGATAGCTCCCTTAGGCATAGACTTAAAAAGATTATAAAGATCAAGAAATCTAAATGAAGCTATAGGTTTCTCAAAACCTGCTGGGTTATAAAAACTATCTCCAGGTAGAAATAATGTTATAGACTGAATATCAAAATAAATTCTAGAATGAATTCTATCAAAATAAAGATCTTCTTTAATTTCAAAAATAGAAAACTCCCTTTTAGGAATATATACAGGACCAACCTCTACTTCTTCAACAGCATCAGCAAATGGATCATCCTCTTCAAATGAAGCAAATGGATCATCTAAATCAAAGCCTTCTTCTTCCTCAATCTCTTCATCAACTTGTTGTATATTCCCAATAAACTCCTCTCTTGACATTACATTACTATCATTAACTGAGTCACTATTGTAAGGTATTAAGACACCTCTTTCAACTGCGTCTATTATTATTTTAGATATCTCTCTATTTCTCGCAAAGAATGGTTTATTTTGTTTCTCTTTAAGATCAACTCTTCTCCAAAGAGTTTTCTTCCACATTAAATAAGATTCATGTACTTGTCTTAAAGATAATGGGTTATAACCATTAGATTCAGACCCTGTAGTTTCCTGAAATGTTACCTGGGAATAGGTCTCATCTACAGATAAAACTGAGAGTAAGAAATAAAGTACAAGAATCTTATTTATTTTTTTCATGATTTTATTTTAAAGGTATAGTTATGTACCTAGGAGCAAAGTTTTTAAATTCCTCAACATCCCCTCTAAAGTTTGCTCTTGCTACTTTTTTTATTTCGATAACAATATTGTCACCCTTTCTTTTACCAGCAAGCTTAGTAAGGTTCACATTTTTATTATTAACCCTTTGCCTTGACACACCCCTACCAGCTCTAACTAAATTAATTTCAGCTTCTCTAACTTGGAATCTTGCGTCTTTTGGTAAGAACTCTGCAAAACTTGCATCAGCAATTGCATCCAAGCTAAAACTAGGAGTGCTAACCGGAATGCCTGTTTTTGCATCTATCTCTTTACCCTTAATCCTTGCCTTAATTTCAGGTGCAGGAATTTGTCTAACTCCAAAAGATTGAGAGCCGATAAAGTTTCCAGCATTACTTACATTTAAGTCAACTTTCTTAGATTTTGGTATGATTGTTACAACACCAGCTTTAGAACCTCTCACAACATCTCCTCCTCTTGCAGAAAAAGTAGGATTGTATTCTGATCCAAGCGCTGGGACATTAACAGTTAATTCATTACCACAATTAAAATATAAAGCTTGAACTGATGCAGACTGAATCTGGATAACAGGTCTAGCAACAAAATATTCTACTGTATCAATAAAAGTTGTGTCTTTACCTCCTGGGAGAGTCACACTAATTGCTCCAACATAACTCTGTTTTGAAAGACCTTCTCTATCATAATTTCCACCTTTGGCAGTAAACTCATAATATCCCCTGCCATTAGAAACCTCTAACGTATCTCCACCAGCTGTCATAGTAGGAACTATAGCAGATGATGCAGCAGATAAGAATAACTGTGTCTTGTATTTAGCTCCAGCAGCAACAACCTTTTGCTCAGGCAATGTTGTTAGGGTGACAACGTCAAACTTTAAATCTGCAGCTCCAACTGAAGCAGCAAGTTTATCAAGAGCTTTAATTTCAAGGTTTATTACATCTGCCTGAAGCTGACTAATTGTAGCAAGACCAGCGCCAGCAGAAGTACCAAATCCAAAGTTTAATGAAGTAAACGAAGGGTCTGTAGGTAAATCATCTTGATAAAGAGAAATTTGGTCTGCATTCTTAGCGAGGTCAGTGACACCAGAGTTTTCATCTCCCAAGTAAACAGAATCCTGAACAAAATCAGAAAATTCATTAAGAAGTTTCTGTAATTCAGCACCAGCTCCTGGTTGTTGTCCGTCATCCTGCATGTAACTGTAAACAAAGTCTATATTTTTATAGCCCTTTATTCCTCCTTTACCATCTGATCCTCCAGTCTCTTCGACAATAGTGGATTTTATTTCATCCATTCGATCAAGTATATTAGCAGATTTTTCTCGTATAGAATTTGATAAGTTTAAAACTTTAACATCTTCTTTTCTATTACCAGAATCATCAACTGCGACTCTAATTGACTCAATCTTCTTATTGTTCTCAATAATTTTATCAGAGTTAGTAACCTCAAAACTTTGATTGATCATTATGAATTTCTTCAAAACTTTTGTGTCAACGTTAAGGGCTAACATAGCAATTAACACGATATACATCATGTTAATCATTTTCTGTCTAGGGCTATCTCCTCCAGCCATAATTTATTTATTTAAAAGTTTTTTTTAATTTCTACTTATGCATGGCATCATACATACCAACATAAATCTTATTAAGTTTATTTAAATTCTCAGTAAGATCTTGTAACTCTTTCTGAAGTCTTACGGCATCATTTTGAGCTTTTGTCATGCTTGTTGCGGTCTCAGTAATTTGTCCTGAAGCAGTAACAATAGCGCCAAGTGAACTAGATGCATTTTTTAGATTTTCTTTGTACTCTTCAGTTAAGCCAACGGCTTCTTTAACACTAGAAGTAGAAGACGCTAAATCTTTTGCAGTAGCAGATATAGTATTGTAAGACTCATTAACAGAATTAAGAGACTCCGTTGCACCCTTTATACTATCTTCATATGCTTTGGCAGCAACAGAAGCTCCAGCTAAATCGTTAATATTTGTAGCTTGTGCAGCCATCTTCTTCATCCCGTCTCCAACACTTTTAAGTACAGTTGGATCTAGTTTAGCTTCTTTCATAATGTTACCAACCTGAGATGCAGAAGTGCCATCCGAATCTGGACTCAACCCCGGATAAACTTTACTCCAGTCCCACTCATGTTTAGTTGGAGGGTCAAATGCACTCAAGGTAAATATCAAAGCCTCTACCCCAAGACCTACAATTAACATTATATTTGCACCTGGCCAACCCTGTAATTTAAAGAGAGCTCCTAGTATAAC
This sequence comes from uncultured Marinoscillum sp., assembly GCA_964527965.1. Lineage (GTDB taxonomy): Bacteria > Bacteroidota > Bacteroidia > Cytophagales > MED-G16 > MED-G16. Next base: position 68,225 of record CAZGPH010000001.1, read on the forward strand.
TACAGCGGCTCCTAGACCATAAACTATATTCATATTATCCTCATTCTGGACCCAAGCCAGAAAAGGATTACTTGATTTTTTCTTTGTTATCATTTTTAATACTGTTTAATTATTTTTTCTTTTTGTTAAAATTAATATTTTTTCTATAAACCTTGTAAGTTTCTACCCAAATGAGGCATTGCAGTCCTAAAACCTATAAAAGCTCTTGTAGAGTCCTTATACTCAAATGTTCTTGTTGCTACTTCTATAAAAAAGGCAATATCTTTCCAAGATCCTCCTCTAATGACCTTTTTGTCATTAGTATCGTCTCTATAAATAGGATTTAAATCCCATACTAATGGATTATAAGAGTCAATGTAGGCATCCTCACACCACTCAGCAACATTACCTGACATGTCATAAAGTCCAAAATCATTAGGGAAGAATACTCCTACCGGTGATGTGTAAGCGTAACCATCATCAACATAATTTCCTCTACCAGGTTTAAAATTTGCTAAAACACAACCTCTTGAATTTCTAGTGTATGGATTTCCCCAAGGGTATTTCACATTATCTCTTCCTCCTCTTGCGGCGTATTCCCATTCGGCTTCAGTTGGCAATCTAAATGATGGGAATGGAAGAAGGCCTTCTTCTTTTCTATAACCATTTAAAAAACTCGTTCTCCACCTTGCAAACTCTCTTGCAGACTCCCATGAAACTCCAACAACTGGATAGTCATCAAACGCAGGATGAGACCAGTAGTAAGCAAGTAACGGATCTCCATAGTGGTGAGTGAAGTCACTTGACCATACAGTGGTATCAGGTTTTAAACCTTCAGGGGTCATGCCTTCAGAAAGTTCATAATCTGGGTTTTCTTCTATAAACTGAATGAATTGTCTATACTCATCATTTGTGATCTCAGTATCGTCCATGTAGAATGCACTAATAGTCACCTGTCTGTTAAAGTTACTTTGATCTGACTGAATATTCTCATCTGCCTGACCCATATAAAACCTTCCTGTTGGAACATATACCATCCCATATTGTGCAGACATTTCAAACCCATCTCTGTCTAGAGTTCCTACTAGTTGACCACGAGGATTTTTCTTGCTCGAACCTCCTCCAAGGATACTACAAGCACCCAATGAAAGTAGCAATAGTGTGTATATTAAACCTGAAAATTTTTTCATGACTTTAAACATAACTAAACGCAAAGTTAAAATTTAACTTCAAATTATCTAAATTATTGTTTTTAATGATAAATTTTTTAGTTAGATAGTTGGACAAATATAGTAAAACTATCTCTTAAAGCTAAATTTGATCATGTGATTGAAAAATTAAAAATCAATAAATAAATCTTGGTGTTCTTATTGGTTTTCTTAACTGGGGAGTTGGGAGATCATACCTGACAACAAGTTCGTGAGAAATTGGAGCCTTTGCCTTTACATTATGGACAACATAATCAAAAGAATACCCAACAAATAATTTATTCTTTTTTAAGAAATGATATCCTAAAAACCCAACAATAGCCTCATCATACCTATAAGAAGCACCTATACTCATGTTTTTCTGATACGTGGCGAGGACACTCGCATCAAAAGTGTATGAAGTAAGATCAGACCTAACTAATAGATAAGGCTCTACAGTAAGATCACGATCAACTTCAATAACATATTTACCTAAGAAGGTAAGATTTCTAAAATCTATATTTTTTAAGTCACTTAAACCAAAATCAAAAGACGGCTGAGTTAAGTTTTTGATAGAAATACTTAGTAAAAACTTTTCATTAAAATAGGAGAAGCCTAATCCAACATCGGGCTTTGACTGTGTCTCACTACCGCCCACATTAAACGGGTCAGAAGGATTAACAAAAACTAATGAACCAAAATTTAAAGTAGTACTTTTAAATGAAGGAGAGATACTAAAGCTTATATAAGAATCATTTACTTTCCTCTTAATTCCAAAATAAGGTGAAAGGTTAAACACTTCTTTAGGACCAAGGTTATCTGACACAACATTTAGCCCAAATGAATATGCCTTATCTCTACTCTTTAAGTTAAGAGAAAACATACCTGTAGTAGGTGACTCTGAAGAACTTGATAGGTTAGTGGGATTGTAATTAGCCCATTGGTTCCTATAGACCAACACTACATTGTTATTATCATATGTAGAAGATAGACTTGAGTTTATTAGTGAAGGGTTCACTAAGTAAGTACTAAAGTAAGGGTCCTGCTGAGCTTTTAATCCAGCATTTGCAAGAAATAAAAAAATTAATATTAAAAAGCTTCTACTCATCAATACTATAAATTATTTGATTGTTTAATATATAACTCAATTGCTCTAGTCATAGAGGGCACATCTTTCATAGGTGCCTTAATATCAAGCTTTAAATTGTTTTCTTTTATTGCCTTAGCTGTATTCTTTCCAAAACCTGCAATTCTGGTATTGTTTTGTTCGAAATCAGGAAAATTTTTAACTAATGAATCAATTCCGTAAGGAGTATAAAAAACCAATATATCATAAAAAACCTTCTTTAATCTCTTCAGATCACTCGGAACAGTATTATAAATAATAGCCTCAGAATAAGTGCATTCATTATCTTTCAAAAACTGTGATATGGTATCTCTTGTAATATTTGAGCAAGGAAAAAGATATTTCTCATCAGGAAATTTAACCATAACCTCTTTCATCATATCTAGAAGTTGGGCTATAGTCCTCTCTCCTGTAAATATTTTTCTTTTTCTTATAACTATATACTTCTGAAGGTAATTTGCTGTTTGTTCAGAGTTACAAAAATATTTCATATCTGTAGGCACTGTAACATTCATTCCTTCAGCAATTCTAAAAAAATGATCCACAGCATTTCTACTTGTAAAAATTATTGCTGTATGATTTAGAATATTTATTTTTTGTTTTCTAAATTCTTTGATTGATACAGGATCAATTTTTATAAAGGGCTTAAAATCTATCTTTAAATCATATTTTTTTGCTAAACGGTAAAAAGGAGAATTCTCATCTTTTGGATCAGGCTGTGATACAAGAATTGACTTAACCGGATTTAATCTTTTTTTATCGTACTTTATCTCACTCATCTTATGAATTTATTTAAATGTAAAGTTAACGAAATCAATTCAAAAATTAGCAAAATCAAGATAAGCTAACAGATAATCGAAAAAATTAACTATTGATATTATATCAAATAATAATACAGATGGAATAAAATCACAAATTAAAATCACTAAAAATAGGTTTGACCTTTTTTCTGATGAGGTTTTATACATATAATTAAATAATATGGCTGGCCGAATAAATATTACCAATAACTTTATAGCAGTAAATACATTATAAGCTATATCAAAAGAGAAAAGTTCATATAATATATATGAGAAAAGGATATTAATAAAACTCAGTAAAATAGTTAGCCTTATAAAATTTAGAATAAATATTTTTTTTGTTTTTTTAGAAAAATTAAAAAAATATGTGACAACAAAAATTATTAATATTCGAAAAAAAATAAAAAGACCTAGAGGGAGTGAAAAAAATATCCATTTCTGAAAAAGGTTTAGTTGTCCTATAGAATCAAAAACTATAAAATTTGAGTCATCAAAAACATATACTGAAAAAAAAGATATAACTAGAGCATATATTATAAGAGGTAAAATGTTAGACAATGAAGACAGCTGACTCCTATAAAAGAAATCCTCTTTGCTACCTAGAAACAAAATATTTTTAATATTAAAATATCTTTTAAAAAACAAGGGATAGTTTAGCTTATAATAAGTCAAAACTAGTGATATGATAAAAACTGATAATAAAATAGAGTTATAGTCATAAATTGATTTTTTTTGTGTTTGAACAAAAGATAAAATTAAATGGCAGGAATCTATGTACATATTCCATTCTGTAAAATGGCTTGTCATTATTGCAACTTTCATTTCAGCACACTAAGTAATTATTCAGAATTAGTAAGTTCAATTATAAATGAAATCGATGCCAATCAAAAAAAATTTAACTATAGTGATATCTCAACTATATATTTTGGGGGAGGCACGCCCTCAATTATTGATGCATATTTACTTGATTCAATTATTTTAAAAATAAATGATAAGTTTAATATTAGTAGTAATTGTGAAATTACAATTGAGGCGAACCCTGATGATATCTCTACCGAAAAGCTTATAAAGTGGAAAGAGATCGGTTTTAATAGAATAAGCCTTGGGGTTCAATCATTTAATAATAAAATTTTAAAAAAACTAAATAGAATTCACACTTCCGATGAAAGCCTTAGTGCAATCAAAAGCATTCAAAATATATTTAAAAACTTTTCAGTGGACTTAATGTTCGGTACTCCAGAATCAGATGTTAATTCTGTGAGAAAAGATTTAGAAATTATTAAAGAATTGTCCCCACCTCATATTTCAATTTATAATATGACGCTCGAGAAAAAAACTGTGTTTTACAAATTATTAAATAATAATAAAATTGTGTTACCAGAGGAGAACGTTGTCCTGAAACAGTATGATATAATACTTAATCAAATGAGAGAAATGGGATATATTAATTATGAGATATCAAATTTTGCAAGAAAAGATTATGAGTCTGAACATAACTCTAATTATTGGAGAAGTAAGGAATACTATGGTTATGGACCAAGTGCTCACTCATATGATAAAAAAAGGAGATATTGGAACATAAAAGACAACAAGAAATATGTACACTATCTAAAAAACAACATCAAGGTATTTGAAAAGGAAACTCTTAATAAAAGAGAAATAATTAATGATTATATACTGACAAGAATAAGAACTATAAAGGGTATAGATATTAATAAAATCAACAAAAAGTTTAAAAAAGATTTTTTAATAGACAAAGAGAAACACCTAGAACTATTTAAAAAACAGAAAATGATTGAAGATGACAACTTGGCTATTAAATTAACAGATGAAGGGAAGAAAGTAGCTGACTATATTACTGAAAAAATTATGTATTAGATAATTCTTTTTTTAAGTGGACTCCTGTCTGACTTTTCTTTAGAGAAGATATAAATTCCGGATGACCCTTGGCTATAATCTCTCCTCCTCTATCACCGCCCTCTGGACCTAGATCTATGATGTGGTCTGCACACTTTATAATATCCATATTATGTTCTATTACAAGCACCGTATTACCTCTTTCAACTAACCTATTAAGAACAATCATTAAATTTTGAATATCAAAAAAATGTAACCCCGTGGTAGGTTCATCTAGAATAAATAAAGTATTTCCCGTATCTTTTTTATATAATTCTGATGCTAACTTAACCCTCTGAGCTTCTCCCCCAGACAACATAGTTGAAGGTTGGCCAAGTTTTATGTAACCAAGCCCAACATCATTTAAAGCCCTTAACTTATTGGATATTTTAGGTTGTTTTTTAAAGAAATCAACAGCATTAGATACTGTCATATCTAATACGTCTGAGATTGATTTTCCTTTAAACCTGACCTCTAGAGTATCTCTATTATATCTTTTTCCATAACAAGTTTCACAATTGACAAAAACATTTGGCAAAAAATCCATCTCTACTAGCCTAACTCCTGCACCCCTACACGACTCACATCTTCCACCCTTCACATTAAATGAAAAAGCACCCTGCTTTAATCCTCGAATTTTAGACTCTGTTAATGAAGCAAAAAGATTTCTTATATCAGTAAAAACACCTGTATATGTAGCAGGATTAGACCTAGGAGTCCTCCCTATTGGTGACTGATCTACCTCAATTAATTTATTGATGTTTTCCACTCCTTGTACAGAATTATATGGTAGGGCATCTTTTCTTGAATTATATAATTCTTTTTTAATAATTGAAGATAATGTGCCGTGTATTAAAGATGATTTACCGCTTCCTGAAACTCCAGTAACACAAACCATACAACCAAGGGGGATAGAACAATTAACATCAGATAAATTATTTCCATTAGCTCCAATTAAATTAATCATTTTACCATTACCCTCTCTTCTTAATGAAGGAACAGGAACATCTAATTCTCTTTTAAGGAACCTTGATGTCAGAGACTTTTGATTTAAAAAATCTTTTGGTTCTCCGTGGGCAACAATAACCCCTCCCTCTGATCCAGGGCCAGGACCAACATCAATAATATTATCAGCACTAATCATCATATCTCTGTCATGTTCTACTACTATAACAGTATTCCCTAAGTCTCTAAGTTCTTTTAAAGAATCAATTAACTTTTTATTATCTCTTTGGTGAAGACCAATGCTTGGCTCATCAAGAATGTAAAGGACACCAACTAATTTTGTTCCAATCTGAGTAGCAAGTCTAATCCTTTGAGCCTCACCCCCAGAAAGAGTTCTAAGTGGTCTGTCTAGGCTTAAGTATTCTAATCCCAAGTTATACATTAAATCAAGTCTTTGGTTGATCTCCTTAAGAATTGGTTCTGCAATAATTAATTGCTGATCATTAAGTGATTTCGAAACATTACCAATCCATACCCTCAGCTTTTTAATATCCATAGAATTCAAGTCTGAAATTGAGGTGTCATTAATTTTAAAATGTAAAGATTCTTTTCTTAATCTCTTACCAGCACAAGTCCCACAATTAGTTTTAGTAATAAAGTCATCCATAAAATCCTTAGTCTTACCAGATCTAAACTTTATTGTCTTCCTTATAAACCCAGTTACTCCATTGTATTTTGTGTGCCATAGCGTTCCTGGATATTTTGTAGATTCCACAGCAACTTCTATGTCTTTTCCAAAAAGGATATCATCTAAAATATCCTCAGGAATATTCTTGATAGGAGTAGATATTTTTAAACCTTTAGATTTTAAGAAGGCCTCAATCTTCTTAAAGACCCACATATCTCTGTACTCACCAAGAGGCAATATACCCCCACGGCTAATGCTCAAGTTATCATCTTCAATTATATTTTCTTTTAAAATTTTATCCTCAACACCAAGTCCTTTACAAGAATCACACCAACCGTAAGGTGAATTAAATGAAAAACTATTAGGAGAAGGCTCTTCATATGATATTCCGGTATCAGGATCTACCAAGCTCTTAGAATAAAACCTAGAGTTATTATTTTCATCTATTACATAAAGTGTTTTGTCTCCGCTCTTAATAGCAATTTCTACAGAATTAGAAAGTCTATCTGTGTTCTCATTATCAATTGTTAATTTATCTACCACAATTTCTATATCATGGATTACATATCTGTCTAATTGCATGTTCCTTTTTATCTCTAAAATTTCTCCATCAACTCGAACATTAGCAAAACCTTTCTTCCTTATCTGAACAAATAACTCCTTGTAATGACCCTTTCTTCCCTTGACAACAGGGGCCGCTATTATGACCTTCTTATTTTTATAATCTTTTTTTATATTTTCAATAACCTGATCAAGGGATTGTCTAACCATCTTTTTTCCTGATAAATATGAGTAAGCTACTGAGGCTCTTGCATATAACAATCTTAAAAAATCATATATCTCAGTTAAAGTTCCAACTGTAGATCTAGGGTTTTTAGATGTAGTCTTTTGCTCAATGGAGATGACAGGAGAAAGCCCATTTATCTTGTCCACATCTGGGCGTTCTATGTTTCCAATAAAGGATCTTGCATATGCTGAAAAACTCTCCATATATCTTCGCTGGCCCTCTGCATAAATTGTATTGAAAGCTAGTGAGCTTTTTCCACTTCCAGAAACACCTGTAATGACTACTAACTTGTTCTTTTCAAATGTAAGATCCACATCTTTCAGATTGTTTTCTCTAGCACCTAAAATTTCAATTTTATTTCTCATCTAATTATAAAGTGACCTCAAGGCAGGCATTAATTTTGAATATTTAAATTTAAAATTCGAGTTTATTATCTTTTTGGAAGATACATTTAGTCCATTTAAAATTAATACCGATTGACCACCAAAAAGTAATCTAATTACAAAAGAGGGAACCTTAAAAAATTTAGGATATCTAAACCTACCAAGTGTTTTTGCCAGAGCTATTGTGAACTTTTGATTAGAAACTTTTTCTGGGGCAACACAATTATAAATTCCTTTAAACTTGTTATCCTCAACACCTTTAATAATTATGTTTATCATATCGTCTTCATGTATCCAACTCATCACTTGTTTTCCAGTGCCAACTGTAACTCCTAGACATAATTTAAAAATAGGGTAAAGGCTTTTGAGAATCCCCCCCTCTTTTGAAAGGACTAATCCTATTCTCAAAACTGTTGTGTTAACATTTATATTATTAAACTTTAACACTTCATCCTCCCATTTCTTAACAACACCTGAGAGGAATCCCGTACCTTGAGGATCTGACTCCATTTGAGTTGAGTTTGTATCTGCCCTATAGTATCCAGTGGCAGAGGCCGAGATGAAACTCTTAGGTTTTAATTTTAATCTTTTTATAGTTTTAAATAATAGTTTAGTAGTGTCAACTCTACTATCTAATATTTTCTTTTTATAAGATTTGGTCCATCTTGATCCGTTAATAGATTCTCCCGCCAGATGAATTATTGAAAATAAATTACTTATTCCCTTTATATCAAGCTTAGAATTTTTTGGATCCCATTCTAAATAATTCACATTATCTTCTATGTATGACCCTCTTCTTGTGAGAACATAAATATTATAACGTTTCTTCTTTAATTTACTAATTAGCTTTTTTCCAATTAGTCCAGTTCCACCTGTAATTAAAATAGATTTCATATTATTGCAAATAATTCTAATACGTAGTTAATAGATTTAATGATGTCTTTACTTAGATATTTTATTTTCATTATTATTTTAATTAATAACAATATAGCATACTGTCAAAATAATGTAGACAGTAAAATCCCAAGTAATGTTTTTTCTCCATTTAAAAAGATTAACTATATTTTCAATGAGACTTCCTTAGGATCAATTTACTTTTCTAGTCTAGTTCCTAAAAAAACAATATTAGAAGAACTTGAAAGGTTTTACAAAGATCTTGGAAGTTATGAAAAAGAAAAAAAAATTTTCAATAGTGTAATTAACACAAAAGGTGTATCCTTAAAATTAAAATTATCTGTTGAAAGAAAAAGCAAAAGAACATTTGTATATGTAGCGCAGCAAGAAGCTTTGTCGGAAGAAGCCTCTATTGAAAACTTACAGAATTCATTTAAAAAAATTTTAATGAGAAGATTCTTAAATGATTATATTAAGGAGCTTGAATCAAACATTAAAAAAACAGATAAAAAACAAAACCGATTAATTAGAAATAACCCAAATAATCTTTTAATGAACTCTGGCCTCTTTTATAAATTTTATCAAAATAAAGAATCAAAAAAAGTTAGTTTAAAAGCAGCTTTAGAGAATTTGTACGAGGAGCTAGAAGAAACTAAACTTATTTATAATTCAATTATATAAATTAAATATTTAGACCAAAAAAGCAACTGGTTATGAGTTAATCTCTACCTTATCTAGTATTTGTTTTATAATATACTCTGATTTAATACCCTCAGCTTCTGCCTCATAGTTTAATATAATCCTATGATTCAAGACATCATTTGCAATTTCTTTAATATCATCTGGTATTACATAATCTCTATTACTTAAGAACGCATTTGCCTTAGCTGCAAGTGATAGGTTTATACTTGCCCTTGGAGATGCTCCAAAGGAAATAAAACTTTTTAATTCATCGAGTTTGACCGAAGATGGGTTCCTTGTAGCAGCAACTATTTCAATAATATATTTTTCAATTGACTCTGAAATAGAAACTTTATTAATTTCATCCTGAATTGATAGGATATCTTTTTTATTTAAAACAGTTTTAATTGACTTATTAAAGTTCATATCTGCCATCCTCTGCATAATTTTTAATTCTTCCTCTTTAGAAGGATAAGTTACATTTAACTTCATCATAAACCTATCTCTCTGAGCTTCTGGAAGAGGATAAGTTCCTTCTTGATCTATTGGGTTCTGTGTGGCTAATACTAAAAATGGTATGTCAAGTTTATAAGAGTCATCACCTATAGTAACTTGCCTTTCTTGCATAGACTCCAATAATGCTGACTGTACTTTTGCTGGAGATCTATTTATCTCATCTGCAAGAATTATATTTGAAAAAACAGGACCTTTTTTAACTTCGAATGAAGCCTTCTTTTGATTATAAATCATAGTCCCTATCACATCCGATGGGAGAAGGTCTGGAGTAAATTGTATTCTTTTGAAATTAAGTTTAAGAACATTAGATAAAGTATTAACAGTAAGAGTTTTTGCAAGACCGGGAACTCCCTCAAGTAAAATATGACCCTGAGTGAAAAGACCCATAAGTAATCTTTTTACCATGTAATCTTGACCTACCACAACTTTACTTACTTCACTTACGACATTTTGTACTTTTAAATAGTTCTTGCTCATAAAAAAAATTTGAGCAAATTTAACTATTTAATAATCTTATCAGTGATCAATAAGATGCTAAAAATTGTTAAAATTATGTATTCAATATGAATGATGATTTAAAAAAATTTATTCAGGAAGTAAAAAGCTTCAATCCAACTAGCACACAAAGAGCAAGACTTAATAATATTGTTTCGGGATTAAATAAATTTCTTAATGAATGTAATACGGTTGTTTTTTTGTGTACTCACAACTCAAGAAGAAGTCAGTATTGTGAGATATGGTCTAAATATTTTTCATCAACGTACAAGAATAAAATAAATTTTTTTTCTGCTGGAGTAGTTAAAACTAAAGTTCATAAACAAATTTATAAATCCCTTGAAAGAGTGGGGATAGAAGTTGATAAAAACTTATCCATTAACATAGAAACTCTACCAATATCACCATTCTCTAAAACTCTTAATGAGATTGAAGAAAAAAAATTTATATCGATTATGACATGTTCAGATTCTGAAAAAACATGTCCTGTAGACGCCAGATCATTAATTAATTTAAAGCTATTCTACGAAGACCCAAAGATATATGATAACACTACTCAAGAAGATGAAGAATATGATAAAACTTCATTTATGATTGCATGTGAAATTAATTTTATACTAAAGAATATCAATTAATCCTATCAGAAACTGGCTCATTCTTTTTAATGAAAATAGAAGCAATCAAAGCAAAAATAAATATTATAATGACTCCCCATGGCGCAGACTTTAATATTCCAGCAGGAGTTGTTGATTCCTTAACACTCTTTTCAATTTCAACTATTGATGCGTCAATTGCCTCTTGAGGAGTCCCAAAAGACTCTAACATTCCAACAGTTGCCTCTACAGTTAATTCTTTTATTACCTCAGGCAGGCTTGGATCAATAACAGTATATAATAAAATATTAAATACCATTCCAACTGCATAAGAAACTAAAAAAGCTAAAAAAGAAAATTTTAAGGCTCCTTTATATGAAAGAAAACCTCCAGTTAAGTTTCTATAAGAAATACCTAGATAGATTGCCACAGCCATAGAAAGTGTAAGACTTAAAAGCCCAAACCACCAAGAGACCATTAGCTCAATATTTATAAGATAAACTAACATTGTCATTATTATTGACACACCTGCCATGATTAGACCAGCTTTTAGCACCTCTTCTTTGTAATTAATATTATTAGAATCCATATTTGCTTTTTTTATAACAATTTAATGCTTTTATCGTAAGAAAAAAACTATGAAAACACAAAGGGTAATAGAAAATATATCATTAACTCAAGAAAAATTGGTCAACCATAAAATCTATAATAGAATAAAGTCTATTAAAGACTTAAAGCTTTTCATGGAAAATCATATTTATGCAGTATGGGATTTTATGTCACTTTTAAAAGGCTTACAGATTAACCTTACCTGTACCAACAATCCCTGGACGCCAGTAGATAATACTGAGGCTGCAAGGTTTATAAATGAAATTGTTTTAGAGGAAGAGACGGATGAGATAAAGGGAGGAATAGCAATAAGTCATTTTGAACTTTACCTTGAGTCTATGAAAGAAATTGGAGCTGACACATCACAAATAAACAATTTTATATCAGGTATTAAAGAAAGTTCAGATTATAGAGAGACTATTAATAATTTTAATATACATGATGATATTAAGTCCTTTCTAAATTTTACATTTGATATAATTGAGTCTGGAGAGGCACATAAAATAGCATCTGCTTTTACTTTCGGAAGAGAAAATGTTATTCCTGATATGTTTATTGGTTTAGTTAAAGGTTTAAATGAAAAAAACAGCGATATAGCTAATAAGTTTGTGTATTATCTTGAGAGACATATAGAATTAGACGGTGATGATCACGGACCAATAGCATTAAAAATGATTGAAAATTTGTGTGGAGATGATGAAAAAAAATGGGATGAAGTAACGAAAATAGCAAAAGAATCAATTCAGATGAGAATTAAACTCTGGGATCACATATGTAACGAGATTAAATCATGAACATTGAAGTCTTAAAAAAAGCAGATCAGGCAAATGGAAATTTTAATAATGGAGAGATCCTTGAAAAAAAACCTCTAGGTTTTCCTCAGGACGGAGGTAACTCAAAACCATACTCAAATATTTTTTATTGGGCACACGCGTGGACACCTAATAAAAAAAGCACCATAGGCCTTCATCCCCACCAAGGCTTTGAAATATGTAGCTTTGTTTTGAAGGGTTCAATAAACCATTTTGACACAAAACAAGATAAATGGATTAATCTTAAAAAAGGAGATGTACAAATAATTAGGGCAGGTAATGGAATATCCCATGCAGAAGAAATTAATAAAGAATCAGAAATTTTTCAGATATGGTTTGATCCAAACATTAGAGAAACTATAACAAAAGAAGCTACTTACGATGATTATAACTCTGATGACTTTTTAACTGAAGAGATAGATGGCTCTTCTATAAAAAAGATTGTAGGAAATAAATCAGTCATGAAGATGGACTCTGAAGGGGTTAATATAAACTTATATAAAATTCCCAAAGATAAAAGTCTAAAATTAGTATTAGATCCTGAATATATTTACTCATATTTTTTAATTAAAGGAGAAATTGAAATAGATAAAGATATCATTAGTAAAGGCGACTTTTTTAAAATCTCCAAGGAAAATAATCTTTTACTTTCATCGAAAGAAAAATCAAATTTATTTGAAATTAAAAGTCCAATAAGGCCTAGTTATACTACCTATGGAGAGAGATATAGTAACTAATTATTTTTTGTCAGACATTCTTTTCCTCTTGGCCATCACCTCAACGTCACGGTCTATCTCGTCTACCTGCTTGAATATCAGTCGTAATTTTTTTTCAAATTCTATAAGTAACTTCCTGTCGTCTTCATCTAAATCTTCAGACTTATATAATTTTAATAATTTGTCAGCTGCCTTTGTTAGTTTCTCTTTGCTAGCATCTACATACTCATCAAATTTCTTAAAAACATCTTCTTCTCCCGAATTATTTATTTGAAATCCTATTCTATTCATGATATATTAATTGTAATTCATTACAATTTATTATAATTTTTATTTTTATAAAATTATTCAAACAAATCATCATGCTAAAAATCATTCATTCTTCATTATTTATAATACTTCTTTTTTCATATTCATTAACAGCAAGAGTACTTCCCCAAGACGTTGTATGGAACGAAGAAGAGACGGGTTACTACTCAATAAAAGAAAATAATATAATGCTAATTAGCACAGAAGGTGAAAAAGATCAACTCATTTTATCCTCCTCAGAAGTTGGAGACATAAAGATTGAATCATTCTTATTCTCACAAAACAAAAACAAAATACTTTTATTTACAAAGTCCGTTAAAGTTTGGAGATACAACACAAGAGGTGATTACTGGGTTTATGATTTTAAGACTAAGCAAGGAAAGAAAGTAGGAAAGTCAATGCCAGACTCAAGTTTAATGTTTGCAAAGTTTTCACCTAATGAAAAATTTGTTGCATTTGTAAGTAAGGAGAAATCTGATAAAAACATTAGAAATAGCAGCACCAGTGTTAACATATATATAGAAAACCTAGAAGATAATTCTATAAAGAAACTTACTTCTTCTAATGGAACAGAAAAATTAATTAACGGAACTTTTGATTGGGTATATGAAGAAGAATTTGGATGTAGAGATGGCTTTATTTTTAATGAAAGCGGAAACAAAATTGCGTTCTGGCAAATAGACGCAAATCAGGTCAGAGACTTTTATATGATAAACAATACAGACTCAATTTACTCATACACGATACCAGTAGAATATCCGAAAGTTGGAGAAGACTTAACACCAGCAAAGATTGGGGTAATTAATTTAGATAATGGAGAAATACAATGGATGAATATTCCTGGAGAGTCACACAAATACTATCTCCCAAGAATGACATGGATTCCTGGAAGAGATGAGCTAATGATTCAACAGCTAAACAGAAAACAAAATCACAGTAAAATTTTTGTGGCTAATTCAGACACCGGGGAAAGTAAATTGTTGATGGAAGAAAAAGATGACGCATGGGTTGACCTAAGAAGCTCATGGCCTTATCAAGTTCAAGCAGGATGGAAATTTATAAATGGTGGAAAGGAATTTTTATATACCACAGAAAAAGATGGTTGGTCTCATATCTACAGATTTAATATTAAAAAACAAACTGAATATCTAGTAACGAAAGGAAATTATGATGTGGTCAAGCCACTCGCGTATGATGAAAAATCTGATGAAGTTTATTTTATAGCCTCTCCTAATCAGCCGACAGAGAGATACCTTTATAAAACATCGGCAAAGGGTAAGGGAAATCTTAAAAGAATAACACCAGAAATACTTGAGGGTTCACATAATTACCAGATAAGCACTAAGGCAAAATACGCATTCCATTCTTTCTCAAATTATTATACAAGACCCATGCAGGCGGTAGTCTCATTGCCTGATCACAGGTTTATAAATGAAGATCAGAACATGATAAATAAATTTGATAAAAAAAAGAAAAGTGATCATCCACTAGAGTTTTTTCAGATAACTACAGTAGATGACGTTACTATGGAAGGTTGGATTGTTAAACCAAAAGATATGGATAAAAACAAAAAATATCCTGTCTTATTTTACTTTTATAGTGAGCCTGCTGGTCAAACTGGCGTAAATAGATATGGGGCTGGAAATAACGGACTCTACGATGGAAACTTAGCTGAAGACGGATATGTTTATGTCACATTTGATGGAAGAGGAACCCCCTCTCCTAAAGGCAGGGCCTGGAGAAAAGCGATATACAGACAAATAGGAAGGGTTAATGTGAGAGATATGGCAATGGGAGCGAAGGCTGTTTTTGATAAATACAATTTCATAGACACCTCAC
The DNA here is from genome assembly GCA_964527965.1 of uncultured Marinoscillum sp. Taxonomy (GTDB): domain Bacteria; phylum Bacteroidota; class Bacteroidia; order Cytophagales; family MED-G16; genus MED-G16. The sequence goes on from CAZGPH010000001.1 coordinate 83,480, forward strand.
GTGTGGCAGTTCATGGTTGGAGTGGAGGTGGCACAGCTACATTAAATTGCTTATTTCAGTATCCTGAAATCTTTCATACAGGGATTGCGGTTGCAGCAGTTGCGAATCAGTTAACTTATGACAATATTTATCAGGAAAGATACATGGGAGATCCAAAAGAAAGTTACCAAGATTATGTAGACGGCTCTCCTATCAAATACGCTAAAAATCTTGAAGGTAATTTGTTATATATTCATGGTACCGGTGATGATAATGTACATTACCAAAACGCTGAAATGTTGGCAAATGAATTAATTAAACACAAGAAAGTATTTTATATGTTATCTTATCCTAATAGATCACACGGGATAAGAGAGGATGGGGCCTATCCGCATGTAAGACTAATGTTTACTGACTTCTTGAGAAAAAACTGTCCTCCCGGAGGAAGGTAACTAGAGTGTAGACATATCAATTACAAACCTGTACCTAACATCTTTATTTATGGTCCTTTCAAAAGCTTCATTAATTTTTGAAATAGGAATCATCTCCACTTCTGGGTATATATTTTTCTCGTTGCAATAATCTATCATTTCCTGAGTCTCCCCAATACTTCCTATTGATGAACCTACTATTCCCTTCCTCTTATCAATCAAAGAAAAACTTGATATTGCGAGAGGCTCCATTGGAAGGCCAACAAGCATAATCAACCCATCAGTTTTCAGAAATGAAAACACTTGAGCCATATTCCTATTTGCAGAAACAGTATCTAGGATAAAATCGCAAGAGTTAAGGTGTTTCTTAACATCAGCATTATTATTAACATTAACAAAATGATTTGCACCCATATCTAGTGCTTCATTTTTTTTAGAGTCAGAGGTACTTAAAACAACAACATCTGCACCAAAAGAAGAGGCGAACTTTAATCCCATATGTCCTAAGCCACCAAGCCCAGCAATTCCAACTTTATGGCTGCTGTTAACTTTAAAATGTCTCAAAGGAGAGTATGTGGTTATACCAGCACAAAGTAATGGCGCTGCCTTTTCCATATTCATTCCTTCAGGAACTTTTATGACATAATTTTCCTTAACTACAATACTTTTTGAGTACCCACCATATGTTATATTTTTTGTTCCGTACTCATAAGAGTTATATGTCAGTACAATTCCCTCTTCACAGTAATTATCTTTACCAGTATCACAATTATGACATTTCTCACATGCGTCTACATATACTCCTACACCTACTTTATCTCCAATTTTAAATTTTGTCACGTTAGCTCCTACTTCTTTTACTGTACCGATAATTTCGTGACCTGGTACCATTGGGTAAATTGAGGAGTTATTCCATTCGTTTCTTGCCATGTGGATATCAGAGTGGCAAACACCACAATATAAAATATCAATATTTACATCATCAGAATTTATTTCTCTTCTGTTTATTTCATATGGGTTTAGTGGTTTATCAGCTTGAAGAGCTGCATAGGATTTAACTTTTGCCATAATTCTTATTTTTTCTTTTTCTTGGCTTTAATAAATTCTCTTCTGCTCAAAGCCTCGTACCTTCTAGTATCTCCCAAAAGAACAAGATCTTCATTCTTAACTATCCTATGAGTATAAGATGCCATTTTTCCTGACTTTGTACATACAGCATGAACCTTTGTAACATACTCTGCAATTGCTAATAAATTAGGCATAGGCCCAAAGGGTTTACCTCTATAATCCATATCTAACCCAGCAACAATTACACGTTTACCGGAGTTAGCTAATTTATTAACAACATCAACAATACTCTCATCAAAAAATTGTGCCTCATCAATCCCAATAACATCAAACTTTTCAAATTCTTTAAGTATTTTTTCTGGTGAATCTATAGGCTTTGACTTGATAGAGTTGTTATCATGTGAGGTTACTTTTTTCTTACCGTATCTCGTGTCCTGCTTTGGCTTAAAAATTTTAATTTTTTGCTTTGCAAGCTTAGCTCTTTTAACTCTTCTAATAAGCTCCTCTGTCTTTCCAGAAAACATTGATCCACAAATTACCTCAATCCACCCAATTTTGTCTGCCTGATTAATTGACCTTTCTAAAAACATGATATATAATTAATTAAATTTTTTATTTAGAAATTGATAATAAAAACAATATCAATATATCATTCAAAAAAAACAAAATATGAAAAAGATTAATTTACTAATACCAGTAAAACAGATAAGAATAATCTGTACATTTTATATGTACCCGGAGTGGGACTTGAACCCACACGGACTTTAAGGTCCACAGGATTTTAAGTCCTGCGTGTCTACCAATTCCACCATCCGGGCAAAAAAGAGCGAGAAATGGGATTCGAACCCACGACCCCAACCTTGGCAAGGTTGTGCTCTACCAACTGAGCTATTCTCGCTTTTTACCTGTTAAGGTTTGCAAATTTATAATTCTATTAATGAAATAACATTTAATTTTAAAAAAAATCTAAATCAGTTTTTAGATGATTTTATTATATCAATAATTTCATTAAGCTTTACAAGGGCCTGAACAGGATTTATATTATTAATATTAATATCTTCAATAACTTTTTTGGCTTTCTCATAATCTGGGTTGCTATATTCAAGCTTGAGTTGATTTTGCTTTTTTGAATCCTTAACCTTAATATTCTTTTTGATAGGTTTTTTTTCCAGCTCTTTTAAAACTTCATAAGCCCTTATTAAAATTTTATTTGGCATTCCAGCTAATTGAGCAACATTAATTCCAAAACTATGCTCTGAACCTCCTGGAACCAATTTTCTCAGGAATATAATCTCATTATTAATTTCTTCTACTGAGACATTATAGTTTTTAACTCTATCTAGCTTTTCTTCTAACTGATTTAGTTCATGATAATGTGTAGCAAACAAAGTCTTCGGCCTAATCTCTTTTTGATTATGAAGATACTCTACAATAGACCACGCTATTGAGATTCCATCATAAGTACTTGTCCCTCTCCCAATTTCATCCATTAACACTAGGCTTCTATCCGTGAGATTATTCATTATACTTGATGTCTCCATCATCTCTACCATAAAAGTTGACTCTCCCTTAGAAATATTATCAGAAGCTCCAACTCTAGTAAATACCTTATCCACAATTCCAATTTTACTAGACTCCGCAGGAACATAAGAACCTATTTGTGCTAATATTACAATCAAAGCAACCTGCCTTATTATAGCAGACTTACCGGACATGTTTGGCCCTGTTATTACAATTATTTGTTGAGATGAGTTATCTAAATATACATCATTAGGAATGTATAATTCATCAGGCGGAAGAGAGCTCTCTATAATAAGATGCCTTCCTTTCTTTATATCAATAACCTTTTCTTCTGTAATCTCTGGTTCAGATAAATTTGAAGAGTAAGCTAAGTTTGCAAAAGATAGAACAGAGTCTAAGAAGGCTATAGATTTAGACGTTTTTTGAATAACTATTATGTTTTCACAAAGATCATTTAGTATCTCAAAGAACATTGTCTTCTCTATCTCATTTATTTTTTCATCAGCAGTTAAAATACTCTCTTCATATTTCTTTAATTCTTCTGTTATATATCTTTCTGCGTTAACTAGGGTTTGTTTCCTAATCCAATTTTCTGGTACCTTATCCTTATGAGCATTTGTTACCTCAAGGTAATACCCAAAAACTTTATTGTAAGCAACTTTAAGAGAAGTAATACCTGTTCTCTCTATCTCTTCATTTTGGATCTTAAGAAGAATATCTTTCCCAGTATTTGAAATTTTTCTCAGTTTATCTAGCTCTGTGTTATATCCATCTTTTATAACTTTTCCGCTCGATAACATTGAAGCTTCTTCATGAATTGCACTACCAATCTTACTAATTATTATTTTTGAATCTGGTACCTCAGAGGACCATGAATTAAAGGCTTTTTCTTTTGAGTTTTTTAGCTGAAGCTTTAAGTCTTCTGCAGAGATCAGAGATTTTTTCAAGAATAAGAGTTCTCTAGGCGATGCCCTCTTGAGAGCTATTTTTGATGAGATTCTTTCGATATCAGATATCTCACTGATGCTATTAAAGATAGATTCCCTGACCGTCTCATTTAATAAGAAAGCCTTAACATACTCTTGTCTATCACAGATATCTTTTTTACATAGAAGTGGATTTAGAATCCATTTGCTCATGAGCCTAGAACCCATAGGTGTCACGGTTTGATCTATTACTGACTTTAAAGTAATAGAGTCCTCTTGAGAGGGCGAAACAAGCTCAAGGTTTTTCAAGGTAAACTTATCGAGCCACATATACTTATCATCCTCTATTCTTGACAAGGAGGTGATATTATCAAGGTCATTATGTTCTGTTAGTTCCAAATAATAGAGTATTGCTCCTGCAGAAACAATTCCATCTACTTCTTCCTCGACTCCATAACCCTTGAGGTTTTTGACTTTAAAGAATGTTATCAGTTTATCGTAAGCGTATCCCGTTTTAAAAATCCAGTCATCTAAATAAAATAAGTTATGTTCTGAAAAATTATTATCAATAAAGTCCTTGTTCGTTTTGGAACAAATTATCTCAGATGGGTTATACGTGTTGATCAACTTCTCAAGTTGATCTAAAGTGCAATTACTTAGAGAAAACTCACCAGTAGAGATATCAATAAAAGAAACCCCATACTTGTTTTTTGAAATAAATATAGATGCTAGATAATTGTTTTTTTTAGACTCTAATACTGTATCATTTAGAGAAAGTCCAGGGGTAACTAATTCAGTGATCCCTCTTTTAACAATTCCCTTAGCCTTCTTTGGGTCTTCTAACTGATCACATACGGCAACTCTACACCCAGCCCTAACCAACTTTGGTAAATAGGTTTCTAGCGAATGGTGTGGGAACCCGGCAAGCTCAACATGAGACGCTGCACCATTTGCTCTTTTTGTCAAAACAATACCAAGTATTTTACTTGCAATTATAGCGTCCTGACCAAAAGTTTCATAAAAATCACCAACCCTAAATAAAAGCATAGCATCAGGGTGCTTTGTTTTTATTTCATTATACTGCCTCATCAGAGGCGTCTCTTTAATGTTTTTTATTTGTTTAGTCAAAACAGTAATTAAATTATTTTAATTTGTAATAAACAATTTTAAAACCTACAATTGTTAAGGTTAATAATTATTTATTGAAACTATTAAAGATGGCAAATCTAGTTGAGAAAAAAAAGTCATTAAACAAGAGAGACAAGGTATTCCAGGTTGCTAATAAAAAATTACCCTCTTTTCCAAAACAAATAGCTGGTTTGGAAGAAAATTCATCGAATTGGAATTTTGAAAAGGCAGCACACCTATTAAGGAGAACAACTATTGGTCCCACATATGATGAGATTAAAGAATCTGTTGAGGGTGGATTAGATCAAACATTAAATAAACTTCTTGATGACACTCCGAAATCATTTGACCCTCCACTAAATTTTTTAGATGATGATGACCCAGAAACTCCTCTAGGAGAGACATGGGTTAATGCCGAAAAAAAAAGAAATGATTCCAAAAGAGAAAATTCTTATGCTGCATGGAGAGTATCATTAATTCTTGACAAAAAAAATTCAATCTCAATAAGAGAAAACATGGCCTTGTTTTGGCAAAATCATTTCGCGACCGAGGCAGCTGTTGTGAATGACGCAAGATATGTATATTGGATGCATGACAAGTTTAGAAAAAATTTTTTAGGGAACTTCAAAGAACTAGTTAAGCTAGTAAATGTTGACGCCATGATGTTAGTGTATTTAAGTGGCATTTATAATGTCAAAGAAGCTCCAAATGAAAATTACGCTAGAGAACTTTTTGAGTTATTTACTATTGGGAAGGGCCCAATTGACGGAGAGGATAGCTATACTTACTATACTGAAAATGATATAATTGAAGCTTCTAAAATTTTAACAGGTTGGCAAGTAAGTAAGAACTATGCAGGAAATAACAGGCAATACTTTAACGAAGAAAGACACGACACTTCAACTAAAACTTTCTCATCAAAATTTTTAAATAAATCTATAGCTAATAACGGGGATAAAGAACATGAAGATCTCATAGACCTAATATTTGAAAGTGATAGAGTGTCAGAATACATATGTGAAAAAATTTATAGGTGGTTTGTCTATTATGCTATTGACGATGAAGTAAGAAGTAAAATAATTTTACCATTAGCTAAAATATTTAGAGATAACAACTACGAAATAAAGCCGGTCTTAGAAACATTATTAAAAAGCTCACATTTTTATGAGATACATTCATTGGGAGCTCGAATAAAAGGCCCTATTGACTTTAGTCTAGGTGCAATCAGGCAATTACCATTTACCGAATATCAAGACTTTAACTATAGAAATAAATACTTATTCTGGAGAGGAAAACATAGTAATGTGAGCGATCAGGGACAAAGTATAATAGATAGCCCAAATGTTGCAGGATGGCCAGCTTTTTATCAAGGACCATTATATCACGAATACTGGATATCTTCAGTAACTCTTCCATTGAGGACAAATCAAATAAAAAGTTTTCTCTCTAATAATGGAATTAGAGGTTTTGGAGATGGCTTAAAGATTGTTATGCAACCCTTTGATTTTATAATGAGCCTAGAAAATCATAATGATATAAACGTTGTAGTAGAAACTTTATGTAAATGGTTATTTCCTGTTATATCTGAAATTTCTGATTCAACAAAATCTGAACTAATTGAAATAGTAGTAGGAGGCAACCCAAATATTTGGGAAGATGAATTGAATGAATATTTGAATGATCCTTCAGAGGATAAAAAAGAAGACATCAATAAAAAATTAAGACTTTTAATTAAAGAAATGTGTTTAATGCCTGAATACTATTTGAGTTAGATGAAAAGAAGAGATTTTATAAAAAGATCAATACCTATTGGAGCTGCCCCGCTTTACTTGTCAGGCATGCCAGTAAGTGTGATGGCAGAGTCATCAAGCCTCTCTGCATTAACAAATGCTGGTTCCGTGTCTGATAGGTCACTAGTTCTTGTTTTTTTAGATGGAGGTAATGATGGCATCAATACTTTAATTCCAATAGACCAATATGATATATTGATGAGAGATGGATCTGGTGGAGATTCTAAGCCTCTTAGAAGACCTGATCTCATGATACCAGAAAATAATATATTAAAGATGAACGGTTTATCTGATACTGGATTACACTCAAAGATGGAGAAGTTTCGGACTTTATTTAATGAAGATAAACTAGGATATGTTAGGAATGTTGGGTACCCCAATCCTAATAAATCTCATTTCCGTTCTACTGACATTTGGAACTCCGCATCTTCATCCGACGAATTTATTTTCAGCGGTTGGTTTGGTAGATATTTAAGTAATAATCATTCGTCCTATCCTGAAGGATATCCAAATAATGAGTACACAGATCCTTTGGCACTTACAATAGGAAGGACTGCGTCTAATACCTGTCAGGGACCAATTGTAAATATGGGAATGGCAATCAAGAACCTGAATTCGTTTGTAGATATAAAAGAAGGAGAAGGAGAAGTTCCTGAGACTCCTTATGGTCATGAACTTCAATACATTAGAACAGCATCAAAATTAACTAACGATTATTTTGATAGATTAGAGCAAGCTGCTCAGTACGGAGGAGAACCTAAAACTGAATATCCTGAATTAGGATTGGCGCAACAACTTAAAATAGTATCTCAATTAATTGCGGGAGGACTAAAATCAAAAATTTTTGTAGTTAGACTTGGAGGTTTTGATACTCATGATAACCAAGTTGACTCTGGAAGTACCGAGACAGGAAGACATGCTAGACTAATGGAGGAACTATCAGAGTCTGTCTTTGCTTTTCAAGAAGATATTATTGACCGAGGACTTGAAGAAAGAGTATTAACTATGACATACTCTGAATTTGGAAGAAGAGTTTTTCAAAATAAATCTTATGGTACTGACCATGGTGAGGCAGCGCCAATGTTTTTTATGAGTCCATTTGTAAATCCTAACCCCATTGGTTCTCTTCCTTCTCTAGAGTATATTGATAATATAGAATATGAACATGATTTTAGATCTGTCTACGGTTCAATACTTATGGATTGGTTTGGGACTGATGAAGCTACCATAAAATCAATTCTATATGAAGACTTTAAGTATATTCCAATTCTTGTAGGGACAAGAACAAATTTAGAGGAGCCACATCCTATGTCTAAGAGGATTGAGGCTTACCCAAACCCTTTCAAGAATAAACTCAATATTAAAATTAAAATTAAAAGTGGTGACACCTTATTAAAAATTGTTGATGCTAGTGGTAAAGAAGTAAAAGAATTAGTAAATAAAAATCTAAAATTTGGCACTCACAATTTCAGCTATGATGGGACACAGCTAAAAAATGGTCTTTATTTTATACTTTTAGAAAATGAAGGAAGAAGAAGTGGTGTTTCTATTATTAAAAGGAGATAATAATTTAATCTATAAAAATTGCTTTTGCCATTCCGTGGGTATTATCGCCTTCTAATTTTATTAGCTCTTCATTTACCCATATTGCAGGAACTTGAGTCTGAGTTTCGGTAGCAACATCACCAGCAACAATTACGAATCCCTCACTAGCAGCAACATCATATGCATTACTTACCCACATATTATTAAATATACCCCCAGGTAAATCAACTTTATTTCCATCAACCCAATAATGTGCGTATGTTCCTCCTGTGCCAGGAATATCTTCACCATTATCATCAACTTCTCCAATCCAATCTATCTTTCCAGCAACATATACAAGGTCCCCTTCTATATATCCACCATAAGCCTCACCTCCATATATGCCCTTTTGCCATCCTCCCCCATTAGGTAAATCTGTTCTATTACCATTACCCTTCCAAAATGAAGCCTTAGGAAGATAACCTAGCATATTATTAGGAGCCATACTCATCCCAAAATAATACATTGATCCGTTATGAATTTTTACATCTTGGACTTCGCCATCTCCACCAGAGGGTTTACTGAGGTTAGTTCTATTTCCATTTTTCCAATATGCTGGAATTATATAGTGATGGTTATTCATATAATAGCCGCCAACAAATATGTTTCCGTTTTCCTTAACAGCAATACCATATCCCGACGAATCTCCACCAGAAAGTTTATTTTTTTGTGTGTTTTTCCAGTAGCACGCTCCATTGTCCCTTCCTGCAGTATAGACGTCCCCATTATGAACCGCTATTGCGTATGCTTCGGCATCATTACCCTCTAGAGTGAAAGATTGATCATCGATCCAATATGATGCATCTGCACCAAAAGTCCAACCAACAGAATATACTTTACCATCACTCACAACAATATCTTCAATCTGACCGTCTCCTAAATCTACTCTTTTTCCATTGAGCCAGTAGCAAGCCGTACTCTCCCCAGACTCGTTGGTAATATATCCTGCTACATAAACGTTTCTCCCAGGAATAATTTCTTGTACTGTAACGTCAGAATTACTGTTATCGCAACTTACTGATACTAATAAAAGTGTTAAAAAGAATAAAAATTTTTTCATTTTATTTAAAATTTTAAATGGTATCACTAAATTAATAAAACTTATAAAAATATTATTGAATTAAAAATTAAAAAATAAAGATTGAAAAAAACTAAGGTAGACGATCTAAAAAGAATTGAAATAGAGGAGTTCAAAAAGAAAAAGAAAAGAGATGTAATTATAATCCTTGATAACTTAAGGAGTCTGAATAATGTTGGGTCTGTCTTCAGGACATGTGATGCCTTTTTAATTAAAAAAATTTATCTCGTAGGAATAACTGGCTCACCCCCAAATAAGGATATTGAAAGAACAGCATTGGGGGCAACAAAATCTATAGAGTGGGAACAAGTAAGTTGCATCTCTAAAATAGAGAAAGAACTAAAAGAGGATAATTGGAAAATAGCTCTTATTGAACAAACTGATAAGAGTACAGACTTAAAAGATTTTTTTCCTAAAACTAAAGAGAAATATGCTTTTGTTTTTGGTAACGAAGTTTTTGGTGTGTCTGAGGAATCACTAAAATGTGCAGACATAGCAATAGAAATACCTCAGTTTGGAACAAAACACTCTTTCAATGTGACGGTTTCTATGGGTATAGTTTTATGGGATCATTTCTATAAAACTACAAGGGCTCACAAAGGGATGGCAGCTTAGCCTCAAATAAATCTTTTAGCTTCTCAAGATACTTTTGATCACATTTAATCTCTCTCCCATCCATCTCTGTAACAGGAGTGATTTCACCATTAGTTCCAGTTGCAAAAACTAGATCTGCATTTATAAATTCAACCAAAGAAAGATCTCTTTCTAAAATATTTATATTATTCTCTTCTAATAAATTGATGAAAGTTTGTCTTGTAATTCCGGGTAAGCACGCGTTAGCATAGGGAGTATATACTGCTCCCTCTTTAACCATAAATAAATTGGTGTCATTTAGTTCAGCGACAAAACCTCTATCGTCTAACATGACCGCTGCATCATAGCCTGCAATATTTGCATGAATCTTTGCTATAACTAAACTTAACATATTGTTATGATGAATTTTTGAGTCTAAGAAAGCAGGAATACTTCTTCTTATTGATGAACTTATTGCCCTGATCCCTTTAGAAAAATCATAAACCTTTTTCTTCCATTCGGCTAAAACTATTAGGCAGCAACCGCTTTGGTTAAGTCTAGCATCCATACCAGAGGTAACTTTCTCTCCTCGAGTTAATGTTAATCTAATATGGGTGTCATCGTTCATCCCATTTGCTTTAAGGGTTTCTTTAATAGCTTTTTTAATTTCCTTTTTTGTAGGGATACCTTCATAAGACAGAGCGTGAGCACCTTCTTGTAATCTGGTGAGGTGTTTATCATAACAGACTATACCTTCAGGGTAAACCCGTAAACCCTCCCAGACACCGTCTCCATTTTGTACTATACTATCAAACACAGAAACCTTAGCCTCATCTCGAGGAAGTAGCTCACCATTAACATGGATAAAAATCTTTTCGTTTTTTGGGTTATATTCTTGTAACATCAGGCACTAATTGAATTTACTTTTAATTTATCATAATATTTTAAGGCTTCAAGATAAAGACTTTCACAGTTCTTTGGTAATTCTCTACTACTTGTTTTTTGTTTTGCAAAACCTGAAGAGCTATGAACATTTTTGTACCAATATTTTGCCCACGGACCATCCTCTTTTATTCCACCACTAGGCCAAGAAAGCATTTCTTCAAAAAAATTAATTCCAAGATTATCACATAATTTAGATAATAATGATTTTGGATCTTTAAGAATTTCTGATGAATCTAACACCACTGGGTTTTGATGTTCTATTTTATTGAATAACTCCCAAGATTTTTTAACTCCAATATCCTGCATGTTTGGTGAACTTATTACCTGAGCAAAAGAAGCAATAAGTTGTTTTGGATTTCTTACTAAGAACAAGTTTGTCATTTTTTCTAGAAAACCTAAGTCCATCTGTTGGTGGTGATGGGCCATATTCTTTAAAAATAAAATCTCACAATCATTATTAGTAAATATTTTATCTAATACTTTGTTTATATCTGTAGACATTGACATAAGAGTGTCTTTCCTTCCAGGATGATCAATTCCTGTTGTATCTAAATAATGTGCGTAGAACGGTTCATCAATAACTTTTGTGTCAGGTCTTCGTGAAAAGGAATACATTAGTGCTGTAGATAAATTTCTAGGCCCTGATATTAAATTAATTATTTTCATTGCTAAGTATTATTAAAAACAAATTAATCATTTTTGCAAAAAAAACATGTTAAACCATAAAACATCTTCTTTATACTATCCACTAATCCCATTATTATTGGTTATTAATATCTCTGTTTTTGGGCAAGAAAAAGACTCACTAAGGACAATAAATATGGATGAGATTATGGTTTCTGCAAATAAGACAGAAAAACCATTCGTGCAATTAACAGTTCCTGCTAAAATAATTTCTAAAAAAGAAATTGAAAGTTCTGGTCATTCGAGGCTAGATGAGATAATAAGTGAACAGGTTGGCATAATAACTGTACCAGGTTTTGGGGGTAGTGAAGGTATTCAATTACAAGGAATTGATCCTGAATATACTCTAATTCTAATTGACGGCATGCCTGTTATTGGAAGAGTAGCAGGTATATTAGATCTTTCTAGGATTTCATTAGGTTCTGTAGAAAGAATTGAAATTATTAAAGGAGCATCTTCAAGCTTATACGGATCAGAAGCTTTAGGGGGTGTAGTTAACATTATAACTAATAAACCGAAATCAGAAGGTTTTAGTAAAAAAATCTATTACCAATATGGCACTTATAATACTCATGATATGCTAGCTGATATCTCTTACAAAAAAAATCGATTTTCAGTTTATGGAAATATCAACCAATATTCAAGCGATGGATATGACTTAGTTGAGGGGGATGGGCAGAATACCGTTGAACCATTTAAAAACCTAACTGGAGGCATAGGGATTTCATATGACATGAAAACCCTTGGGGGTCTAGATTTAAATTATAAATTATTTGAAGAAGATAGAGACGGAACAATTTTTATTACAAGCCCAGGTGTAGAAAATAAATCTGAGACTAGCGAAAAGAACATTTCACTTAAATATCAAAACGAATTATCAAAAAGTGTGTCCTTAAACATTGACGTTTATAAAACAGGATATGTCAATAAAGAGGAACAAATTGGAGCTAATGGATTTTTGAATAAAAATAACTTTGACCAATCTCTTAACAGATTAGATATTAGATTTAAACATAGTACTAGTACAGGTTCTTACTATACTATTGGTTTTGGTTATGATAACGAAACATTAGAAAGAACAAATATCTCAGTTAAACCTCAACATAAATCTCAGTTCTTATATTTTCAGTATGATTGGAACACTAACGAAAAATTTAATTTAGTTTCTGGAATTAGATATGATAACCACAACAAATACAGTTCTCAATTAAGTCCAAAAGTTTCGTTCAAGTATGATTTTTCGGATGACTTAAGTTTAAAGGGTTCGTTTGGATATGGTTACAAGACTCCAGACTTTAGGCAGTTGTACCTAAATTTTTCTAATAGCACCTCAGGTTATATTGTGTTGGGAACTTCAGTAATTAATGAGGTTATTACAGAATTACAGAGCAACAATGAATTAACGTTTTATAATGAACTTTTTACAACTGATCTTACAGCAGAAAATTCAAATAGTTATAATCTTGGACTTCAATACTATGCTACACCAGATATTCCCCTTGAGATAAATTTGTTTAGGAATAACATTTTCAACTTAATAGAGACAAATATTGTTGGAAGAAAGACTAATGGTCAAACCATCTATAGTTATTCCAATGTCAATAAAGCATTTACTCAGGGAATTGAAATTCAGGGAAGCTGGAACCCTATCAAAAAATTAAGTATAAAAGGAGGGTACCAACTGCTTTATGCAAAAGATCTTGAGGCTATTGAAGAATTTAAATCTGGAACTGTATATGCAAGAGATAGAGTTACTAAACAATCTTTTCAACTTTTTTCTAATGATTATTTTGGTTTATATGGGAGGTCGAGACATCAAGTTAATTTAAATGTTAACTATTATATGAATAAAAATAAAGACAATATAAACTTCAGGATAAATTACCGTGGAAAGTACGCATTAGTTGATTCTAACAACAACTCATATCTTGACAGATATGATAAGTTTATAAATGGACATTTTTTAACCAATTTGTCATATAATAAACTCATAACTAAGAACATTGGAATACAAATATTTATAAAAAATATATTTGGGTATAAAGACGTTGATAACTTACTTAATATACCAGGTAGAACTTATTCATTTAAGTTAAAATTTAATAAATAAATTAATTTTGATTTAATATTGTAAAAAAATTGAAAATGAAAAATATAAAAATCATACTAATTAGTCTTTTTGTTTTATCGTGTGGTGCTGAAGATCCGGTTCTTGAGCCAATTGAAGCTATGATTGTAACAAATTTACATTCTCCAACTACTTCAGAGCCTGGGCAACCGCCTTCTGGAAAATTTGTAAAATTCAGTTTTGCAAAACAGACTACTGTTACAGGAGATGACTGGGATGTTGCCTTCAGAGCAACAACTATACTAGTAAATGGTGGCTTTTCTGGTAGTCAAGATGAACCTTCTAGAACCGGAATGGGTGGTGGTTATATTACAATAGGAAATTATGGAAGTATAAAATCTGTGGATGAAAACTTGTTAGTTCAAGATTCAGAAACAGAAAAGGCAATTCCCATAGGAAGTGATAAAGGATGGTATAATTATGATTCACAAACTCACCTAATCACTCCAATTGCTGGGAGAACATTAGTTTTTAAAACACATAATGGAAGGTATGCTAAAATGCAAATTATGAGTTACTACAAAGACGCTCCAGAAATTCCTAACGCATTCAGTAGCCAGTCTCAATATTATACATTTAATTATACTTATCAGCCAAACGAGGGTGTTACTAATTTTGACTAGAGTTTTTTAATATATACTTTTTATATATTTTAATAAGTATTGAAAGTAATATTCCTATCAAAATAAAAACAGCAGTAAAATAAATCCAGGAAACCTGAGTTTTTAAAGTTGCAATTGATATAATTGAAATCAAAAACAAAGTTGCACCTTCACTAAAAAATCTTAAATTATCTACACTAATTGTTAATCTTCCTTTCTTCATATCATTTAAAAACTTTTGACATATAAAAACATAGATTAACAGTAATAAAACTAAAATTAACTTTATTTTCATCCATAAAGAATCTAGCAGTCCGGAATTAGAATAAATCATAGAAAAACCAAAAGTAGAAGTCAGTAATACTGAAGGCCATATAATTATATTCATAACTCTTTGAGCCATAATTATAAATTGAGACTGCAACACATTCTTGTCGTTTTTATTTCTTGATTCAGCTTCTTTATAATAAATAAAAATCCTTCCAATATAAAAAAGTCCAGCAAACCAACAGACAACAAAAATTATATGAATAGACTTTAATATTAAATAATTCATTGTCTACTTTTTACCCAATTTGATATAACTCTAGACCATTCATCACTATCATTTAGACAAGGAATATAATGAAAAGACTTTCCTCCAGCTTCAATAAACTCTTCTTTTCCTTCCATAGCAATTTCCTCTAATGTCTCCAGACAATCCGTTACAAAAGCTGGTGTTATAATAATAAGTCTTTTTTTCCCTTCTTTTGGTAATCTTTCTAACTCAGAATCTGTATATGGTTTTAACCATGGCTGGAGAGGAAGCCTTGACTGGAAAGCATTGCTATATTTATCTCTTGGAATGTTTAACTTTTTAACAATCAACTCTGTCGTCTTAAATACTTGATGCCTATAACATTTAGCATGGGCCTCAGAGTGTACCGAACAACAATTAGCAACTTTTAAACAATGATTATTAGTTACATCAGAGATCTTGATATGACTTTCAGGAATTCCATGGTATGAAAACAAAATATGATCGTATTTAATCCCCTTTAAATTCTTAGAAATATTATTACACATAACATTAATATATTGTTTTTCATCATAAAAAGGTGGGATAACTGAATGTTTTAATTTTGGGAAACCCTCTTTTATTTCATCCTTCACTTTCTCTACAACAGTCTCATAAGAAGACATTGCATAGTGTGGATATAGGGGAAGAACAATAACTTCATTAACCCCTTCGTCTACAAGTTTTTTTAATCCTTTTTTTATAGAAATGGAACCATATCTCATAGCTAATGAAGCTGGTATATCTATTTTTTTTTTGACATTATTAAAAAGCTTTTTAGATAATACTATCAAAGGCGAACCTTCCTTCCACCATATTTTTTTATATGCTTCTGCTGACTTTTTTGGTCTTGTATTTAATATAATTCCTTTAACTAATAACCACCTAAAAAAATAATTATACTCAATAACTCTACCATCCATAAGAAATTCATCTAGATATTTTTTTACATCTTTAATAGACGTGCTATCAGGTGAACCAAGATTAATCATCAGCAACCCTTTCATAAATTATATTGTTTTAGAATAGGTGCCAATTTTCTTTTTAATAAGTGGATCAAAGCACATTGATATGTTTCTTGTAACTAACCTTCCTTTCTTATGAACTATAATTTTATTATCATTAATATCTAAAAGGTTATCATCCATAAATTGACTAAATTTTGATTTTGAATAATCTAAAATTTGATATAATTCGTCTATAGAAATATCAAAATAACGACATACTTCTTTTAAATCAACAAAATAGTTGCACATTATAGAGTTGATTACGTGTCTAATTATTTTTTCATCTTGATTTAAAGAATACCCCCTAAGAACAGCTAAATTATTTTTTTCAATGCTTTCAATATATTTTGAAGTGTTTTTTATGTTTTGACTATATGCGGAATCAAGCTGAGAAATTGATGAGGCACCAAACCCATAAACTTGACCTGTAGTCTCTCTTGTACAATATCCTTGAAAGTTTCTATGCAGTTTTTTTTCATTTAGTGCTACAGCAAATTCATCAGATGGTTTCGAATAATGGTCCATACCAACAGAAACATACCCTGCGTCTGTTAGTTGGGTAAAAGAATTTTCATACATTTTTGCTTTAACTTCAGAGGAAGGGAAACCAATTTCTTCAAGCACCTTCTGTCTGGGGAGAACTGATGGAACGTGTGCATAAGAAAAGGTAACTATTCTATCTGTATCTAACTTAATAGCTCTTGAAACAGTTTTTATAAAACTTTCTTCTGTTTGTAGTGGGAGACCATAAACTAAATCAATATTAGTACCAGTAAACCCTTCATCTTTTATTTTCTTTATTATTTCTTCGATAGGTCTTTTAGAAGGTCTTCTGTTTATAGCGTCTAGGACATCTTGTCTGAAATCTTGAATACCCAGAGATATTCTATTAAAACCAAATCTCTTAAGCTTTTCTATATGATTAAATTCTAAATGAGCTGGATTACATTCGATTGCCATCTCATAATTGGAGGAAAAATTAAATCTTGATTTTAATTTAGATGTTATTTTTTCAATGAATTTATATGATATAGCATTAGGTGTACCTCCACCCCAATGAACCTGTGTTAACTTACGATTAGGATCTATTCTATCAGCAACAAAATCAATTTCTTTTAATACAGCATCCACATACCTTTCAAGAAATGGACGAGAAAATCCCGTTTCTGTAGTACACCCACAAAAATGACAAATCTGAGGGCAAAAAGGAACATGAATATAGACCGAAACACTTTCAGGTTTTTCATTATTAGAAATTTCAATACTCTTTATGTAATCTTCATTCCCATAACTTTCTGTAAAAAAAGTTGCAGGAGGATACGATGTATATCGAGGTCCTGACTCGTTATATTTTTTAATTAACTTTTTGTAATCTTCAATCATTACCTATTCCAATTAGTCTCTTTTATCCATTCTACTACATACTTTACTTTTTTATAGTCTATATCTGGCAAGAAACCGTGTCCTAAATTAAATACCCAGTCATAATTCTTTTCGCCAAACGTAACCAAGCTATTTAAATATTTATTTATTTCTTCATTTGATGAGTAAAACAATCTGGGGTTCATATTCCCTTGTATTCCCACCTTCTTATCAACAATCTCTCTAGCATATTCAAGAGATAGATTCCAGTCTATACTAACATAATCACATATGTCTTTATTTATATACTTTAATCCATCATTAAAGTTTTTTGGGAAAAAAATTGTAGGAATATTCTTATCCCTTGCTACATCTAATATTTTAATAGAAAATGGCAGAATTAATTGTTTATACATAGAAGAAGGAATAATTCCACAATAAGTTTCAAATAATTGAAAACAATCTATACCAGAGTCAATTTGACCCTTAACGTATTCAACTGATGCTTCAGTTATTTGTTCAATAATTTTTAGGCTTTCTTTCTTATTTGAATAGAAGAATTTTAGAGCACTATTAAAACTTTTATCTTTTTCATTACCTCTAAACATAAAAAGAAAAGTAGTTAAAGGTCCTCCACAAAATCCAATTAGAGGAATTAAAGAATTATCTTTTTTAATCTGTTTAATATTAGAATAAACATGTTCTAATTTTGATGGATCGAATGAAAAAACATTAGAACCACTATTAACAATTGGATTATAAAATTTAGGGCCATTATCAGTAAACTCTAGATTCATTCCCATAGACTCTGGGATAATTAAAATATCAGAAAATAGTATAGCAGCGTCTACACCTAAATCATTAATAGGCATAAGAGTTACCTTTGATGCTAGCTCCTTGTTTTTCATTAAGCTATTAAAATTATGAGTAAGCTTAAGCTTTTGATAAGATGGTAATATTCTGCCTGCCTGACGCATAAACCAAACTGGAGGTCTATTGGTTTTTTTACCAGATAAAGTATCTAAAAAAACAGAATTACTCATTTTAAATTATTTAAAGCTATTTTATTGGACTGGATAATTTTATCAATATCTTCATTAGTTAAAGAGGTTGAAAAAAAACAGCACTCATATTGTGAAGGAGGTAAATAAATTCCCATATCTAACATAGATTTGAAATAATTAGAATACTTATCTGTGTCACAACTTAAAGCTTCTTCAAAATTACAAACATTATCGCTATCCGTAAAAAATAATGTCATCATAGAGCCCACCCTATTAATTATAGCTTTTGTGTTTGTCTCCTCTATATTTCTAAGAAAGCCCTTATGAATTTTTGATGAAACTTTTTCTAATATGTCAAAGGTTTCCTGGTTTAATCTTTTTAAGACTGACAGTCCCGCATTCATAGCTAATGGGTTACCAGAAAGTGTACCGGCTTGGTAAACAGGGCCTTGGGGTGCAAGTAAATCCATTATTTTTTTGCTACCTCCATAAGCACCAACAGGTAATCCTCCTCCTATAACTTTTCCTAATGTTGTAATATCAGGGTTGACATTATACAGTTCTTGAGCTCCCCCCTGGGCAACTCTAAAGCCAGTCATAACCTCATCAAAAATTAATAGACAATCATATTCTAAAGACAATTCTCTTAGTGCTTTTAAAAACCCTTTATCTGGAGCAACTAATCCCATATTTCCTGCTATAGGTTCAACTATAATTGCAGCAACATTGTCTCTATTTTCTTTAAGAACTTTTTCAACTGAATTTATATCATTATATCTAGCAATTAAAGTATCTCTAGCCGTATTTTTTGTGACGCCTGGACTATCTGGGAGACCCAAAGTTAAAGCTCCAGATCCTGCCTTAATTAAAAAACTGTCGCCGTGTCCATGGTAATTACCCGCAAACTTTATAATTAATTCCTTTTTTGTATAACCCCTAGCTAATCTTATAGAACTCATAGTAGCTTCTGTTCCAGAATTAACCATTCTAACGCTTTCTATTGAAGGAACCATTTCAACAATTTTTTCGGCAATTTCAGTTTCAATTAAAGTGGGCGCCCCATAAGTTGTCCCTTTTTCAGAACAAAAATTAATAGCAGATACTGTTTCCTTATCTGAATGACCAAAAATTAGGGGACCCCAAGAAGAAACGCAATCAATATATTTATTTCCATCAATATCATATAGTTTACTGCCTTTACCCTTTTCAAAAAAAACAGGATTACATCCAACACTCTTGAAGGCTCTTACTGGAGAATTGACACCCCCAGGAATCACCTTTGAAGACTCTTGAAATGCTTTTATGCTTTTTTTATACATTATTATTTATTTTATCAGCAATTTCAAGTGCGTGATATGTAATAATAGCTGTTGCTCCAGCTCTTTTCATAGAGATTAAAATTTCTAAAGTTATATCTAACCTATCTACCCATTCTCTCTCAGAAGCAGCAGCTACCATTGAGTATTCACCACTTACATTATATGCTATTATTGGTATATTAAATTTTGATTTTATCTTATTTATAATATCCAAATATGATAAAGCAGGCTTAATAATTATTGCATCAGCTCCTTCTTCAATATCAGACTCAGCTTCACGTACAGCTTCAATAGAATTTTTAAAATTCATTTGATAAGATTTTCTGTCTCCTAGCTTAGGTGAATTATTTGCAGCATCTCTAAAAGGACCATAAAACGCCGAAGCATACTTTATACTATATGAAAAAATAGGGATCTTTTCATATCCATTTTTATCTAAAGATCTTCTAATATGTAATACCCTTCCATCCATCATATCAGATGGAGCTAATATATCTGCCCCAGCCTTAACTAATGATAGTGCCTGCTTAGATAAGTTTACTAAAGTTTTATCATTATGAACATCATCATCAACCAAGGTCCCACAATGCCCATGAGTAGTGTATTGACAGTTACATAAATCTACAATTAACAAGATCTCGGGATATTCTTTTTTTATGAACTTTATTGCATTTTGAACTATGCCATTATCATCACAACTGACTAACCCTTCTTCATCTTTACTTATTGGCACTCCAAAGAGTAAAACACTTTTTATGCCTTTAGAAATTATCTGCTTAAATAACTCCGGCAATTTATCGATTGAAAATTGATGCTGACCAGGCATAGAGGAAACTTCTCTTTTAATATTTGAACCGTCACAAACAAAAACAGGATAAATAAAATCTTCAACTCTTAAATGAACATCTTCAACCATCTCTCTAAGAGTTTTATTATATCTTAACCTTCTAAGTCTTGTGTTTGGATAACTCATTATTAATATTTAATTAAATAAGATATTATAGAATCTGCAATACCTTCATAGCTTTGCATTTTAGAAGTAACTATTGGGTCATAACCTCTACCTTTAATAAAAGAAGAGGTAGAATCCCCAATGCTAATAATAGAAGTTTTTTTTACATCATATAATTTATCAAACGAAAGAAAGCCTGATGAGCTAGTAAAAACTGTATAAGTCTTTTCTTTAGATAATAATTCTTCTAATTCTCTGTTCACAATCTTTATGAGTTTTGTTTTGTAGGCAACAAATTTCGTTAAATAACAAAACATTTTTAGATTTTCGAACAAGTAATTTTTAGCTAAATTTCCTTGAATAAGCATAACCTTTTTTTTATTGAGAATCTTAATTTTCCTTAACTCATCAACCATCAAATGAGAATAACTCCTTTTAGCAGTAAATACAGGTTTAATATTAAATTTTTTTAAAGCTAATTCAGTTTTAGAACCAATACATATTGTTTTTAAATTTGATAAACCCTGTGACTTAATAAACTTATTTTCAAAGAAGTATTTAACTCCATTTTTAGAAGTGAAAATATAATACTCATAATTGTCGAGAGAAAAATGATCCTTAATCTCATTAATTGAGGTTTTAATCATTGGAAAATGAAACGTTTTAATCCCTTTTTCATGTAATGAATTAAATCCGTCTACTTCTCCTTCATTTGTTAAAATAACATTAAACCCCATATTTTATAATCTATTTGGAACGTGTATCGGCGAGTATGCTATCTCCACCACTATTTAGAATAGAATAAGCAAGATCAACACCAATGTCAGAATTATTATACTCTCTTTTAAGTTCTTTGGTTATACTTCTCTTACCATCTAAAGATAAAATGGAACCTTTTAAAGTCATGATGTTTTTTTCAATTTTTGCGTATGCTCCAATTGGAGAGGTACATCCACCCATTAAAGTTTTTAAGAATAGTCTTTCCTGAGAAACACAAAGTCTAGTTTTTAGATCATCTAATTTACTTATCAATTCTTTTATTTTTCCAGAATTTCTTGTTTCAACTGCAATTGCACCTTGGGCAGGTGCGTTAAGCATTTCCTCTTCATTAAAATAATTTGAAACCCTATTTGACATTTCTAGTCTTTGTATCCCTGCACTTGCGAGTACAATTCCATCACAATATCCACTATCTAATTTTTTAATTCTAGTATCAATATTGCCTCTAATACTTATAACATTTATTTTTGGATTCATTTTCAAAATTTGAGCTCTTCTCCTATTTGATGAAGTTGCTACTTTAGAGTTGTCTGGTAATTTTTCAAAAGGAATATTATTTGATGATATAAAAGAGTCTCTATGATCTCCCCTCTCTAAAATTGCAGAAAGAGATAAATTATCTGTATCGATTACTGGTAAATCTTTTAAGCTATGAACTGCAATATCAATTTTACGATTAACTAAATTTTCTTGAATTTCTTTCACAAAAAACCCCTTTTCAATAGAAGATTCCAGCGGCTCCTTTAAAAATGCATCTCCTTTGGTTACAATAGTTTTTAAAGAAAATGATAACTTGGGAAATAGTTTTTTCAACTTATTAAGGACAAGGTTAGTCTGAAATAAAGCGAGTTTACTACCTCTTGTCCCTAAGACTATCTCTTTATTCATCATTAAAAATTTTTTTAATTATCTCAAGAGCACTTTTATCTTTTCCGTTATTGCTAGCTAGTCGAATTTTTTTAACGAGATGATTAGATAATTTATCATAAACCTTATTAAGTTGAATCTTAAGGTTTTCAGATTCACTATTATCACTTGATAAAGAGCCATTAGATTTAATTTTCATGTTGTTTTGAATAAGAATTTTAATTTTATTTTTTATTGACAAAATGGAAGGCCTTAACTGTCTGGTACTTGCCCATTCATCAAACTCTTTTAAAAAACTATCTATAATTATTTGAGATTTTTCAATCTCACCCTTTCTTCTGTTATAATTTTTATTTACAATATCCTTAAGATTATCAATATTTATCAATTCTATATTTCCAAAATTAATTATATCATTATTTATATTTCTAGGGACAGAAAGATCAACAAAAAGTACTTTTTTGCTTTTATTAAAATTTGAAATGTTTTCAATTTCATTTTTAGACATTAGTGGCTTAGATGATGAAGTAGAGAAAACAACAATATCAACCTCAAAAATTTTATCTTTCATTTTATCAAATGGTATAGCATTTAAATCATAAGTTTCTGCAAACCTTCTTGCTTTAGATTCTGTTCTATTTGTTATAATGATGTCCTTTACTTTCTTCTTTAAAAGATGCTTTACAAGTAACTGAGAAGTTTCACCAGCACCAACACACAAAATGGAGGTCTCCTTTAAATTATATTTATTTGAAATCATTTCAACTGCAGCATAACTAACAGATATTGCACCTTTAGCGATATCTGTATTGGACCTAACATATTTTCCTGTTTCAAAAGACTTCTGAAACATTCTACTTAAGATTGGACCTAACATATTTTTATCTTTTGCAAAATAGAATGCTTCTTTTAATTGATCTACAATCTGAAATTCTCCAATAATCATTGATTCTAATCCAGATATTAATCTGAACAAGTGTTTAGATACATCATAAGATCCATTCTTGGTAGCTACATAAGGTGAAAGACCCTCTGAATAATGTTTAAATTTGACAAGACACGTCATAATCAAGTGAAAAATTTTCTTTTCCTCTCCCAAATGATTTTCAAACTCATAATATAATTCCGTTCGATTACAGGTAGATAAAATGATAAGGCCATCAACAGGGCACTCGGATGATAATAGATTAAAGAAATCTTCTTTTTCCTTTTCTTGAAAATAAAACGCTTCCCTAACTTCAATGGGTGAAGTTTTGAAATTTATACTAATAAGGCCTATCAACTTAAAATTTTTCCAAAAATAAATGTTATTACGCTATGTCGGTAATAAATAATAAAAATTTTTAATAGGTAAAAAAAGAGTTTTTATTTAATTCAATACAAACAGTAAAAAAATGTTATAATTTCTTTAAAAAAATAATTTCTTTAAAAACAATCTTTATTTGGAATTATTCTAAATAGATAATATACTTGCGTCGTAATTTAAAATAAATCTAAATAAGAATGAAAAATTTAAATAAAATATTGGTATTGTTTTTGGGTGTTATTTTTATAGCTTGTGATGAAACTACTGATCCGGTAAGCATTACAGTGACACCACCAGCAACTTATGCCTTTGAAAGAGATGGAACAACAACTGTAAGTTATGGAGGTCAATCCTCTAGGTTAGAAATGGCAGGAGAGTTAAGTGTGTGGCTTAACACCCCCACTAAAACTAAAACTGAATTAGTTAATATGTTTGACAATGGTGCAGGGTTTGGTAATCCAGGCCTAGCAGCTTCAGGAAAGAAACTTGGAAACAAAACTGCTTCAAGCTCGCAAGCATCATCAACAGTAAAACCACAGTTTGATGCTTTAATAGATGATGTCACATCAAATGTGTTTCCAAATGTAGCAAATGATGCATCAGACGGAACTCCAGGAACATATACTGATCCAGACGGAGGAAGAACAGTAATAATAAATGGTAAGGGCCATGAAATAAATCAACTATTTACTAAAGGGTTAATGGGAGCTTTGGTATGTGATCAGATTATTTGGGGTTACCTTACAGCAGGTAAATTAGACGCTGGGACAAACAAGACAGATAATGATGCTGGAACAGTGGTAGAAGGGAAAAATTATACACAGATGGAACATTACTGGGATGAAGGTTTTGGGTACCTATATGGACTAGATACTGACATCTCAAACTCTAGTATAGAGGGTCAAGATGTGCTTGTTAGTAAATACTTGAAAAAAGTAGATGGTTCCAGCTTACCTGGGATTGCACAGGAACTATATGATGCCTTCAAACACGGAAGAGCAGCAATTGTTGCTGGAGCATATGATGTTAGGGACGAACAAGCTGAGATTGTAAAAACAAAATTATCTCACATTATTGGTAGGAAGGCTGCTGATTACTTAAGAAGCGGTGCAGGTAAAATTAATGACGGCAAGTGGGCAGATGCTCATCATGCTCTATCTGAGGGTTGGGGATTTATTTTAAGTCTTCAATTCACAAAAAATCCAACGTCGGGAGCTCCATATTACTCTAATTCAGAGGTAAATGATATGTTGACTCAAATTGATAATTTTTGGACAGTTACGCCAGCAAATTTAGAGTCAATGGCGGCAGGAATTGAAAGCAAGTTTGGCTTTTAATTTCTAATTATAGTTTATTTAACAAATTATTTTTCTTAAAAACCTAAACCAGCGTTGTTTTTCTTCGCTGGTTTTTTAACTTTGAGCTCTAATTTATAATTATTATAAATAACACATAATGAAAAAGTATATTTTAACACTATTTATCTTATTCAACATAGTGGCTTCATGTGATAATACAGAAACAGATCTTATAGGACCATCTTATGATAGGTCAACGCTTCTTAAAAACTGGTATGACCAGCATATAAATATAGGTTTCGACGGTTTCAAAAATAAAGTAGAAATGGTTGGAGAGACTGTAGATCTTCTTAAAAACGAAAAATCTTTAGCTTCTCTTGTCAAACTAAGAGAGGAACATTTAACTGCATGGAAAGCGTGGCAAAAAATTGAAATGTTTAATATTGGTAAAGCTGAGGAGATTTATTTTAGATCTAAAATGAATGTGTATCCAGTCAATACAGCACGTGTTGAATCAAATGTATCATCAGGAAGCTATGATCTTTCAAACGCTAATAATTTTGCTGCACAAGGATTTCCTGCTCTAGATTATTTGCTTTATGGCATTGGATCAAACGACGAAGAAATTTTAGAAAAATACACTAATGATGATAGATATTTAGATTATATGAAAACTGTAACTGATGAAATGGTAATTAGCTCTGAAAAAGTTATTAACGATTGGGAAACTTATAAAAATGAATTCATGATCTCAACTGATAACAATGCTACATCTGCTGTAAATCTAATGGTTAACGATTTTATATATTATTATGAAAAGGGTTTTAGAGCAAATAAGTTTGGAATCCCAGGCGGCGTTTTTTCGTCAGTTCCACTCCCTGAGAACGTTGAGGACTACTATGGTAGATTAAACTCTAAGGCATTAGCATTAGAAGCTTTTGACGCAATAGAAGCTTTTTATGAAGGGAAAAACCTGACAACAGGCGTTTCTTATACTGGGGCTAGTCTTAAAAGTATTATCACAGATTTAGATACTAAAGAAGGAAGTAATAATTTAGGAAATAAAATAAGTGAAAAACTAAAAACAGCAAGAGAAAAAATCGTAAATCTTGACCAAAGTTTTGTTAATCAAATTCAGTCTAATAACAACAAGTTTTTACAAACTTATGATGCAATACAAGAAGTAGTTGTATTGCTAAAAGTTGATATGCTTCAGCTTCTCAGCATCAATGTAGATTATGTTGACGCTGACGGAGATTAATAAAAAATTTCAAATTATTATCAAAGACTATTTAAAAAGTTACGTCTCATCCTCAACTCTTGCATTCTTCAGGATTGGATTTGGTCTTTTAATGAGTTATAGCTTAATCCGATTCTGGTTAAAGGGCTGGATTGAAGAACTTTATATAATACCAAGCTTTCACTTTTCATACTATGGATTTGAGTGGATAAAGCCAATTGGGGAATACACCTACATCATATTTATTGTATGCCTTTTATCCTCAATCTTAATTACCATAGGATATAAGTATAGACTTTCTATAATTATGTTTTTTTTGAGCTTTACATACATAGAGCTGATGGATAAAACAACTTATCTAAACCATTATTATTTCATCAGTATTTTAAGTTTTCTTTTAATTTTTCTTCCAGCAAATGCTTACTTTTCGGTTGATAACTTGACAAGCAAAAAATCATTTGATAAAATTCCAAGGTGGACAATTGATGTAATAAAAACGCTTGTGGTTTTAATTTATTTTTATGCAGGTTTAGCAAAATTGAATTCAGACTGGCTTCTAGAAGCAATGCCATTAAAAATTTGGTTAACATCAAAGTATGATTTACCAATAATAGGCGAGATTCTTCTTCAGAAAAACTGGGTACATTACGCGATGAGCTGGGGAGGTATGATATATGACCTGACAATACCATTCTTATTATTATATCACAGAACAAGAATAATAGCATTTTTTTTAGTAGTATCCTTTCATGTCTTCACTTTAGTTTTATTTCCAATAGGAATGTTTCCACATATTATGATATTTAGTTCTATGATATTTTTTAGTTCAAAATTTCATTCAAAATTTTTAGAGTCTTTAAGACATTTAATTATTACATCACATAAATCATTTTATAATTACTCAAGTAAGAAAATAGAATATTATAAAATTAAAAACCAGAAGTATGTTGTAACTATTTTGTCTTTATTTTTAATACTACAACTCACAATACCCTTTAGATATAATTTATACCCTGGAGAATTATTTTGGCATGAACAAGGGTACCGATTCTCTTGGAGGGTTATGCTTATAGAAAAAGTTGGTTACACAAATTTTAAAATAAAAGATCCAGAAAGTGGATCAAGTTTTATAGTTGATCCCTCTAAATATCTCACCCCATTTCAAGTTAAACAAATGAGTTTTCAACCTGACTTTATTCTTGAATTCGCCCACTATCTTGGAAAAGAATTTTCAACTGAAGATAAAAAAATAGAGGTTTATGCCGAAAGCTTTGTCGCTTTAAACGGAAGATCAAGCCAAAGATTTATTGATCCTAATGTTGATCTTTATAAAGAAAAGGAATCATTTAAAAACAAAACTTGGGTTTTACCACTGAAAGATGAAATTAAAGGTATTTAAAGTTATATTTTGTTTCCTTTTTTTTGGAGCTTATTTATCCCAAGCGCAAAACAAAGTTTTTGGTCTCATAGAGGTTGAAGATGAAACGTTATCAGTCGAAGATATATTTATTTATGATGGAAATAATAAATTTTTAACATCAACCGATAAAAAAGGCTATTATGAATTCCTAACATCTAAAAATAAAATGAATCTCATTTACCTTTTAGTAGGATCTCAGTTTATTGAAAAAGAAATTGACATAAAACCTAATACTGAAATCAACATATTCTTTAAAAAAGAAACTAAAATACTTTCAGAGGTTATTATTAAGGGTCAAAAGATAAAGGAGTTTCAGCTCAAAAGGCTAAAAGATGTAGAAGGAACATCTATATATGCAGGTAAAAAAACAGAAGTTATACTAGTTGACCAATCTATGGCAAACCTTGCCTCAAATAATGCAAGACAAATTTACAATCAAATTTCAGGTTTAAATATTTATCAAAACGATGATGCGGGTTTACAACTACACATAGGTGGAAGAGGATTAGACCCAAACAGAACCTCAAACTTTAACACAAGACAAAACGGTTATGATATTAGTGCAGACGTTTTAGGTTACCCAGAAAGTTATTATACCCCTCCAGCTGAATCATTAAGACAGATACAAATAATTAGGGGGGCAGCATCACTTCAATATGGCACACAATTTGGTGGGCTAATTAATTTCATTATAAAAGAACCGACTAATAAAAAGTTTGAAATTGTATCAAGAAATTCTGTGGGGAGCAACAAGCTATATACAAACTACACCAGCATGAGCGGCAAAAAAAAGAACTTTAGTTTTTATTCCTATTATAACTATAAAAAAGGAGATGGATTCAGAAATAACTCTGTATATAACTCCAATAATTTTTATATTCATCTCAGCCAAAAAATATCAGATAAAATAAAGGTAAGTAGTGAGGTCTCTTATCTTAAATATTTGGCTCAACAAGCGGGTGGTTTATCAGATAAAATGTTTAATCTAGATCCTCTTCAAAGTAATAGGGAACGAAATTGGTTTGAACTAGACTGGTTATTATACAACTTTAAATTAGATCACAAATTAAAAAATAATAACAACCTGTCTTTTAGCTTTTTTGGACTTGATGCAGCAAGAAACACATTGGGTTTCAGAAGTAATAGAGTTGATCAAGTTGATCCCTTAACTGAGAGGGACCTAATAAAAGGAAATTTTAATAATTATGGGTTTGAAGTCAAATTTTTAAATAATTATAAATTATTTAACAGAAAAAATGTTTTTGTAATAGGTGGAAAATACTACAGATCTAAAACCACAAGTAATCAAGGGCCTGGTTCAAAAAATAGTGACGCAGACTTTAACTTCTATTTAGATAAATACCCAAATTACACTAATCAATCAAACTATATTTATCCAAACAAAAATTTTGCTTTTTATGGAGAGAATGTTTTTTACTTAAATGATAAAATTTCATTTACTCCTGGTTTTAGATTTGAAAATATAATTACCAAAAGTAAAGGTTCTTACAAACAAATAAATCTTGATGGAGCAGGAAATGTAATATATAATAATACTGTTTTTGAAAATAGAGATAATAGAAGGTCTTTTGTACTATTAGGGCTAGGAACAAGCTTTAAACTAAAAAACAACACTGAACTTTATACTAATATCTCTGAAAATTATAGGTCTGTGACCTTTGCTGATATAAGCATAATAAATCCAGCATATTCAATTAACCCCGATATTTCAGATGAAAGCGGTTTTACCTATGATTTAGGTTTAAGAGGAAATTTAAAACAAAAGGTATCTTTTGACCTCACTTTTTTTAATATGTTTTATAATAACAGAATTGGATTTTCTCAAAAAGAATTTAAAGATGGAAGTGTTAAAAGCGAAAGGGGTAATATAGGAGATGCTATAATATATGGTGTTGAATCAAATTTTGATTTTGACTTAAACAATCTTATAATTAATAGTGACAACACAAGCCTTAACTATTTTATAAATACCGCATTTATTGATTCAGAATATATTAGGTCAGAAGAAAATGGAGTTGTGGGGAAAAAAGTAGAGTTTGTTCCAAGGGTAAACTTCAAGACAGGAATTAAATATGGTTATCAAAATCTTATATTTAACCTTCAGTATAGTTATATATCTAATCAGTTTACAGATTCATCAAATGCTGATGAAGGAAATATAAGCGGCATAATAGGAAAAATTCCAGAATATTATTTGTTAGATTTTAGCTTTTCTTATTTAGTTAAAAGCTTAAGGTTTGAGGGTGGAATTAATAACATTACAAACTCTCTATATTTTACAAGGAGAGCAACAGGGTATCCAGGACCAGGAATAATCCCTTCTCCTCCAAGAAACATCTATTTTACTTTACAATTAAAAATATGATTCAACCCCTGTATTAATTCCTGTTTATTTGAAGAAATTCTTACAAACAGGGTCAAAGTAAATAAGATCTTTCTCACCAAAATCAACATAAACATTTTTATTTTCTTCGAGAGGATTTTTAGAAAAGAAATGCCATGTTTCATTATTTTGTTTTCCTTTGACCTTATACTCTTTGCCTTGGAAATAGCATTTCTCGACGTGTACTTTATATTTTGATTTTTTATTAGAAACTCTTACTCTTTCTGGCCTAACATAATAGGTTTCTTTTTTGTGAAATAATTTGTTCATGTCACCTAAAATTTCAGCACAATAACAATTTGCGGGTTCACAATACATAGTAACCGGGTTGTCATATTGCTGTAATATACCTGCTTTAAATATTAAAATCCTGTCTGATATATTTAGCGCGTCATTAATATCATGAGTTACAAGAATTGTTGTCGTTTTAGTTTTTTTTATGATCTTATATATCTCCTCTCTCATTGACTCCTTTATTGTGGAGTCTAGGTTACTAAACGGTTCATCTAATAATAGTAACTCCGGCTCTCTAATTAAAGCCCTTGCTATGCAAGCTCTCTGCTGTTCACCCCCGGATAACTCGTAAGGAAATCTCTTCAGTAAAAACTTTAATCCAGTCAGTTTTAATATATAATCTAGATTCTTCTCATATTTTTTCTCAAGATTAAACGTAATGTTTTTTTCCAAATTTAAATGGGGGAATAGGGGGTAATCTTGAAAAACAAATCCAATCTTTCTTTTCTGAGGAGACTCAAAAGTTTTATTATCATTTAAGATTTTGCCATTTAGCTCAATGAATCCACTATTAGTCTTTTCTAGTCCTGCTAGACATTTTAAGAAAGTTGTTTTCCCAGAACCACTTTCTCCTAAAAAAGAAATTAACTCTCCCTTCTTAACCGAAAAAGATAAGTCCTTAATAATAGGGAGCTCACTTGAGTAATTCTTAACAAGATTTTTAACTTTTAGAAACATTGATTTGCTTATCTATATAATTCTTCAAAATTAATAACATCAAACTTCCCAGAACAATAATTATGAGAGAATATATACTAGAAAGTGGTAACATCTCCTCAACAGCGAACTCATATGTCTGCGTTGCGAGAGTGTCAAAATTGAATGGACTCAGTATAAGGGTGATTGGCAACTCCTTAAGTATATCGATAAAAGCAACAATGAAAGCACTTATTAAAGCAAACTTGTTAATTGGTAAGTGAATCTGTTTTAGTAGTTTAAAAGGACCAAGGCCTAGGTTTTTACCAGTATCATCAAAACTTTCAGGTTGCTTTTCAAGACTTGATTGGATAGGAGACTTGCCAACAGCTAAAAACCTAATTACATATGCAAACAACAAAACCCCAAAAGTTCCAACCAACAAAGAACCTTTAAAAAATATCATTAGACTCAAAGCTATAACTGCACCTGGAAGGGCATACCCTAATGATATTATGTTACTTATATAAAAATTGATTTTTGACTTAGATATTCTTTCTACATATAAGAAAAATAAAGCAAAAAATATGACTAGAAGAGAAGCAATACTTGACACAGATACTGAATTCCAGGTAAGGTTAATAACCTTTGACAAGTCAGCTAAATAGAAAGTTTCTATGGAGTTATTAAAAATAAATATGAAAGGAATAAAAAACCCAAAACCAAAGGGAATCAGACAAATAACAAAATAAAAAAACGATTTGATTCCAGAAGAAACGTATCTAATATTTAATTGTGTGTTTTTATTATAATAAAATCTTGATTTTTTTAGTGACAACCTCTCAATTAAAAAAAAGATTAGAACAACAACTAATAATATTGAAGCTAGCTGAATTGCTCCGTTAACATCGCCAAAAGAATTCCATGATCTAAATATGCCTGTAGTATACGTATTTACACCAAAATACTTTACAGCACCGTATTCATTCAATACCTCCATTATAACAAGAAATAGACCTGAAAAAATTGCTGGTCTAGAGAGTGGCAAGACAACTTTAAAAAAAGATTGAAAATTACTTAACCCCATGTTTTTTGAGATATTAAGATAATTTGATCCGATCATACTAAATGAAATCCTTGAGGCTGTGTAGACGTATGGGTAAAGTGCTAAGCCAAGAATAATCCCAAGTATCTCAATCTGTAAATAGTCTTGATTTACTAAGTTAGATAGAGAAGGAAAGTTCGATCTTACGAAAGTCTGTATTGGACCAGTAAAGCTTAATATCTCTATATAAGTAAACCCCATGATATATGATGGAATAGCCAAGGGGAGGTAGAGCGCAATATCAAAAAAAGACCTTCCCTTAAATGAGTAATTACTTATAACCCATGCTGGAAAAATACCAAAAATAAGAGCAAAAAAAGAGGTTAAAAATATTAAGTAAACCGTGTTTAGTGTGTAGTCTAATAGGACTGTTTCAAAAAGATAAAATAGGGTCTCTTTCCCAGAAGAAAAAAAACTAAAAAAAAGAATGAAGATGGGAAGGATTACCAGCATAGATAGCAAAACACTTACTATTACCCACCTCTTATTTTCAATAAGCAGAAGTTTACTTTTTATTTCCAACCGGCCTTGTCAAAAATTTTAATAGCCTCAGGTCGATATTCACCCAAAGCATTTAAATTAAGTTTATCAATTTTAAATTCGCCCCAAGCCCTGACAATATCAGATGGTTGGACCAAAGAGTTAGCTGGGTATTCGTAACTATTATTAACGTATACCTCCTGAGCTTCCTCACTGGTAAGATACTGAATTAATTTAATTGCATTTTCTCTATTAGGTGAGTTTTTAGTTAATCCCAAGGCAGATATATTAATGTGACTACCTCTTTCACCATAACCCTGATTTGGGAAAAACACAGAAACTGATTTGCCTGCATTAATTTCTTCTTCCTTCTCAGAGGCTAGTAATAGACCTATATAATATGAGTTAACTATGGCAAGGTCTCCTTGACCTGCAGCAATCGCCTTAACTTGATCTCTATCACTCCCTTTAGGGTCTCTAGCAAAATTAGAAACTAATCCTCTAGCCCATGATTCAGTAGTTGATAAACCTAAATTTGCCACTATTGATGACATCAACGCCTGATTATATGCGTTGGATGATGATCTGACAAGTAACTTATTTTTCCACTTAGGGTTTGCTAAATCTTCATAGGTTGACAAGTCAGATTTACCAACCCTCTCATTGCTGTACACCACAATTCTAGCCCTGTAAGTTATCGGGGCCCAGTAACCATCTGAGTCTAATATGTCTTTTCTAATATTTTCATTAATTGCATCACTAGGAATCTTTTGGAGGACTCCCGATTCCCTTGCGTTATACAATTTACCAGCATCAACAGTGACAAATAAATCAGCTGGTGAATTCTCACCCTCATTTTTTAACCTTTCGATTAATTCATCCGCATTGGATTTAACTACATTTACTTTTATACCTGTTTTCTCGGTAAAGTTTTTATACTGCAATTCATCTACAGCATAGTGCCTTTGGCTATATAAATTGACCTCGTTAACAATCTCTTTATTCGTGGAACAAGAAAATGCTATGATTGATAAAAGGAATATTATATTTTTCATTA
This sequence comes from uncultured Marinoscillum sp., assembly GCA_964527965.1. GTDB lineage: Bacteria > Bacteroidota > Bacteroidia > Cytophagales > MED-G16 > MED-G16. The sequence goes on from CAZGPH010000001.1 coordinate 117,004, forward strand.
TTTCTTATTTAGATTAATTCTAAACTGCAAGTAAATAAATTATTTATTAAAAACAAACTATGACATTATAAACAATCTATAATATACATAAAGATATTTATGGTTAATTTTGAAGATATGAAGACAAGAACAGAAAAAGATTCAATAGGCAATATAGAGGTGATTTCTGATAAATACTGGGGTGCGCAAACCCAAAGATCTCTAGAAAACTTTGATATTGGTTTTGAAAAAATGCCATGGGAGATTATTGAAAGTTTTGCCGTATTAAAAATGGCGGCAGCTGAGACTAATTTTGAATTAGGAGCTATAGACAAAGAAAAAATGGAGGTGATTGTAGCTGTTTGCGGGGAGATATTAGATGGAAAGCTAATGGATCACTTTCCTCTTTCTGTGTGGCAAACCGGATCAGGAACTCAATCAAATATGAATGTCAACGAAGTGATTGCAAATAGAGCTCACGTGATCATGGGTGGTAGCTTAAAAGATAAAAAGAAAAAAATTCACCCTAATGACGATGTGAATAAGTCACAGTCTTCAAATGATACTTTCCCGACTGCAATGAATATGTCATCTTACCATCTTATTAATAGCTACACAATTCCTGCTATTGAGAACTTGTCAGCAGAACTAAATAAAAAAGCAAAAAAGTTTAAAGACATAGTAAAGATTGGAAGGACTCATTTTATGGATGCCACACCTTTAACATTAGGAATGGAATTTAGTGGATATGTCTCTCAACTAGACCATGCGGTAAAGACAATGAAGGAATCTCTCCCATACTTATCTGAATTAGCATTAGGGGGGACCGCTGTTGGAACTGGACTTAATACCCCAAAAGGCTACTCAAAATTAGTTGCTGAAAAAATATCAGAAATTACAGGCTATAAGTTTGTTTCTGCTAAAAATAAATTTGAGGCGTTAGCTGCAAATGATGCTACCGTCAAGGCTTCAGCTGCATTAAAAGGCTGTGCTGTATCTTTAATGAAAATAGCAAATGATATTAGAATGTTATCTTCTGGACCTAGAAGTGGTATTGGAGAAATATCTATCCCTGCTAATGAGCCAGGCTCATCAATAATGCCAGGAAAGGTTAATCCCACCCAATGCGAAGCTGTGACTATGGTATGCTCGCAAGTTATTGGAAATGATGTCGCGGTAAGTGTTGGTGGAATGAGCGGGCACTTTGAGCTAAATGTATTTAAGCCAATGATGGCTCATAATGTCCTGAACTCTGCAAGACTTCTTGGAGATGTTTCTAGTTCATTCAAAAATAATTGTGTAGAGGGGATTGAGGCAAATAAAAAAGAAATAAAGGAAAAGCTTGATAAATCATTGATGTTAGTAACCGCACTAAATACTCATATTGGGTATGATAACGCAGCAAAAATTGCAAAAAAAGCATACGAAGATGGTTCCACATTAAAAGAAGCTGCTTTAAAACTAAAGCTCGTATCAGAAAAAGATTTTGATAAATGGGTTGACCCAAAGAAAATGATTGGGTAACCCAATGATAGTATATAAAACTTTAGAAGAGATTGAGCTGATTAGAGAAAGCTCACAATTAGTTTCAAAAACTCTTGGCGAAATTAAAAAGTTAGTTTTTCCAGGAGCACTTCCGATTGATCTAGACAAAATAGCTGAAACTTTCATTAGGGATCATAACGCTGAACCAGGGTTTCTGGGCATGTATGATTTTCCGAATACCTTATGTATATCAATCAACGAAGAAGTCGTCCACGGAATACCTGGCAACAAACCCCTTGAAAACGGAGATGTAATTTCTATAGACTGTGGTGTTTTAAAAAATGAGTTTTATGGTGATCATGCTTATACTTTTGAGGTGGGAGAGGTTAAAAAAGAAGTTAAAAAACTTCTAGAGGTAACTAAAGAATCATTGTACAGAGGAATAAATAAACTAAAAGTTGGAAATAGAATTGGAGACGTAAGTAATGAAATACAAACCTATACTGAGAAGCATGGTTATGGGGTGGTAAGAGAACTTGTTGGTCACGGCCTGGGGAAAAAACTACACGAAGAACCAGACATACCAAATTTTGGACATGAAAACACTGGAGCAAAAATAAAAGATGGACTTGTTGTGGCAATTGAACCTATGATTAACTTAGGAACAAAAGATGTAGAGCATGGGCCAGATGGCTGGACTGTTATAACCGCTGACAGAAAACCTTCTGCTCACTTTGAACATAATATCGCGGTGGTGAATGGTAAACCAGAAATTTTATCAACATTTGATTTTATTGAAAATCCTTGATATACTTTATCATATCGTCAATATATTTTCTCTCGTTTGATAATCTCGGCACCTTATTCTGTCCTCCAAGTTTCTTTTTAGTTTTTAACCAAAAGTCAAAGAAGCCCTCTCGAACAAAATGTATTTTTGGTTCTTTTAATGCAATATCTTTAAATCTTTTTGCGTCATAATCAGAATTAACCTTTTTTAGCTCATCGTCTAATATTTTAGAAAACTCTTTTTTATTATCAGGAAGTTTCTCAAGTTCTATAATCCACTCATGGGCTCCCCTTTTATCTCCAGTGATAAATATTGGAGCAGCTGAATAATTACAAAAAGACATAGAAAGAAGCTTACAGGTATTAGATATTGCGTTATCTGAGTTTTCAACTATAAGCTCTTCTCCAAATGCGTTTATATAATGCTTTGTTCTACCTGTAATTAATATTCTATATGGATTTGTTGATGAAAATTTAATTGTGTCACCAATTCTATATCTCCATAATCCAGAAAAAGTAGAAATTAACAGGGCATAATCCCTATTAATTTGAACCTTAGATAGGTCACAAACCTCTTTAGTGTAAACATCTTCAAACTCATAAAAAATACCATGATTAGTTAATAATATCATTCCCTTAACCTCAGGGTCGTCTTGAAAAGCAATAAATCCTTCAGAGGCATTATAAGTCTCTAAATATCTCATCTTATTAGATGGGATAAGTTCTTTAAATAAGTTTTTATAAGGAACAAAAGAAACGGCGCCATGAATAAATAATTCTAGATTAGGCCATACTTCAAGAATATTTTTTTTCCCAGTTACCTTAAGAACTTCCTTTATTAGGGCAATTGTCCAGGTTGGCACCCCTGAAAGGCTGGTGACATTCTGATTTGATGTGATCTCAGCCATAAGGCTTAATTTCTTCTCCCAATCAGGCATGAGGGCAATATCTATATTCGGAGTCCTTAGCATTTTAGCCCAAAAAGGAAGGTTTTTCAATAGTATTGCTGAGATATCTCCAGTAAAAACATGTTTATTTTTTTTATAAGGAGCAAGTTGCTTACTACCGCCAAGAGCTAAGGCTAAACCATCAAATAGATTTGATTTTTTATAATTACCTAAATACACAGAAAGTAAATCTCTCCCTGCTTTTAAGTGATTTTGTTCTAATGACATATTTGATACTGGAATAAATTTACTCTTATCATTTGTTGTACCCGATGACTTAGCAAACCATTTAATTTTACCTGGCCAAATAATATTTGAATCCCCACTTAATACTTTTTCTACCTGAGGAAAAAACTCTTCATAATTGACTACAGGCACCTGATTTTTAAACTGCTCATAAGTTTTAATTCTATCTATTCCATACCTCTTACCATATTCCGAACCACCTCCCTTATTTATCAAATCAAAAAATATAGCTTTTTGAAACTCTTTTGGGTTTTTAATAAATTTTTGTATTGATTTTTCTCTGAATTTAAATAGCAGTCTTGCAATAGAAGTAACTAAACCCATTATTAAAGCTTTCTTTTAAGCTCAAAGCTCTGGCCTAAATATAATTTTCTCACCTGTTCGTCTGAAGCTAACTCTTCAGAGGTTCCTGATTTTAACAATTTTCCTTCAAACATCAAGTATGCTCTATCAGTGATTGAGAGAGTTTCATCTACATTATGATCGGTTATTAATATCCCTATGTTTTTCTTTTTTAAGGAGTAAACAATATTTTGTATTTCCTCAACTGCAATAGGATCAACACCAGCAAAAGGCTCATCTAATAAAATGAATTTGGGTTCCTTAGCTAATGCTCTAGCTATCTCTGTTCTTCTTCTTTCTCCTCCAGAAAGTACTCCTCCCATATTGTGCTGTATCCCCTCAAGGCTAAACTCATTGAGCAAAGAATCTACTCTATCTTTTTGTTCATTTTTGCTTAAACTTGTTCCCTCTATAACTGCTAGAATATTATCTCTAACACTTAAGTTTCTAAACACAGATGCCTCCTGGGCCAAATAACCAATTCCTTTTCTTGCTCTTTTGTACATAGGTAACTTTGTAATATTCTCTGATCCAATGTGCACTATACCCGAGTCAGGCTTGATTAACCCAACGATAGAATAAAAAGTTGTGGTCTTTCCCGCTCCATTAGGCCCCAACAATCCAACAATTTCACTTTGAGCTACCTTAATTGACACGTCATCAACTACTTTTTTTGTCCCATAGGTCTTTGATAGTGAGTCAGCAGATAACGACATTTTTTTATTCATGAAACAAAAATATATATAAATAGTTTATATTATAACTTTTAATACTAACCAAGTTATAATGCTAAGAAGGAATAAAGTAAGGTTGTTTTTTTTCTTTTCAAACTTTTTAAAAGGTATTGCTTTTTTTGCTTTTGCTTTGGGGTTCTATAAAATAACATTTAGTTATCTAGACCTATCTGCACTAAAAAATCAAATCTCTTTTGACTTACCTTCTACTTTTGTATTTATTTTATTTTTTATGTCTGAGGTTATTTTAGGAATTATACCCCCAGAACTATTTATGATTTGGGCAATTTCATCTAAGCCTATTGATTCTTATTTGCTATATGTTGTAGTCTTCTCAGTACTTTCTTACACAGCTGGCTTTAGCGCTTTCCTATTTGGAAAATATCTTCATAACACATGGCTTTATGAGTTTATGAAAAAAAATATTATTGGTAAATACGAAAGAAAAATTAACGCATACGGTTGGCTTGTAATTGTAGTGGCAGCCATAACTCCGTTACCTTTCTCAGCGACTTGTGCTGTTGTGGGGGCTGTTGGCTTCAATAGAAATAAATATTTGTTTTATTCTCTGGCAAGATTTTTAAGATATGCTATTTATGGTTTTTTTATCTGGCTAGCTCACCCTTTCTAGAAATTTTTAATCTCTATAATTTTATCCACAACATAGTCTACCTCTTCTATAGTATTGTACTTGCTAAATGAAAAGCGAACATTCACGTGATTTTTTTTAATTGATATTTCATTTAAAACGTGGGAGCCAGAATCAGACCCACTTGTACATGCGCTTCCTGCTGATGCCGCTATATTATTAATATCTAAATTAAAAAGAAACATTTGCTGGTCTTGAATATCTGGTATGCTTACATTTAAAACTGTGTATAGACTTTGGTCTGCACTCTCAGATAAGCCGTTAAACTCAACTCCTTTTATTTTATTTTTTAGCGAGTCTATCATGTGTTTTTTTAAAGATAAAATTTTATCCCTGTGTGGTTTCATGTTTTCTGAAGCTAAGTAGAGAGCTTCTGAAAGGCCAACGATACCATATACGTTTTCTGTGCCACCCCTCATGTTTCTTTCTTGTGCCCCTCCATGAATAAAAGGAGAAATTTTATGCTTATTATTTAGATATAAAAAACCAATACCTTTAGGGCCATGAAACTTATGTGCAGAACCAACAATTCCATGAATATTGATATCATTTAAATTTATTGGGTAATGTCCAACCGTCTGCACTGTATCAGAATGAAAGACAATATTGTGTTGATCACAAACTTTTGATATTGACTTTAAATCATTAATATTTCCAATTTCATTATTACCATGCATTAGGCTAACGACAGAGTTTTTATTTTTCTTTAATAGAGCATCAAGATCTTCAAGATCTATCTTACCTTTTTCATCTATTTTTACATGCTTTATGTTAGTATTATAAGATTTATTTAAAAAATCACAACAATGCAAAACTGCATGGTGCTCAATTTTAGATGTAATTATCGTGTCTATTTTCTTCTCAAGCACAGTATTTATGAGAAACATGTTATCAGCTTCTGTACCCCCTGATGTAAAAAAAATTTCTCCTGGCTCACAGCATAAAATTTCAGCTACCATTGTCCTTGATTTTTCTATTGCAGATTTTATTTCTCTACCTCTCTTATGAATTGAAGATGGGTTCCCAAAACCATCTTCCATAAAAGGTAACATCTTATCTAATACCTTTTTCTCTATAGGAGTTGTTGCCGCATTATCAAAATACACATTCATAATAACTGTAATTTAGATATAATTTTATTAGATAACTCCTCAGACTTCTCAATCGTTTCTGCCTCGGAAATAATTCTCATTACCGGCTCAGTATTTGACTTTCTGACATGAACCCATGAGTTATCAAAGTCTATTCTAATTCCATCTTGAAGATCAATTTTTTCATTTGAAAACTCTTTTTTAAAGTTATCAATAACTTGGTTCAAGCTTCCCTGAAATTTAGTTTTAGTTTTTGTGATATAAAATGATGGCAGTGAGTTTTTAAGTTCAGATAAAGACACTTCTCTTTTAGCTAAAATTGATAGAATCATTCCTGTACCTATTAGAGAGTCTCTACCGTAATGTGTTTTTGGGTAGATAACCCCTCCGTTCCCTTCCCCGCCGATAGCGGCATTAAATTTTTTCATTTTTTCAACAACATTTATTTCTCCAACAGGAGAAGAATAATAAGAGCCCCCTCTTTTTTCTGTGATTTTCTTTAAGGCTAAAGAAGAAGATAAATTTGAACATGTTACTGGAACTTTTAATTCTGAAATAAGAAACTCTGCCGCAGCAACTAATGTGTACTCTTCTCCAAAAGGAACGCCTCTTTCATCAACTAAACATAACCTATCCGCGTCTGGATCTACCACTAAACCTAAATCATAATCTCCCCTTTTTATTACATCACAAATCTCAGTAATGTTCTCAGGTAACGGCTCGGGGTTGTGCGCAAACTGTCCATTGGGCTCACAATTAATTTCATGAATTTGCTCTATACCAAGTGATCTTAAAAAAGCAGGTAATGCAATGCCGCCAACAGAATTTATTCCGTCTACCGCAACCTTAAAATTTCTTTCTTTGATTTTATTTGGGAGAAGTATACTCTGAGATAAAATTAATTCTATATGGTCTCTGAGAGCATTTGAGTAGTTAGTAACTTTTCCTTTTTCATTTGTTACTGTTTTTTTTCTGGTCTCATCTCTTATCACAAGCGACACCTTCTCTGGCGAAAGAAACTCTCCTCTATGATTAAGTAACTTTAAGGCATTCCATTTCTCATCATTATGGCTAGCAGAAATCATTATACCGCCAGAAGCTTTTATTTTTTTTGTATAGATTCCAAGAGTGGGTGTAGTTACCATACCTATATCTATTACATCGCAACCTTCATCTGATAATGTTTTTATAACTATATCTGATATTTTTTTTCCCGATTTCCTAGCGTCTCTACCCACAACAACGAGTTTAATATCGCGAGGCAAAATGATTTCTTGGAAATAAGCAAGCGTAAACTGCTGAACATCTATGTCTGAAAGAGAGTCTCCTGGAATATTCTCAAGGGTACCTCTGATACCTGAAATTGATTTAATTAAAGTCATTCTAGCTTTTTTTACAATCTGTACCTGGGGCAACTGTTTTGCCGCAGTAACCGCACTGCTCTCCTTCTGGGTTTAAGTAAGGGTTTTGAGATGCACACGTGCCTTTGAATTCTCCTCCTTTGATAAAAATTAGCCTTAGAGATAATGCAAAAAAGAAAAACGCGACAAGAATTATAGCAATTATAGTTTCAGTCATAATCACAAAGTTATGAAATCAGTTTCTTATCTTTAATTAATATAAAATTTTTCTTTTTTAAATATGCCAGAAAACAAATTTGAAAATTTAAAAAGAGTTGTAGAAGAACTACGAGAGAAATGCCCTTGGGATAAAAAACAGACCATCAAATCTTTAAGAGCATTAACAATAGAAGAGGTTTATGAATTATCAGATGCAATAATATCAGAAGACAATATTAACCTAGAAGAAGAGTTAGGAGACGTGCTCCTGCATGTAATATTTTACAGCCAAATTGGAAAAGAAAAAAACCTGTTTTCTATTGATTCGATAATAGATAAATTGATAGTTAAGCTTAAAGAAAGACACCCACACATTTATGGAGATTTAAACGTTTCTACCTCGGAAGAAGTTGAAGAAAATTGGGAAGTAATTAAGAAGAAAAAAAAGAAATCCAGCAGAACACTATATGGTGTTTCAAAAGGGATTCCCCCCTTAGTAAAATCAATGGTAATACAAAAAAAGGTAAGGTCTGTAGGGTTTGATTGGGAAGAGGAAAGCCAAGTGTTAAATAAAATAGATGAGGAGATTTCTGAACTAAAAACCGAAATTAAAAACAAAAATTCTAAAAAAATTAAAAGCGAAATAGGTGACTTGTTTTTTTCAATAATTAACTATGCCAGATTTATTGGTGTTGACCCCGAAGAAGCTCTTGAAAAAACAAATGTCAAGTTTATTAAGAGGTTTAACTTTATGGAAGATAAAATCTTAAAAGATGGAAAAAAATTTAAAGAGATGAGTCTTAAAGAGATGGATGAGTATTGGGAAATATCAAAATTAGAGGAAAATGAATAGTGGAAAAATTATAGAAAAACAAAGTTTTTTTGTTGATGAGCAGCAAGGTCCTATTCGATTAGATAAATTTCTTTTTGACAAACTTCCTAACGTTACAAGAAACAAAATTCAAGAGGGAATAAAAAATAACCACGTAGTTGTAAATAACAAAAGTGTTAAGGCTAGCTATAAAGTGAAAGCTAATGATAATATTAAAGTTGAAATATTTAAAAACGAGCGACCCTCGGAAATAAAACCAGAAGACATTGATCTTGATATTGTTTTTGAGGACAGACATATTTTAATAGTAAACAAGCCACCGGGAATGGTTGTTCACCCTGCTCATGAAAATTGGGAGGGAACTCTTGTTAATGCTCTTATGTTTCATTTTAAAAATTTACCTGAGATGGAGGGAAATGAAGGAAGGCCAGGGTTAGTCCACAGAATAGACAAAGAGACTTCAGGCCTATTGGTAATAGCTAAAACAAAATTGGCAATGAACTCCTTATCTTCCCAATTTAAAAACCACTCTATTAAAAGAAAATATCAAGCCTTAATATGGGGTATGCCTATAGAAAAAGAAGGGACAATAAATGTTAACTTAAGAAGGTCATTAAAAGACAGAAGAATAATTGAGGGGTTTGCAGAGAACACTCTAGGTAAAAAAGCAATAACCCACTATAAGGTTATTGAAACCATACACTATATAACACTTATTGAGTGTGAACTAGAAACAGGAAGAACTCACCAAATCAGAGCACACATGAAACATCTAGGGCATCCTATATTTTGTGATAAAACATATGGAGGAGACTTGGTTGTTAAGGGAAATAGATTTACAAACTATAAAAAATTTGTTGAGAATAGTTTCAAAATGATTAACAGACAAGCTCTTCACGCAAAGAGTTTAGGTTTCGTTCATCCAAAAACTAAAAAAGAAGTTTTTTTTGATTCTGAATTACCCTCAGACATTCAAGAAATTATAAAAAAATGGAAGAAATATGAGGCTCCAAGAGATCATTAGATCATCCTTGGGTAACTACCTAAAAGTTTGATGTTTTTCTCATATCTTTTATAAATAATCTGAAAATTATTATCAAGATAATGGCCCTCAAAATCAATGTAAAAAACATATTTAAAGTCTGTTCCTTTTTTTGCTGGCCTACTCTCAAGTTTTGTTAGATTTATTTTTGCGTCATGAAACTCCTGAAGAAATTCAGCTAAAACACCATGGCCATCAGAAAGGTTAACCAGTATTGATGTCTTATCTTTTTTAGAGATCACATCATTTTGAGATAGTGATAAAACCACAAATCTTGTGTGGTTATCTTTAGAGTCCTCTATTCTGTCATAAAGAATTGGAACTCCTTTTTGAACCGCAGCAAACCTAGAACAAATAGCTGCTGAATCTGGTTTTTTATCAGCATAAGAAACTGCAGCGCTTGTGCTATTAACAGGTATGCAGTCAATCTCTTCACTAAAGTAGTTTTCTATAAACTCTTTACATTGTTTAAATGCAATGTCTTTGGAGTAAATACTTTTTATTTTACTTAAGTCTTTAGATCTGGTAGCAAATGAAAAACTAATAGACAAAGGTAATTCTGAAATTATTTTTAGTTTACTAACACCCAAAAAATCTACTGTTTCTTGAACAATCCCCTCTTGATTATTCTCTAAAGGAATTATACCGTATTTAGCCTTTTTTGAATTTAGAGAATCAAATACCGCCTTTATTGAATTAAGTGGTAAATATTCACTCTGTGACCCAAAATTACTTTCAGCAGCTTGGTGGGTAAAGCTTCCCTCTGGACCTAAATATGCAACTCGTTCAGGTAACTCTATATTTCTTGCTGCCGCAAAAATTTCTTGGAAAATAGCTTTAATTGATTCAGGGTTTAATTTTCCTTTTGACAATGCACTTAATCTCTCTATAATTTCTTTTTCTCTCTCAGGCCTATAAACACTTTCTTTGGACGCTGATTTAATTAAGCCTATTTCGTGAACAAAGTCCATCCTCTCATCAAGAAGTTGTAAAATATCTGAGTCAATTTTATCTATTTTTGTTCTTAATTCTTTAATGTTCATTACTTTTATACTAGGATTAATTTATTTCACAAAATAACGATTATCCTACAAAATTAATCATTATTTATAGTATTATGAGAGACACAAAATTATTTGATTTAATTCAACAAGAAAAGATACGTCAAACAGAAGGAATAGAACTAATAGCTTCTGAAAATTATGCTTCCGAAGAGGTTATGGAGGCCGCGGGAAGTATTCTTACTAATAAATACGCAGAAGGCCTTCCTGGGAAAAGATATTACGGAGGTTGTATGGTTGTAGATGAAATTGAAGATTTATGTAGAGAGAGGTTAAAAAGCCTCTTTGATGCCAGTTGGGTAAATGTACAACCGCACTCTGGTGCTCAGGCTAATGCAGCGGTTATGTTAGCTATACTAAATCCTGGTGATAAGATATTAGGTTTTGACCTATCTCATGGGGGTCATTTAACTCATGGTTCCCCGGTAAATTATTCAGGAAAAATTTATAAACCATACTTTTATGGTGTAAAAAAAGAGGATGGTTTTATTGATTACGAAGCCTTAGAAGCAGCTGCTCTAAAAGAAAAACCAAAATTAATTATTTGTGGGGCATCTTCTTATAGTAGGGACTGGGATTACAAACTAATTAGAGAAGTAGCTGACAGAGTTGGAGCACTAGTCCTTGCTGACATTGCTCATCCTTCTGGACTAATTTCAAGAGGGCTTTTAAATGATCCTTTAGACTATTGCCATATCGTTACCTCAACAACCCATAAAACTCTTAGGGGACCAAGAGGAGGAATAATTATGGTTAGAGATGACTTTGAAAATCCATTTGGGATCAAAACACCCAAAGGAACTCTTCGAAAAATTTCATCACTGCTTGACTCTGGTGTTTTCCCAGGAACTCAAGGTGGTCCTTTAGAGCATATAATAGCAGCAAAAGCTGTTGCCTTTAAGGAAGCTCTTTCTGATAAGTATCTTGAATATGTTGTGCAGGTTAAAAAGAATGCTGCCGCAATGTCTTCTGAATTTATAAAGAAGGGATATAACATTATTTCAGCAGGAACTGATAATCACCTAATGCTTATAGACTTAAGAAATAAAAATATCACAGGAAAAGAAGCTGAAGAAAATTTAGGAAAAGCCGACATAACCATAAATAAAAACATGGTTCCTTTTGATACAGAATCTCCTTTTGTTACATCTGGAATGAGAATAGGGACTGCGGCAATTACTACCAGAGGGATGGTAGAGTCTGATATGAAAAAAATTGTGAGTTTTATAGATTCAGTTATTACAAATAAATCTGAAGTAGATGTTATTAAAAAAGAAATAAATAATTGGGCTAATAACTTCCCTCTTCATAAATAAATGAAAAAAGAAAAAGAAATGTCTTTTATTGATCACCTAGAAGAACTTAGGTGGCATATCATAAGATCACTCTTGGCGATAATGGTTTTTGCAATTATTGCTTTTGTATCTAAAGAAATAGTTTTTGGAATAATTTTATTAGGCCCTTCAAAAAGTGATTTTTGGACTTACCAAATTCTATGTGAACTTGGTCAAAAAATTGGTGTTTCTTCATTTTGTATAGACGAGCTTCCTTTCATAATCCAAAGCAGACAGATGGCTGGACAGTTTATGATGCATATTTCTTCCTCATTTGTAATTGGTATAATTTTTGCCTTTCCATATGCTTTCTGGGAGTTTTGGAAGTTTATTTCACCCGGTTTATATTCAAATGAGAAAAAGGCAGCAAGGGGAGCAACTTTTTATGTTTCTTTATTGTTCTTTATTGGGGTTTTGTTTGGATACTTTATATTAACGCCAATCTCTATAAACTTCTTAGCAAATTACCAGATAGATCCTTCAATTTTAAATGAGTTTGATATAATATCTTATGTTTCAACTATAACCACTCTTGTGTTAGCATCTGGATTATTATTTCAACTGCCTATGGTTATATACTTTCTAACTAAAGCAGGAATAGTTAATAAGGAAATTCTCAAAAATTACAGAAAACATGCAATCGTAATTATTTTAGTATTTGGAGCAATGTTGACACCACCTGATCCGTTTAGTCAAATTGTGATGGCTTTACCTTTGGTGGGTTTATATGAAATAAGTATATTGATTTCTGGAGTAGTTAAAAATAAATAAAAAATGAAAGTAATTATAGGTTCTGACCATGCTGGATATGAGTATAAGTCTGATCTAATATCGTTCCTAAAAAAAGAAGGTGTTGATTATGAAGACTGTGGTTGTTATTCTGCAGACTCCGTCGATTATCCAGACTACGCACATGATGTTTCCTCAAAGGTATTAAAAGATACTAGCTCTTTTGGAGTATTAATTTGTGGGAGTGCAAATGGAGTAGCAATGGCATCAAATAAACACCCAGGGATAAGAGCTGCAATTTGTTGGAATGAAAAAATTTCTAGTTTAGCGGTTACTCATAATAATGCCAACGTATTGTGTATACCAGCTAGATTTATTTCAAAAGAGGAACAAAAAAAAATATTAAATGCTTTTATGGCATCTGACTTCCAAGGAGGAAGGCATAAAAGAAGGGTAGAAAAAATTGACCAATAATTTGAAAAGACAAAGAATAGAAAAGCACGAAAGTTTAATACATGGAGTTGTAAACGAATATATATTAAAAGAAGGAAAGTCTTTTTTAAAAAATGAGTTTGTGACGGTAATGGGAATAAAGCTTTCTCCGGATCTTAGTGTTGCTTTAATATTTATTAGTGTTCTTGACAACTCAAAATCTGATTTTGTTAATGAAAGATTCCAAGAGAGGAAACATGACATTAAACAATATATAGTAAAGGCTATTGCCAAGAAAATTAGAAAAATTCCTGAAATAAAATTTATAATCGATAGCACTGAACACGAGGCCTCAAGAGTAAATAAGATAATATCTAACCTAGACATTCCCCCAAAAAAGTAAAATGAATTTTTCTTTTAGATCAGCACTAAAACTTATCTTTTCCAAAAAGAAAAAAACATTAATAAACTTTCTTTCTTACACATCAATAATAACACTCTCTATTGGCGCTGCAGCTATGATTGTAATATTGTCAGTATATAATGGTTTAGAAGAAACATTAAAGTCTATATACAATGATTTTGACCCTGAAATTAAAGTTGAAAAAGCAGAAGGACTGTTCTTTGAAAACAAATTTATTGATCAAATCAATAAAATAAATTCAGTAAATCAGGTTTCAGCAATAATTGAAAATAAAGTGGTAATTCAAAATGAAGAAAAAGAAGTAGTTACTTATATAAAAGGAGTTGACAATAATTTTGTTAATCAAAATAGAATTAAAAAAAACTTAACTGAAGGTGAATTTATTTTTCAAAAAAACACCTTGGACTATGGAGTTATAGGAAGGGGGGTAAAGTACTCATTAGGTATTAAGGTAGATTCCGATTTCCAAAGCTTAGACGTCTTTGCATTAAATCAAAATATTAACTTAAACCCAAACTCTTTATCCAAAAAACTTTATAATAAAAAACCTCTTAAGGTAGGTGGTGTTTTTGCTATTGAAAGCGGCTTTGATAACAATTATATATTTACATCTCTCAATTTTGCTCAAAACTTATTAAATCAAAATAACAAAATATCAGCCTATGAGATTTCTCTAGTTAGCAAATCCGAACCGGAGAAAACAAAAGAAAAAATTACAAAACTTTTAGGTAACACCTTTAAAGTCTCAACGGGTTTAGAGCAAAGGGAGGGTTTATACAAAATACTTAAATCAGAGAAGCTTGTTGTTTATTTTGTTTTTTTTATAGTTCTAATTTTATGTTCAATAAATATATTTTTTCTTTTAATAATGATAGGTGTTGAAAAAAAGAAGGATATCGCTGTAATGTTTTCATTGGGAGTGAAAAAATATCAGATAAGAGATGTTTTTCTTCTACATGGGATAATAACTGGAATTATAGGAGCATGTTTTGGGGTAATCGCAGGTGCTCTTATAACATGGGCTCAGAACACATATGGAATTATTAAAATTCAAATGACAAGCTCCATACTTGATGCCTATCCTGTAAGTTTACTAGGATCTGATGTAATTATAATTACTTTTATGGTAGTAACGGTGGCGGCCTTAGCTTCTTTATTCCCAGCAATAATGTCTTCATCTAACAAAGATTTTATAAACACAAAAAATGTTTTATCATGAAATTAAAGATTGGAGATAGTTATAAAGAAGAATTTATAATCACACAGGAGATGGTAAATAAATTTGCTGAACTAAGTGGGGACAAAAACCCCCTTCATCTTGATAAAAAGTTTGCAGCAAAAACAAGATTTAAAAAACCAATAGTTCATGGGCTTTTCTCTGTAACCTCATTTGGAAAGGTGATGGGAACAAAATTTCCTGGTGCCGGATCTATTCATGTTGGCCAAAATCTTAGCTTCAAAAGACCTTTATACCCCGACAAAAAATATATAGTACGTATTGAATTAATTAAAATTATAAAAGACAAACATTTTGGTGTATTTAAAACTCAAATTTTTGATAAAGAAAAAAACCTAATTGTTGATGGCACCGGCACTGCACTTCATGAAGAAAAATTATAATTCACTTTCACAAGAAAACAACAAATGATCATGAGCCCCTATAGGAGATCCATCTGGAGCTTTCAGCTGATCAGGGTACTGGATGTCTATCTCTCCTGATAAAAACTTATCGATTTTTTCAGAAAGATACTGATAGTGATATTCTTCAGGGTATTTCTTATCCAGCTGTTTTTTCAATTGCTTTAAAGTTGAGTGGGTTCTAGCTTTTACCTCCTCGTGTGTCTCTTGGCTATTAGCTAACATAAAAACATGGTTTAAAACAGAGTGATTTACCATTTTTGAAATCTCTATCTCTACATTTGATAAATCAAGTTTTTCGTTTTTAAAAGCACTTTCTTTAAGAATTGTTTCTCCTATAATTTGATTTAAGATATTACTATAACCGGGTTGGGCAACATCCCTAGCTTTTAATGTAAGTAAACGGGACGCTCTTTCTGGGTTTAATAACATTTTTAATGTTAAAGCGGTCGCTGTTTCTGCTGCAGCTAAATAATCAAAAGTTAAGCCTGTCCTTGATTTAAAAGTTTCTCTAGTTCTAGGATAACCGAAAGCTCTAGGTGGAATAATTTTAATGAGACTTTCAGGAAGTGACAAGTTTTTTGGGTTGATAGAACTCAATAAAGAATTTAAAGCCTTAATTTGTTGGTCTGCTGATAACATTTTAGTTACAACTTGGCCGTCACCTTTAAGTGCATAGTTATAGTCTAACCCACCAACAACTTTTGCGGCGCCTTCAATTTGATATCTATGAAGAAGATACATAGGAACCAGAACCTCTTCAATGCTTGACATCGGCTCTCCTAATTTAATTGCATTATCTAAAAAGTTATCTAATATATATCTTCTAATATCAAGCATTCTGTTTAGCTCGTCAGCTGCATCAAACCCATTATCCCAAAGGTGTGATCTTGGGTGGGCGCTTCCCGCAGGTCTTGAATCTTGATCAGTAATAAAATAAATATCATCTTTATAGCCGTCTTGTAATATTTTATTTAGCTGATCTTTTTCATTAGAATCAAACTGTCTGTAACCCCAGTTTATTGCAAGTTTATCCCAGTCACCTATCCCATGATCATAAGCTTCTGAGAGGTCTACTTTATTATCTGAAAATTTAATTAGAGGATGGGGATAGTCCATAACGGATTTTCTATTTCTTGCACTCGAAACAAAATTGTGTGAAAGGCCGATAGTATGTCCAACCTCATGTGCAGATAATTGTCTCAATCTTTTTATTGCCATTTCTTCCATAAGGTCACTATTATTATCATTTGCGTATGGTCTAAGTAAGCCCTCGGCAATTAGATAATCTTGTCTTACCCTTAATGAACCAAGTGATACGTGACCTTTAATTATTTCTCCTGTTCTTGGGTCAACCACAGAGGCTCCATAAGACCATCCTCTGGTTGATCTATGAACCCATTGAATTACATTATACCTAACATCTAACATGTCAGCACCTTCAGGTAGTACCTTTATCTGAAATGCATTTTTAAAACCAGCGGCTTCAAAGGCTTCGTTCCACCATGAAGCTCCATCTATTAAAGCTGATTTTACCGGTTCAGGAACTCCTCTATCTAAATAATATATAATTGGTTCCACAGCCTCACTCATATCTTTGCTAGGATGTTTTTTAATTAACCTGTGTCTTCTTATGTATTTCACATGAAGATCGTCTTCAATTGGGCTAGCATAATCATAAAATGTCATAGCACCATATCCTGCTCTAGGATCAAACTTTCTTGGAGTATAACCATCATCTGGAAGTTGAACAAATGAGTGTCTTGTTCTAACAGAAAAAGTTTCAGAGTCTGGAGAAACAGACCTTAACCATCCACCTGTAGCGACCCCCCTGAAAGTCAAGAAAGCTTCTAACTCAGAGTTGAGAGGGAAGTTTTTTGAGTTAGAATTATCAAATGAAGAAGATTTTTTGTCAACTTTAAAAGATCCTTGTTTTCTTTGCATTAACCTTTGAGATATTTTGTGAGAATCTTTTATAATAAACTCTGAAGCGTCTAAAAGATACCTAGAGCCTGACTGAGCCACAACGCTAAATCCCCATAGGGTTGATTTTGCAAAAGCATCCTCTATAGACTTAACTTCCTCGCTGTTATTTGATATCGCTCTAAAGGTATAATTTGGTTGAACCATAAAAACCTTTGGCCCCATTTTTACAAACTTAATAATTCTTGATCCACCAATTTGCCCTCTGTCTAAACCAATATCATTAGATCCAACTCCAGCAGAGAGGTAATTAACATACAATATTTCATGATCTAGTTTTGATATTTCTAAATATAATTTTCCTTTGGAACCATCCCAATAATAATTTATAAACCCTTCTTTTTTAGTAAATCCATTTGTGAAAGTCTCTATATCTTGAGTGTATGATTCCGAACTTAAAAAGGTAAATGATAATAAGATGATTATAAGTTTTTTCATTGTTTTTGCTTTAATGTTTAGGCCGAATCTCTTCGGAGGTTTTAGGGTACTTTAGTCTAATAGTATATAGATTATTATCCATTTCAAAATATATTAAGTTTTCTTGACTATCAAAATCCGAAAATAAGGATGTGTCTTTTATAAAAAGATTCTCAAATTTATCAACTTCCAAAATCTCAAAATAACAATTAATAGTGCCATTGAGATGTTCGTGTCCTAAGTAATTTATTTTTCTTTTTATTCCGTCTATATCAAAAAGAATATTCTCATAAAGATAGCTTTCTATATATTTATCTACAGAGTCTTTTTCAGACTTCAAAATATCAAAAGAAGAAAGGTTGTGTTTTTCTTTGATAACAAACTCTAAATCATCAAAAAATATTTTTTTTTGAACCTCTATCGCTTTCCTCTCCTTGTCATACTCCATGTAGGAGACGCTTACATAAAACTTGTGAGCGAATAAAAATGAAATAATAGTAACTATGTTTATCATAATAATTTTGATAAATTTAACAACAAATTTTTACTGAAAGAATATGGAAGAATTTAAAACATGGTTTTTTGTTGGTTTTGACCACATTTTAAACGTTCAAGCTCTAGATCATATATTATTTGTTCTTGCACTTGTAGTTGTATACAAGACAAATATGATAAAACAAATTATAATTCTTATAACCGCTTTTACAATTGGTCATTCGATTACACTTGTTATATCGGCTCTTGACTTGATATCCTATGATCAAAAAATCATAGAGTTTGCAATCCCCCTTACTATTGTAATAACTTCTTTAAATAATATTTTAAATAGAAAAAAGGAAATCAAAAAAGCTGTTACTTCTAATTATTTTATTGCATTGTTTTTTGGTTTAATACACGGTTTAGGTTTTGCCAATTACCTTAAAGCAATTCTATTTGAAGGCAGTGTTGTTTTAGAGTTATTCTCGTTTAATGTTGGGATAGAAGTAGCTCAATTAATTATTGTTTTTGTTTTTTTAATGTTTAGTTTTTTGGGTTCTAATTACCTTTTTAAAAAGAGAGAAAACTGGGTGTTATTTGTGTCTTCTGCAATTTTTGGTATAAGTTTGATGTTAACGTTAAATGCAAAATTTTGGTAAAATGATTAGATTTTTATTTTTAATATTATTAGCTATTAGTCATATTTCTTTTTCTCAAGGGTCCTATGGGGAGTGGGAAAAGAAATTTGAGCAATTAGGAACCATGCTTCCTACACCTAACTCTTATAGAACTGCTTCTGGAGCTCCTGGTATAGACTACTGGCAGCAAAGAGCTGACTATAAAATTGATGTTACTATTAATGATGAAAACCAAACCCTTTATGGAGAAGAGGAAATAACATATTATAATAACTCACCTGATGTTCTAAGATATCTTTGGGTACAGCTTGACCAGAATATGAGGGCTGAAGATTCAAACACACCCCTTGTATCTCCATCTAAAATGTCTAATTCATATAGCGGAAAACGTCTTCAAGGGCTCACAAACTCCTACACAAACGCAAAAGGAAAAAAGTATGATGGTGGTTTTAAAATTACTTATGTAAAAGATGGCGAAAATAAAGATTTAAACTATTCTATAGTCAGCACAATGATGAGAATCGACCTAGACAAACCTATGTCAAATGGTGACTCTTTCTCATTCAAAATTAAGTGGTCTTATGAGATAAATGACAGAATGAAAATAGGAGGAAGAGGTGGTTATGAATATTTTCCTAAAGATAAAAACTTCAGTTATACAATAGCACAATGGTTTCCTAGGATGGCTGTTTATGATGACAAAGAGGGTTGGCAAAACAAACAGTTTCTAGGAAGGGGTGAATTTGCTTTAGCCTTTGGTGATTATGAGTTAAATATTACTGTTCCTGCTGACTTTATTGTAGGTGCAACCGGATCGTTACAAAACCCTAAGGAGGTGCTTACAAAAAAAGAGCTTGAAAGATTTGAAAGAGCAAAAAAGACATTTGATAAACCTGTTTTAATTACCACACAAGAAGAGGCAATTAAAAAAGAAAATAACCCAGTCAAAAATAAAACTAAAACATGGAGGTATAAAGCAGAAATGGTTAGAGACGTAGCCTTTGCTGCATCAAGAAAATTTATTTGGGATGCTATGGCTGTTCAATTAGACAACAATACGCCGCTTGCAATGTCATACTACTCAAAAGAAGGAAACCCTCTCTGGGAAGAGGAGTCTACAAAAGCAGTTGCTAATACACTAAAAACATTTTCTAAACATACTATTGAGTACCCATATCCTGTAGCTATTTCTGTTCATGCCGCTTCAATTGGTATGGAGTATCCTATGATTTGTTTTAACTTCGGAAGGCCTAATGAAGATGGGACATATTCAGAGGCAACAAAGTGGGGTATGATAAGTGTTATAATACATGAAGTAGGTCACTTTTTTATTCCAATGATTATTAACTCCGACGAAAGACAGTGGACATGGATGGATGAGGGGCTTAACACTTTTGTTCAATCTTTAACTCAAAGAGAATACTACAGCGATGGACCTTTGAGAAGAGGAACGGCAGAAAGTATCGTGAACTATATGAAAATGCCAAAAGATATGTTA
This sequence comes from uncultured Marinoscillum sp., assembly GCA_964527965.1. Lineage (GTDB taxonomy): Bacteria > Bacteroidota > Bacteroidia > Cytophagales > MED-G16 > MED-G16. Next base: position 137,327 of record CAZGPH010000001.1, read on the forward strand.
AGGCCAATAATGACTAACTCCGAACAAATTGCTGGTAGAGAGTTTGGGGCTAACGCATATGCAAAGCCTGCTGCTGCGTTAAGTGTTTTACGAGAAACCATAATGGGTCCTGAATTGTTCGATTATGCCTTCAAAGAATACTCGAGGAGATGGGCATTTAAACACCCCGATCCAGCTGATTTTTTTAGAACAATGGAAGATGCAAGCGCTATCGATTTAGATTGGTTTTGGAGAGGTTGGTTTTATAGCACAGATAATGTAGATGTATCGGTAGAAAAAGTAAAGTGGTTCAAAATGAAAAATGTTGACGAACCTTTTGAAAACAGAGCAAATGTAGAGGAAGAGGATATTATAGGAAATAGAAAAGCCGCTTCTACTCCACCTAAATATTCTATTCCGTTTAAACCAACAGAGTTTAATTTTTCAGAAACAAATAGAAATGAATATAGAGAATTTAGAAACTCTGTAAATGATGAAGCAATTAAGTTAGCAAACTCAAATAAAAACTTTTATGAGATTACTTTTAAAAATATCGGTGGACTAGTAACTCCCCTTATTATTGAGTGGACTTATGAAGATAATTCTACAGAAATAGAAAAAATACCTGCTGAAATTTGGAGGTTTAATGAGAAAGAGGTCACAAAGGTCTTTACTAAAGACAAGGTTGTTAAAAATATAAGGCTTGACCCAAATAAAGAGACTGCTGATGTAAACGTAAACGATAACAGCTACCCTCGAGTTGAAATTAAGAGTGACTTTGATAGATTTAATAATTAAAAGGGTAAGGATTTAAGGTCAACGTTTCCTCCTGTTAAGATTATCACAACTCTTTTATTATAAAAATTATTTTTTTCTTTTATTAGAGCTGCCAAAGGAACTGCACATGATGGTTCACAAACAATCTTCATCCTTTCCCAAATTAATTTCATTGCAAAAATTATTTCTTCTTCAGATACAGTAATAATTTTTTTAGCTCCTCCTAAAATAAACTCAAATGTTCTTTTTGATAATGATGTTTTTAACCCATCTGCTATAGTCTTTGGCTTTACAACAGGAATTAACTTTTTCTTAAGAAAAGACTCGTGAGCATCAGAAGCATTAAGTGGTTCAGAAAGTATAACTTCTGTTTCTGGTGAATATAACTTAGTTGATATTATTGTTCCTGAAGCTAACCCTCCTCCACCTACCGGACACATCATATAATTGATTTCCTTAAGTTCATCAAATATTTCTTTTGCACATGTTGCTTGGCCACAAATTACCTTTTCATTATCATAAGGATGAATAAAAATTGCCCCTGTTTCTTTTATAATATTGTCGCAAGTCTCTACCCTGGAAGCTTCATTGTTTTCACACAAATAAACTTGAGCCCCATACCCTTTAACAGCATTAATTTTAATTTTAGGTGCTCCTTTTGGCATAACTATATATGCATTTGTTTTAGCAAATTTTGAAGAAAGTGCAACAGCTTGAGCGTGATTGCCAGAAGAATGAGTCACAAAACCCTTTTCTTTTTGTTTCATATCACATGACATGACCGCATTAACGGCACCTCTCATTTTAAATGCACCAATCTTCTGAAAGTTCTCACATTTGAAATACACCTCACAACCAACAATAGAATTAATTGCAGATGAGTTTAGAATAGGGGTGTTGTGAGCCCACTTTCTAACTACATTATGAGCAGACTCTACCTTTTCTCTATAAGCCTCTATGTCTAATGTGCTTCTAACCATGTCTTTCCATATCCAACTTCAACAAGTAACGGCACTTTAATTTTAATTACATTTTCCATTATTTTTTTAATATTTAAACTTAATAGCTCCAGTTCGGTCTTCTCGACATCAAATACTAATTCGTCATGAACCTGCATAATCATTTTAGATTTTATGTTGTTTTCTTTCATCCATTTTGATATTGATACCATCGCTAATTTAATTATATCTGCTGCGGTTCCTTGTATTGGTGAGTTAATTGCGTTTCTTTCAGCGAAACCTCTAAGTGTATAATTTCTTGAGTCAATATCTCTTAAAAACCTTCTCCTTCCTAGCAATGTTTTTACTTGCTTTTTTGATCTAGCCTCCTCAATTGAACGGTCCATATACAGCTTAACATTTTTGAATTCATCAAAATAAGCGTCTATAATTTCTTTAGCTTCACCTCTAGGTATGTCTAGGTTTTGAGAAAGACCAAAGGGAGATATTCCGTATATTATACCAAAATTAACCTCTTTTGCTCTTCTTCTCATGTCTTGAGTTACATCATCTAAAGAAACTCCAAACACTTTAGAGGCTGTAATAGAATGAATGTCTTTGTTGTTATTAAAAGCATTAATCATTTCCTTGTCTTCACTGAAAGAAGCAATAATACGTAACTCAATTTGTGAGTAATCTGCAGCTAAAATAAAGTTTCCTTCTGTCCTAGAGACAAAAGCGGAACGGGTCTTTCTTCCTAGTTGTGTTCTGATGGGAATGTTTTGAAGGTTTGGTTTATTAGAACTTAATCTACCTGTTGCTGTTACAGCTTGGGCGTAATCAGTATGTATCAGTTTATCATATGAGGAAACCATTTCTGGTAATGCATCAATGTAAGTAGACAATAGTTTTTTATATTCTCTGTATTCCAGAACTAAAGAAACTATTTTACTTTTCTTTGAGAGTTTTGTTAAAATATCTTCACCCGTTGAGTATTGACCTGATTTGGTTTTTTTAGGATTCTCCTCAATTTTAAGTTTATCAAATAAAATTATCCCTAGTTGTTTTGGGGAAGCAACATTAAATTCTTCTCCTGCTATATTGTAAATAGACTTTTGGGTTTCATTAATTTTTTTAGTTAGCAAAGTTGACATATTAGACAAAAAATCTGAGTCAATCTTAACACCATTATTTTCAATTTCACACAAAACAAACATTAGTGGTATTTCTAAATCATAAAACAGTTTTGTTAAATTATTTTTCTTAAGTTCTTGTTCAAAAATTTTCTTTAAACGAAAGGTAATGTCAGCATCTTCACAGGCGTAAACATATATCTCTTTCGGGTCTAAGTCTGTCATTTTTTTTTGATTTACCCCTCGTTTACCAATAATATCTTCAATGGGTATACATTTATGGTTTAAGTAATTCTCAGACAACACATCCAGTTTATGGCTTGATTCCGGGTTTATTAAATAGTGAGCAAGCATCGTATCAAAAACATTTTCTTTGATATTAATATTATATTTTTTTAGAATTTGAAGGTCATACTTTAGATTATGACCAATTATCATTATCGATGGGTTCTCTAAAAGTGGTTTAAGTTTATTGATAATTTCATTGTGGTCATTAACTGTTGGGATATAATATCCTTTTTTCTCCCCATCACTTAAAGCTATTCCGGCTAACTCAGCCTCTTGAATATTTAAGCTGGAAGTTTCTGTGTCAACGCATATACTTTTTGATAGAGCTAAAGATTTCACTAAATCATCTAACTTGTTTTTATCTATTAGTTTATAATTTAAGTTTTCTGTCTCTGCTGAGGTTTGATTTGAAAAAAAATCTAACTGACCCTCTTCTTGTTCTAACAAAAGACCAGATGAAATCATTCTATTTTTAATTGTTCTAAACTCCATTTCATCTAATAACCTATTAAGGTCTGAATAATTAGCTTTTTTAATTTTTAAGTCATTAATTTCTATGTTTAAAGAAATATCTGTTTTGATTTTTGCTAACTCCTTAGACATTAAAGCAGATTCTGTGTTATCCCTAACTTTCATACCAACTGAGCCTTTAATTTTCTCTTTATTTTCAAGTATCCCCTCTACACTTCCGTATTCCGACAACAGTTTTTGAGCGGTTTTAGGGCCAACACCAGGTATTCCTGGTATATTATCAACACTATCTCCTTGTAATCCTAAAAAATCTATAACCTGATCTACTTCTTTTATTTTAAATTTTTCTAAAACTTCTTTTACTCCCAAAATATCAACACCCCTTCCCATAAAAGCTGGCTTATATAAAAAAACATTTTCTTTAACTAACTGGGCAAAGTCTTTATCTGGAGTCATCATGAATACTTGTGTTTCTTCCTCTTCAGATAAAACACCTGAAAGTGTTCCTATTATATCATCTGCCTCAAAACCATCTAACTCTACTATCTTTATATTTAAGTGTTCTAAAAAATTTTTTATTATTGGTATTGCCACTTGAATGTCTTCTGGTTGTCGTTCCCTATTAGCTTTGTATTCTGTAAAAATCTCTGACCTAAAAGTGGGTGATTTTGTATCAAAAGCAACAGCAAGGTGGGTTGGTTTTTCTTTATTTAACAGTTCTAACAAGGTGTTGAGAAAACCGTATACCGCACTGGTATTTATTCCTTTTGAATTTACAATAGGGTTTTTGCTAAATGCAAAATGGGCTCTATATATAAGAGCCATTGCGTCTAATAAAAATACTTTGTTTTTAGTTTCCAATCCTGCTGAAATATATTGAATAAAATTAATATGTATATTAGATTAAAATATATTAATGAAAAATAAAATTACTCTTTATTTGTTTGTGATAATAACTTCACTTTCTTCCTTTTACTTAATTAAGAAGGAAAGTATAAGTTTTAAAAACATAGTTTCTGCGTTAGGGGTTTCTGGAATTTCTTTTTCCAAAGAGAGCATTAAAACAATGTTACCATATTTGAAAAGAAACCTTGATTCTTATGAAGAAATGAGAGGTTATCCTTTAAGTAACAATGATTCTCCTTCTTTAAAATTTACAGTAACAGGAGGAGAAGAAAACAACTTACTTTTCCATTTTGAAGAAAAAAAAGTCTCTCTTCCAAAAAGCAAAAAAGAAATCGCTTATATGACAGTGGGTGAATTATCTTATCTAATTAAGAACAAAAAAATAACATCCACTGAGTTAACAAAAATTTATTTAGAAAGAATTAAAAAGTATGATAAAAAATTAAATTCGGTGGTTACCCTAACTGAAAGCTTAGCTTTATCTCAAGCAAAAACTGCTGACAAAGAAATTTCTGAAGGAAACTATAAAGGTTTGCTGCACGGTATTCCTTATGGCATAAAAGATTTAGCTTCATTTCCGGGATATCCTACCACTTGGGGGGCTATGCCTTTAAAAAACCAGTACCTAGAAAACAAAGCAGAGGTTATTAAAAAACTTGAAGAAGCTGGTGCTGTTATGGTTGGTAAATTTTCTTCGGGTTCACTCGCTAGAGGAGATGTTTGGTTTGGTGGAAAAACCAAAAACCCTTGGGACCTTTCTCAGGGCTCAAGTGGGTCTTCTGCTGGGTCCGCTTCAGCAGTAGCCGCTGGGCTTATTAGCTTTGCAATAGGAACTGAAACTTTAGGCTCAATTATATCCCCCTCTACAAGGTGTGGTGTAAGTGGGTTAAGGCCAACTTTTGGGAAAATAAGTACAGATGGTTTTATGACTTTATCTTGGAGTATGGATAAGGTTGGGCCAATTGCAAGAAGTGCAAGAGACTGTGCTATTGTTTTAGAAGAAATTAAAAACAAACCAAGTAACCCCAAATTTGTTTCTTTTGATGAGAAAAGAAATAACCTGAAGGTTGGGTACTTCAAAAACATGTTCGAACAAGACACATCTAGGTTTGCCTCAAATAACCTTAAAACACTTAATTATTTTAAAAAGAGTTTTAAATTAAAAGCGATTTCGTTACCAGAAGATTTTCCTTTTAATGTGTTTGATATTATCCTGAGGTCAGAGGCTGGTGCTTTTTTTGATAGTTTTTTGTTAAAAGGATTAGACTCAAATATGGTAGAACAAGGGAATCGTTCCAGGGCAAACTCTTTAAGGCAAGCTAGGTTGATTCCTGCGGTAGAATATATTCAAGCAAATAGACACAGAGAAAGGTTAATCAACGAGGTTGTTTCTTTATTTAAAGAGTTTGATGTTATTCTTTCTCCTAGCTTCGGAGGAAATCAATTATTAACAACTAATCTAACTGGTCACCCTGTTGTTTCAATTCCAAATGGGTTTGATAAAAAAGGTAACCCTACTAGCATTTCTCTTATAGGAAATTACAATTCTGAACATAAAATTCTATATTTTGCAGATATATATCAAAGAGAGACAAGTCACAACAAAATTTACCCACCCTTATTTAAATAAAAATTCGAGACTATGAATTGTCAAAAACAGAAATTTATAATTACCGGTAAGAAAAGTTATCTAAATTGTGCCTATATGTCTCCTATGCTAAAAAAAGTTGAAAAAGCTGGCATAAAAGGTTTAAGGTTAAAAAGAAAACCACACAAGTTATTGCCAGAAGACTTTTTTTTAGGTGTAAAAAAACTAAAAAATCATTTTGCAGAACTTATAAACACAGACGAGGTTGAAAGAATAGCTTTATGTTCATCTGTTTCATATGGTATGGCTAATGTTACTAATAATATAACAATGAAGCCTTCAGAAAATATTGTAGTAGTAGGAGACCAGTTTCCAAGTAATGTTTACCCTTGGATGGAATTAACTAAAAAATATAAAGCTGAGCTTAAGGTAATAAAAAAACCTAGTGTTAATGATAATGCTGGAAAACTTTGGAATGATGAAATAATAAAAGGAATAAGTAGTAAAACAAAAGCTGTTTCTTTAGGTATGGTTCATTGGGCAGATGGAACAATTTTTGATTTAAAAAAAATAAGAGAGAAAACTCTAAAGGTTGGCGCTTTGTTGATAGTAGATGGGACTCAGTCTGTTGGAACTATGCCTTTTGATGTTTCAGAAATTAACCCAGACGCTTTAGTTTGTGCAGGATATAAATGGTTAATGGGGCCTTATGGTTGTGGAATTAGTTACTTTGGAAAAGCCTTTGACAACGGTAAGCCTGTAGAGGAAAGTTGGATAAACAGAAAAAATAGTGAAGATTTCTCACAACTAATTAACTACCAAGATAACTATGGTGAGTTAGCGAGAAGATATAGTGTTGGTCAACAAAGTAATTTTATAAACGTAGAAATGTTATCAGCTGGAATTAATCAAATAAATAAGTGGGGGGTTAATAATATTTACGAATATATCGAGTCAATTACTAAACCATGTTTTGGTCTATTAGATAAATCTAAGGTTTGGTTTGAAGATGATGACTTTAGGGCGGCTCATTTGTTTGGATTAAAACCAAAAAAAAATCTTAGAAAAGTTCTCAAGAAAATAAGAGAAAAAAACATTTTTATTTCACTCAGAGGAGAGGTAATTAGGGTTTCCCCTTCTGTTTATAATTCTAAAAGTGAAATTGAAAAACTATTTAAGTGTATATCTGAAAATGCATAAAAAACTAGTTTTAATTGGGGTTTTTGTTTTAGGCTTTTTTAATTTATTCTCACAATACGAAAAAGCAGAATCTGCACCGCCAAACATTAAGTGGTATGAAAAAAAAAGTGGAAACTTTACGGTATACTTTCCAGAGGAACTTGATTCTATTGCTAACTACACAATAAATTATCTTGAAAACAATATTGATAAAATTAAATTTAACCCGAGTGATAAAATTAGAAGAAGTAAGGTTATTTTACATAATCAAAATTCTATCTCTAACGCCTTTGTAACTTCTAGCCCAAGAAGGACTGAGTTTTATATAAATGCAAAGCCTGAATCACCACATTTTCTTCACAACAATAACTGGATTGATCTTCTTTCAGCACATGAGTATAGACACTTAGTCCAAAGAGAGGTTGGATACAATTCGTTTTTTAATAAAGTTGTTTTTTATTTGTTTGGTGAAGGTTTATCCTCAATGTTAACACGATCTTCTGCTCCAAACTGGTATTGGGAAGGAGACGCTGTTAACTTAGAAACTCGAATAGGAGATTTTGGTAGAGGTAGAATTCCACACTTTACATTAACAACCCAAACAAACCTTTTAGATAAAAATAAATTAAAATATGATAGACAAACACTTGGAAGCTTAAAAATAAAGACCCCCAATGAGTATGAAACTGGATACTTAATGGTTAAATATTTAAAAGATAATTTTGGGGATAGTGTTTATAATAAGATTATAAAAAAAGCACACAATCAATCTTTTCTGCCCCTCCCCTTTTATCGGTCTCTAAAAAAAGAAACTAACCTAAACTATAAGGACTTATACAAACTTAGCGTTAAAGCGCTACCAAAAAAATCATCTTATTTAAAAAAAACCCCTTTAAATAAAAGACTAAAAAAGAACTACATAAGTTACCTATACCCAACTAAAGTAACTAAAGACAAATTAGTTGTAATAAGACAAGGTCAGGGTAGCTACCAAGATATAGGAACAATAGATAAAGATGGTTCTTTTTCACTTCTTTTCACACCTGGTTTAATTAATGATTTTGGTAGAATTCCAAGTTCAGAAAATCTAATTGGGTGGTTAGAGTTTGATAAAGATGGAAGGTGGGATAAAAGGGTTTTTTCTAGTCTTAAAATATTAAACTTAAACACTAAAAAAATAATTAAAAATACTCTTAAGGGATTTTTTGCTTCATTAGATATTTCACCTAACGCAGAGGAGGTGGTTCTGTTAAAAAACAACTTAGATGGGTCACAAAGTTTAGTGTTTTATGAGGTTGGTTTATCTAAAACAAAAAAAGAGATAAAACTTAATGGTGGGGTTTATTCTTCAATAAAGTACACATCACAAAATAAACTTATAGGGTTAAAGACTAAAAAAGGAAACAAAGATGTTTTTGTTTATAATATTAATAAAAACTCATTTGAAACTTTATACAGAACGACCAAAAACATAGGTTGGCCCACTCTAAAAAATGATACTTTAGTTTTTTCAACAGAGCACAATGGATTTGAAGAAATCTTTTTGCACAAAATAAGTACATCTAAAACATATATGATAAAAAGCCCGCGGTTAGGTGGTTATTATCCTTTTTTATCAGACGACGGAAAGGTGATTTATTATAGTTCAATGGGTGATTATGGATTTGATATTTATGAGGATAAAATATCAAAAAATATCACATCGGTTAATATAAAAAACACTCCCAATGAAATTGAAGTTAAAACAAATCAAAAAACATTTAAATCAAAAAAAACAAGTCAATGGTCTCAGTTAATCCAACCTATTTCTTGGGGTGTTAGTGATTATGGTTTTTCTGAAAAAGGTCTTGATTATTTAACATTAGGATTAGAGTCTAGAAATCTTTTTAACAACCTAATGTTTAAAGGTGGTTATAAGCTTGATCTTCGAGATGATAAAAACCGTAGATTTTTTGGAATTAGCTATCAAGGTTTGTATCCTATTTTAGACTTAACACTATCAACCACTAACGATTTTTTCAATCAAAATATTATTTTAACAAAAAACAATGGGGTTAGGGATACAATATATGACGCTGACATTAATTTTAAAGTAAGAGAGTTTATGTCTACAATAAAAATCCCTTTGTCTTTTACTAAGGGAAAAGTTTTTACTTCTTTTTTAGGATCAATAAGTTACTATAATGAAAGATTTAAAGATTTTTACACAACCTCTATAAGTAGTGAGTCTGCAAGGTTTCCTCTCCAAACCACAAGAGATACACGAGAATATTTTTCTGGTTTAATATATTATTCTAGAAAACACAAAAAATCAAAGAGACAAGTCTACTTTCCTTTTGAACAAATTGTACTTTTAGAGGGAAAGGGCACAACAACAAGAAGTGATTATAACGGAAAGTATTTCCGAGGGGATTTGTATTTGTCTTTTCCTGGAATAAACAACTTACATTCTCTAAGGTTTAAGTTTAGAGGGGAGAAACAAAGTGAAAATGATTATTTGTTTAGAAGAAATGTGAACTTTGTTTATGGCTACACAAATGGGTTTGATTTTTCTAGCTTTTTAGGTGGTGGTGTTGAATATGAAGCTCCTGTTTTCTATCCAGACATATCAATTGGGCCATTAGCTTACATTCAAAGGGTGAGGATGACTGGTTTTTTTAATGTTGGTCAAATAACTAGTGTTGGTGAAAATAATTATGTTGAGTCTCCAAGGTCATTGGGTGGTGAAATTAAGTTTGATCTTAACCTTTTTAGACAAAGTTTTTTGTTTGATTTAGGGTTTCGATTTTCATACCTATTAAATAACAATTACAACCAAGACCAAACAACGTTTAATATAACTCTTGGAAGTATTAGTTTTTAAAGTTTTAATTATAAGAATTAATTTATATTTTCGAAAAAAAAAAGATGTTCCCTACTAACCCAGCTGTCACTGACGGCGTTGAATTATTTGTTTGGATTGTTGTTGTGTTAATAAGTTTTGTTGGCGCTGTATCTATTATAGACTTCAGAGACGTTAAAAAAAAGAATTAAATATCAGAATCTTTTTTATGGCTACTAACTTTACTATTAGGTACAAAAACAGAACATAATATAGCTGAAACGAACAAGACAATAATTAAAATTAACATCTCCATAGGTATAGTATTTTTTAGCAAATATACCCAAGCATTAATAATTTACCGATTGCAGAGAAATAAATTTTAATCAGTTTTTCTTCATCTTTATTTATTGAATTTTTTTATTTAAAATTGTTTTATGGACAAACCTTTCCACCTTGCTTTCCCAATAAAGGATATTGAAACAACAAAATCTTTTTATTCTAATTTTTTAGGGTGTGATATTGGTAGGGAAGATAAAAAGTGGATTGATTTTAATTTCTTTGGCCATCAGCTTTCTGCACACGTAAAGCCTGAGGAGTTAGATGGTGTTAAAAAAAACTCTGTAGATGGAAAAGAGGTTCCTGTTAGGCATTTTGGTGTAGTTTTGCCTTGGGATGAGTGGCACGCTTTATCAAAAAAACTAAAAAAACTTAAGGTTGATTTTGTAATTGATCCTTATATTAGATTTAAAGGAGAAGTTGGAGAACAAGCAACTATGTTTTTTTTAGATCCAAGTGGAAACGCTCTTGAATTCAAGTCTTTTAAAGATACTTCACAAATTTTCGCTAAATAACTTACCTCAAATAACTTCCTGCGTTTATATCAATGGTAGAACCGGTGCTATGATCCATCTTACCGGTACAGATTAAAGAAACAACTGGAGAAATATCTTTGGGCTCAGTTAATCTATTGAGCTGAATTCCTTTTTTAACAAAATCCTCTCCGTTCTCTTTTATAAAGCTTTGTGCCATTTCTGTATTAACAAATCCTGGAGCAACACTAAAAGCAAATATGTTATCTTTTTTACCAAAAGATCTGGCAATTGTTTTAGTTAAAGAAATAAGGCCTCCTTTTGAACAAGCATAAGAAATAAAATCTTCAACCTCTCCACGAAATGCTGCTCTAGAAGCAATGTTTATTATTCTAAACTTTTTTGTGATTTTTTCTTTTCTTTTCTTTTCAATAAAGAGTTTGCTAAGAACGGATGGTGATTTAAGGTTTACTGAAATTGTTTTATCAAAATTGTTTATCCAAAGTTTGTTTTCTAGGTTTATAGGCGCAGACTCCGCAATTCCAGCATTATTAATGATTGTGTCTGGAAAACCCATTTTTTTATATATTTTTTCGAACAAATCAAAAGCCCCTCTTTCTTTTGAAAGGTCAGCTTGAACCATAAAGCTTCTATCTTTGTTTTCAGAAACAAGCTCTTTTATTTTTGAGTTGTTAGAGTTATAATGAAGAGCTAAATCGTGACCCTCTTTTAATAAATCTTTTGCAATTTGGAAACCAATTCCGTTAGAGGATCCTGTTATTAAAATTTTCATTTTCATGGTTTATTCAACAAAATTATTCTTTTTTGCAAACTAAACTTAAAAAGTACAGTTAAAATAATATGTCTATTTCTGAAATAACCTCAAAGTATAAGGATGACCTCAAGGTTCTCGAGGTAAGCTCAAGAATTAATACGAACAAAAACAGTGTGTTTTTCTCTGGATTATCAGGAAATCTCGATGTTATTTTACCTCTTTCAGTTTCTCAAAAAGACAAATTAAGTCATTGTTTTGTGCTATCAGATAAAGAGAAGGCTTTGATTTTTTATAGTAATTTGTGTAATTTTTTAGATAAAAATAAGGTTTATTTTTTTCCTTTTTCTTTTCTATCTCCATATGATGATGATTTATTAAATAACGCAAATGTTGTTATGAGAACTGAAGCAATTCAGGCTGTTGTGTCAAGAAAAAAAGAAAAAATATATATCGTAACATACCCAGAAGGTTTATTTGAAAAGTTCCCAAGTGAAAAGTTCCAAAATAAATTATCCTTATCGATTGAAAAAAAACAAAAACTTAACATCAAGTCTATTAGAAACACCCTTGTGGAGAGGGGGTTCTTTTTAGAAGATTTTATTACACAACCCGGAGATTTAGCTATAAGAGGAAATATTATTGATGTTTTTTCTTATAGTTACAAAAACCCCATTAGAATAGAAATGGACGGTGATTTTGTTGAAAAAATAAAGGTTTTTGATGTAGAGTCTCAATTAACAATAAAAGAAGTGGAAAGTGTTATGGTTGTGTCAAACCTACAATCAAACGAAGAAAGTAAAGAATATTTATCATTGTTTGGTTTTTTTGATTCAAAATGGTGTATTTGGGCTGATAGTGTTAGTTTATCCGCTAACATTATTTATGAAAAACACCTAAAATCACTTGAGTTGTTTAAAAAAACTCAAAAAAAATCCAATGTTCTTCTAAAACTTCCACCTGAAAAAATTTTTTTAGATAAAGATTCTTATTTAAAAGAAATTCTAGCTTTTAAGTTGGTGGAAACGCAAAACAAATCAATAAAAAAATCACAAAATGTACACTTTAACTCTTCTCCTCAACCAAACTTTAACAAAAACCTTTCTTTATTAGCAGATAACCTGAAAGACCTAGAGGAAAAAGGATATATAATACATATTTCTTTTCAATCTGAAGAACAGGTTTTAAGGCTAACTTCTTATTTTGAATCTATTGGTCTAACAACAAAAGTTAAAATGTTAATAACAAAACTTAGTGAAGGTTTCGTTGATCATGAAAATAAGGTTGTTTTTTACACAGACCATCAAATTTTTAACAGGTATTATAAACACAGCTTCCAACCTAAGGTTATAAAAAAACAAAAAAACCCAATAAATGATAGGTCAGAACTAAATACAGGGGATTATGTTGTTCACATAGATCATGGTGTAGGTCGGTTTGTTGGTTTAGAGAAAATCAAATCTAACGATATAGAACATGAGGTTTTAAGGGTTGTTTATAAGAACAATGATGTGGTTTATATAAATATTAACTCTCTTCATAAAATAGCAAAATATTCCGGTTCAGACTCAACCCCTAAACTCAGTAACTTAAGTTCTAACGATTGGGATAAGAAAAAGAAAAAAATTAAAAGCAGGTTGGTTGATATAGCTGAAGATCTTATTAACCTATATCTAAAAAGAAGAGAGGTTGCTGGTTTTTCTTTTCAAAAAGACAATTATTTACAAATAGAGCTAGAGTCTTCTTTTGTATACCAAGATACACCAGACCAACTAAAAACAACTGAAGATGTAAAAAAAGACATGGAGGGTTCTTTTCCAATGGACAGATTGGTTTGTGGTGATGTTGGGTTTGGTAAAACAGAAATTGCTGTAAGGGCAGCGTTTAAAGCTGTTTGTTCAAATAAACAGGTTTTAATATTAGTGCCAACAACTATTCTTGCCTTTCAACATTTTAAAACATTTAAAAAAAGATTGAAAAACCTTCCTGTTTCTGTAGATTATTTATCTCGTTTTCGTACTAGTAAAGACAAAAGAAGGATTATAAACGAGTTGGTTTCTGGTTCTATAGATATATTAATAGGAACACATTCTGTTCTAAGTAATAAAGTAAAGTTTAAAGACCTTGGCTTATTAATAGTAGATGAAGAACAAAAGTTTGGGGTAACCCTTAAAGAAAAAATTAAGAAAAGAAAACTCAACCTTGACTGCTTAACCTTAACCGCAACCCCCATCCCAAGGACACTCCATTTTTCATTAATTGGTGTAAGGGACATAAGTATAATTAGAACAGCTCCAACTAACAGGCAACCTGTTCATACAGAGGTAATTCAGTTTAATGAAAATGAGATTAGGGATATTATAACTAACGAAATGTCTCGATTTGGTCAAACGTTTTTTGTTCACAATCGGGTTGAGAATATTTATGAAATAGCAAACATTATTCAAAAGCTTGTCCCAAACGCAAAGGTTGCTGTAGCTCATGGTCAACAAAAAGGTGATATATTAGAAAAAACGGTTTTAGATTTTATAGATGGTCGTTTTGATGTTTTGGTGTCCACCAATATAATTGAATCTGGTTTAGATATACCAAATGCAAATACAATAATTATTAACCAAGCACATATGTTTGGTTTATCTGACTTACACCAAATGAGAGGTCGTGTTGGTCGATCAAACAGAAAAGCTTTTTGTCGTCTCTTAGTTCCCAAACTATCTAACCTTAACCCGGATGCTAAAAAAAGACTTATCGCGCTTGAGGAGTTTTCAAATTTAGGGGATGGACTAAACATAGCTTTAAAAGACCTTGATATTAGAGGTGCTGGTAACCTTTTAGGAGGAGAACAAAGTGGGTTTATAAATGATCTTGGTTTTGAAACTTACAATAAAATTTTAGATGAGGCGCTAAAAGAAATTGACAAACCAAAAGAGTTTAAACAAAACAACCTTAAAAAAGCTATAAACAACCATTCGTGTTTAGTTGATGTTTATGAAAAAGCTTTTATCCCTAAAGATTATATTTCTAATTCTAATGAAAGGTTAAGGGTTTATGGTTTTTTAGAGGAAAAGTCAAAGTTAGGTTTATACAAAGAAATCCTTTCTAATTTGAAAGATAGGTTCGGGCCCCTGCCCGATCAGGTGCTTAAATTAGTTGGGGTTATGAAAATTAAAAAAATGGGTTCTTCTTTTGGTCTTGATAAAATTGTAATTAAAAAAAATAAAGTAAAGCTTATTTATTTTAACAACACTAATAAAAGTAGTTTAGAGCAAGAGAGCTTTGTGTATATTTTGAATTATTTAAATAAATTCGGGTTTAAAACATCAGTGATTGAAAAAAAAGATCAATTAGTTATTAGTGCTTTAGGTGCTTCTTCTATCAATAAAACGCTAGATTTTTTAAAAAAAATAAAAAAATAAACACAATAAGAGTGTAGTTTATGGGTTATTTGTTTTCAAGAACTTAATTTTTTGTATTTTTGGTAAAAATTAAAAAGCAAATTATCGTGATAAAAAGGTTTTTTTATTTTGTGATTATTTTATTTACAGTAGAAGCGTGCTCGATTTTACCTTTTGGAAAATCAAATCCTTCTGCAAGAAACCCTGGCTCAATTAGTACAACAACTAATTTAGATTACTTTTCAGACGCTTATGCTGAAGAAGAAGAAGAAGGTTTTGTTGTTGCTGGTTTTGGTGGTCAAACACCTGGGCCAAACCAAGTTCTTGTTCAAGGTGGGCGAGCTGTTTTGGGTACATATGAAGAAGATGTTTTTTATACACACGACAACGTAGAAAGAACAGTTACGGTTCAGTCTTTTTATTTAGATCAAACAGAAATTGCTAACATTCATTGGTTAGAATACCTTCATTATGTAAAAAGAGATTCAAGTGAAACCTTCTACGAAAACGCACTTCCAGATACAACGGTATGGGAAAAAGAATTAGCTTTCAACACTCCTTATGTTACTAATTACTTAAGGTATCCTGGTTTTAGATATTATCCTGTTGTGGGGGTTAGTTGGAGTCAAGCTATGGATTACTGTAGGTGGAGAACTGAGGCTGTAAACAAACAAAGGGCACTAGAGTATTTTGGTGAAGAAGATTATATTGATGGTGATATACCACCAATTGAATCAGGTATTTTTTTACCAGAGTTTAGACTACCAACTGAAGCAGAATGGGAATATGCTGCTTATGGTCAAATTGGAGATCAGTGGTTAGATGAAAATCAAACACAAAGACGCTTATACCCTTGGGATGGAAGAACCATTAGAAGTTCTAAAAGAGGAAATGTAGGTAAGTTTCAAGCAAACTTTAAAAGAGGTAGGGGTGATTACGCGGGTATTGCGGGAGCGCTGAATGATGCTGGTTTTGTAACGACCTCTATTTACGAATACGCACCAAATGATTTTGGGCTTTACAATATGGCTGGAAATGTAAATGAATGGGTTTTTGATATATACAGACCTCTTAACTTTCAAGACATGGAAGATTTAAACCCAATAAGGAAAAGTGATTTTCTAGACTCAGAAGAAGACTATGACTCAGAAAACTTTAACTCAATGATAAGTAATGAATCTAGGGTTTTCAAAGGGGGCTCTTGGGCAGACGGAGCAATGTGGTTATCCCCAGGTACAAGAAGATTTTTAGATCAAGATTCATCATCAGCAACAATAGGGTTTAGGTGCGCAACAACCGCACTTGGTACAGCTGGTAACTAACCACCTACACACGTTTCAATCTTTTCTTTTAAACCATTAAGGTTATTATTTCGTATAATATTAGCTTGTAAAGTTTATATGTAACACAAGCGTTTTGTTTATACGATAACATTATTATGGTTGTAAGAATACCTTCTATTAAAGAAAATGTTTCTGTGGTAGAGAGCTTCATAGAAAACGTTGGGGAAAAAATCCAAATTGAGGAATCAATTTACGGAAACGTATTGGTTTCTGTAACCGAAGCTGTAAACAACGCAATTGTTCACGGAAACAAAGAAGACAAAAACAAAAAAGTTAAACTTGAGTTAAAGAAAAACAAAAAAAGTGTTCGGTTTGTTGTTGAAGATGAGGGTGTGGGTTTTGACCACGAAAACCTTCCAGACCCAACAAACCCTAAAAACATTGATAAAGTAAAAGGAAGGGGTGTTTTTTTAATTAAAAGCTTATCGGACAAAACAAAATTTAAAAAAGGCGGAAGGTCTGTTGAGATGCTTTTTAAACTTAAATAAATGTTTCTCACAAACTTCTTTTCAGAGAAAAAATCCTTTGTGTTCAACAATAAAAACAAAATTAGACGCCTAATAAAAAAGATAACACTAGAAGAAAAAAAAGGGTTAAGTTTTTTGAACATTATTTTTTGCTCTGATGCTTATTTGTTAAACATAAACAAAAAACACCTTAACCATGATTATTACACAGACGTAATAACCTTTGATTACTCTGAAAAAAACAAGAACATTGAGGGTGATATTTACATTAGTGTTGATAGGGTTAAGGAAAACGCAACAAAATACAAAGAAAACAAAAGTGTTGAGCTAATCAGAACAATAATCCACGGTGTGCTTCATTTGTCAGGATATAAAGACAAAACAAAAAAAGAAAAAGAGATTATGACAACAAAAGAAAATAAATATCTTTCTTTGTATAATAAAAATTAAGTTCCACGTGGAACACTTATAAAATGTTTACAAAGTATGATTTAATTGTTGTTGGGGCTGGTCACGCAGGATGCGAGGCGGCGGCGGCAGCTGCAAACATGGGCTCAAGAGTTTTGTTGGCCACCATGAACATGGGGACAATTGCTCAAATGTCTTGTAACCCTGCGATAGGGGGAGTGGCTAAGGGACAAATTGTAAGAGAAATAGATGCTTTGGGTGGTTACACTGGAATTGTTACAGACGAAAGCACAATACAATTTCGGATGTTAAATTTATCAAAAGGACCCGCAATGTGGTCCCCAAGAGCACAAAACGACAGGGTGGTTTTTGCTGAAAAATGGAGGTTGGTGTTAGAAAAAAACAAAAATGTTGACTTTTGGCAAGAAATGATAGTGGGAATAAAGGTTAAAAAAGGTGTGGTGGTTGGAGTTAAAACAGCATTAGGTTTAGAAATTGAAGCAAAATCTGTTGTGTTGACCAACGGAACCTTTCTCAATGGTCTTATACATGTTGGTGATAAAAACTTTGGTGGAGGTAGGACAGGTGAAAGAGCTTCAAAGGGAATAACAGAACAACTTGAGGGGTTAGGGTTTGTTTCAGGTAGAATGAAAACTGGGACCCCACCAAGGTTAGACGGGAGGTCTATAGAATACTCCAAAATGGAAGAGCAGCCTGGAGATAAAAAACAAGGGCGGTTTTCTTTCATAAAAAAACAAAAGAAAACAAAACAAAAACCCTGTCACATAACATACACCAACCCTAAAACCCACAAAACACTAGAAGAGGGGTTTTTAAAGTCACCAATGTTTAACGGAAGAATAAGGGGTGTGGGTCCAAGGTACTGCCCTTCTATAGAGGATAAAATAACGCGTTTTGCTGAAAGAGATCGCCACCAAATATTTGTTGAGCCAGAAGGTTGGAACACCGTCGAGGTTTATGTTAATGGTTTTTCAACATCTTTACCTGAGGATGTACAACTAAAAGCCTTGAGAACAATAAGTGGTTTTGAAAATGTAAAAATGTTCAGACCGGGTTATGCTATAGAGTATGATTACTTTCCTCCGACACAACTAAAGCACACGCTTGAAACAAAACTTGTTGAAAATCTATATTTTGCAGGCCAAATCAACGGTACAACAGGATATGAAGAGGCTGCGTGCCAGGGTCTTGTTGCTGGAGTTAATGCTCACAACAAAATAAACAAAAAAGAGATATTTACTCTTAATAGGTCTCAGGCTTATATTGGTGTTTTAATTGATGATCTGATAAACAAAGGAACGGATGAGCCTTACAGGATGTTTACCTCTCGTGCAGAACATAGGATTTTATTAAGACAAGACAATGCTGACTTAAGATTAACAGAAAGGGGGGCTGAAATTGGACTTGCGGGAAAAGACAGGTTAGATAAGGTTTTAAAAAAGAAGAGCTTAATTGGTGAGCTAAACACTATCGTTGCTAAAGAAAAGCTAGAGCCCGAGGTGGTTAATAATTATTTAGAATCAGTCGGTTCTGCAAAAATTAAAGAAAAAAGAAGCTTGATAGAGCTAGCAAGAAGACCGGGTGTTTCTTTAGAGACGTTAATTAAACTTCACGACGGTGAATTAAAGAAAAAATATAAAGAAGAAATAATAAATCAGGTTGAAATAAACACTAAGTACGAGAGTTATATAGAGAAAGAAAGAGAGGTAGTGCGAAAGATACAAAAACTAGAAAACAGCAAAATACCTATTAAGTTTGACTATAAAAAGGTTAACTCTTTATCTTCTGAGGGTAAAGAAAAACTTATAAAAATAAAACCAACATCAATAGGTCAGGCAAGTAGAATAAGTGGTGTGTCTCCCTCTGACGTTTCTATTTTAATGGTGCATCTGAAAAAATGAGGAACAAGATAGTTTGTGCTCTTTGCGGTTCAAAAAAAACGTTCTTAAGAGAGGAAAAAGTAGTAGATCCGCTTTCTTTAGAGGTTTTTAATGTTTGTGTTTGCTCCACATGCTTTGTTGGTTTCACAAACCCCATACCCAACAACATAAACAAATACTATGATCAAGAAAACTATGATTCATACCAGAAAAAGAAAAGTCTATATAACACGCTATACTCAACCGTTCAGTCCTTAAACAATTACTATAAAATAAGAATAATGAAAAGCTTTGGTGTTGGAAGCGTGTTAGATTATGGAGCTGGCTCAGGTAGTTTTGTTAGGTATGCCAACAAAAAGGGATTTAGCGCTCTGGGTTATGAACCAATTAACACTCAAAGGGGTAAAAATGTGACGAATAAAGTTGAAAAGATAAAAAAAAACAAATATAAATTCATAACCCTTTGGCATGTGCTAGAGCACTCGACAGATCCTAAGGGGCTCCTCTCTAACATTAAGAGAATGTTGAGTGAGGGTGGCAAAATTATCGTTGCTTTACCCAACTTGGGTTCATACGATAACATTTATTACAAAAATAACTGGGCTGGGTATGATGTTCCTCGTCACCTTTACCATTTTAACAAAAAATCATTTCATAGGTTGGTGTCTGAATTAAACTTAAAAATAATTAAAACGAAACCTCTTTATTTTGATGCTTACTATGTTTCTATGCTTAGTGAGAAAAACAGAAAAAACCCTTTATGGGTTGTTTTCGGGTTTTTCGTTGGGTTTATATCAAACTTATGTGCTTTTTTTACAAAAAAACACTCTAGTATTATATATATTATAGAATGATAAGGGTTGCTTTATATACACTTCTCTTTATAACCTCATGTGCCCAGGTTAAACCACTGACTGGTGGTTTCGAAGACACAATTCCGCCTAACATAATAAAAAGTTTACCAGATAACTTTAGCACAAACCTAAGAGAACCAATTTTTGTTTTTGAGTTTGACGAAATCGTTGATGTAAGTAAATTAAAAGAAAAGCTAATAATCTCTCCTTACTATGACGGTTCGTTCGAAATAAAATCAAAAAAGAACACAATTTCACTTCTTTTTGATTCTGTTTTCAATGATAACACAACTTATATTTTCAATTTTGCGGATGGTTTGGTTGATATTACAGAAGGAAACGCTGCTGTTAAGTCTAGATTTGTCTTTAGTACAGGGGACAAGATAGATTCTTCATTTGTTTCTGGCGTTGTGAGAAATCCATTAAAAAATGAGGCTGTAGAAGGTGCGATTGTTGGGCTATATCAAAAAAAAGACAGTCTTGATTTGTTCCACAAAAAACCAACTTACTTTGCGTTTACGGATGAAAATGGTTTTTTTATTATTGAAAACATAAAAGCAAAAGACTATACTGTTTATAGTTATCAAGATGAAAACAAAAACTTTAAATCAGAATACAAAAAAGAGAGTTTTGGTTTTGTTAACAACACGATAAGTGTTGATTCTTTTGTAAATAAAGTATATATACCGCTATACACTGAAGATCTTACAATATTAAAAATACAAGCTAAAAGGGATAAGGGTGATGTTTTTGATATAACATATTCTAAAAATATTGATTCGTTGGTTATCTTTTCAGGTGATAATATAAAATGGAGTTTAAACGATAACACTTTGTTGCGGTTTTATGAGAAAACTTTTGATAAAGATTCTTCACTGGTTATTATAAAAGCACAAGATGAGGTTGGTTACGAAATAACAGATAGTGTTTTTATTTCTTTTTCAGGAAAACAGAAAAGGGAGTTAAAGCTTGATTTAGATATTGATTGGTCATCACAAAATATAGATGATACCGTCATAATAACAATGAGTTTTAATTTACCATTAATTAAAAATGAATTTAATATAGATGTTTTAATAGACACAATATTAGTTCCCAAAAGGTTCGTTTATAGTAAGTTTAATTCATTAAAAAACAATAAGCTAATAGGTAAATTTGCTGTTTTAGTAGATTCTGTTGAGTTGTTTATAAATAAAAAAAGAGAGGAGGTAATTAATGACAGCTTACGTTTTGAAAATGATTCTATTTATAAAGTCGTTTCTAGATATTACAAACGGTTAAACCCTAAAATAATTAATTTTTTAATACCGGAAGGTGAGTTTGTTTCTATATCTAAAGATACTTTAAAGGTTGTTTTTCAGGAACTAAGAATAAGAGGTAAAGATTATTATGGTGATTTTTCTGGAGAAGTAATCGGTGTTAATAAAAACAAAAAATATTTTGCTGAATTGGTTGATGAAAACTTTTCTTCTGTATACAAAAGCGAAAAATCATTTCCTTTTTTTAGTTTTAAAAATATAACTCCAGGTAAATATTATTTAAGGGTGGTAAATGATATTAATAGTAATTTACAGTGGGATTATTTTGGGATTAAATCTAGAAATAAAGCTGAGGATATTTTTTATTATGAACAAATAATAGAGATCAGATCAAACTGGAGTGTTGAAGACGTTGTTTTTAATGTTAAAGAAACTGTGGATAATATGTTTTTAGTAGAAAAGAAACAAAATTAATATACAGGATATTCTTTCTGCCCATTTAATTAACAACTAATTTATAAACACTTAAATAATTTTTTTTTTTTAATATTTATAAGTAACTGATTACCATTTGTTTCGGTGTTAATTATGTGTTTATATTTTATTAATAATTGTTATCAACATATTCACATACTAATGAATACTTTTACTTTTTTCTAAAAATGAAAAATATAATTATTATAATACAATTGTTTAAAAGTTTATAGTTTAATAGCTATAAATGTTTATTGAAATTTTCGTAATCTTGCTTTATAAATGAAAAACATTAAAATAAAAAAAGTAGCTGTTATAGGTTCAGGTATAATGGGCTCTAGAATAGCTTGCCATTTAGTAAATGTTGGTATTGATGTTTTGTTATTAGATATATGTCCTAGTGAGTTAAATGAAAAAGAAAAAACATTAAAAAAGAAAATTTCTGATAAAGAAGTAAAAAACAGAATAGTTAATGATTCTTTATCAAACACATTAAAAGCAAAACCTTCTTCTTTGTTTTTAAAATCAGATTACGATAAAATAAAAACAGGAAATTTAGAAGATGATATAGGTAAAATTTCTTCTGTTGATTGGATTATAGAAGCTGTTGTAGAAAAAATATCAATTAAAAAAAAGGTATACGATTTAATAGAAAAACACAGAAATAAAAAAACTATAATTTCAACAAACACATCAGGTATCCCTATATCTCAAATTTCAGATAAAAGAACTTCTAATTTTAAAGAAATGTTTTTAGGCACACATTTTTTTAATCCTCCGCGCTATTTAAGATTGTTAGAAATAATTCCTGGCAAAGAAACAAAAAAACAAATTGTTGATTTTTTTATAGAGTTTGGATCAGTTGTTTTAGGAAAAGAAACTGTTTTATGTAAGGACACACCGGCTTTTATAGCAAATAGGTTAGGTATTTACTCTTTAATGTCCACCATACACTCTGTTGAAAAAAACAACCTGAGTGTTTCTGAAGTTGATTTTTTAACAGGAACTTTAATAGGCAGACCAAAATCCGCAACATTTAGAACAATGGACGTTGTTGGTTTAGATACAGCAGTAAACGTTTCTAAAAACCTTTTGAAAGACCTTAAAAAAGATGAGTCTGTTTCTATGTTTGAGTTGCCAACCTCGGTAAAATCTTTATATATTAATAAGCAGTGGGGAGATAAGACGGGAAGGGGTTTTTACAAGAAAGAAATTAAAGAAAAAGGGAAAAGGGTCTTTTATGAAATTAATTTAAAAACGCTTGAATATAAAGGCTTGGAAAAAATAAAAGATAAGTCTCTTTTAGAAATTAAGAAATCAGAACAACTTGAGGATAGGATAAAAAAACTAATAAACCTTAAAAACAAATACGGTGATTTTTATAGGTCAACTTTTTATGACACTTTTAGATACTGTTCTTTAAGGATACCAGAAGTTAGCGATGAAATATATAAAATAGATAATGCTATTTGTTCAGGTTTTGGTTGGAAAAAAGGACCTTTTGAAACTTGGGATGTTATAGGTGTAGGAGACGCTTATAAAGAAATGGTAAGTATGAACCTAAAACCAGCCGAATGGGTAAAAGAAATGTTATCCAATAACATTAAAAGCTTCTATAGGTTTAAAAACAACAAAAAAGAATATTACAATATATCAGAAAAAAAGTATTGTCAGGTTCCTGGACAAGAAGAGGTTATACTGCTTGATGCCTTTAAGGAAAAGGATATTGTTTGGACAAATAAAGATGTTTCTTTATATGACATAAAAGATGGTATATTAAACCTTGAGTTTCACACAAAAATGAACTCAATAGGAGAGGGTGTGTTAATGGGAATAAACAAAGCAATAGACACGTGTGAAAAAGAATTCAAAGGACTTATTATCTCTAATGAGGCTGATTACTTTTCTGCGGGAGCTGATCTGGGAACGTTATTTATGCTGGCAGGAAACAGAGACTTTAAAAAAATTGAGGAATCTATTAGGGTATTTCAAAACACAATGATGAGGGTTAGACACTCATCTGTTCCTGTTGTTGTTGCCACATCCGGGATAGCCCTTGGGGGAGGCTGTGAACTTAGTTTACACGCAGACTCAATACAAGCACACAGCGAAACCTATATGGGCTTGGTAGAGCTTGGTGCTGGATTGATTCCAGCCGGAGGAGGAACTAAAGAGTTAGTTATGAGAACAGCCTCTCGATATGGAAAAGGAGACCCTGAGTTTAATAAACTAATGGAGTCTTTTATGAATATAGCCTCTGCTAAAGTGAGCACCTCCGCTAAAGAAGCAGAAGAGATGGGGTACATAACAAAAAAAGACAAACAAACGACAAACAGAAAAAACCTCCTTAAAGACGCAAAAAACACTATTTTAAATATATTGTCTTATGGGTATATTAAACCAACAATTAACAAAAAAATTAAAGTACACGGAAGGTCAGCATTAGCTATGTTTAACGCGGGTGTAGAAACAATGAAGCAAGGTAAATATATATCGGATTATGATCAAAAGCTAGCCCAAAAACTCGCCTATATTATGTGTGGGGGAGATTTAACGCAAGAATGTTTAGTTGATGAGCAGTACCTTCTAGACTTAGAAAGAGAAGCATTTGTTAGCCTCTGTGGAGAACAAAAAACACTAGAAAGAATGCATTCAATTTTATTTAAAAGAAAACCATTAAGAAATTAGTTATGAAAGACGCGTATATTGTTTCGGGTTTAAGGTCTCCTGTTGGAAAAGCTAAAAAAGGAGGGCTAAGGTTTATTAGACCAGATGATCTAGCAGCCAAAGTCATAAAAGGCTTAGTAAAAAAAACAAAAGGTCTCGAAGGAAAAATGGTAGACGACTTAATTGTTGGAAACGCTGTCCCAGAGGCAGAACAAGGAATGCAGATGGCTAGATACATATCTTTGTTGTCATTACCAAAAGAAGTTCCAGGCCTAATCATAAACAGATACTGTGGCTCTGGTCTTGAAGCCATTCATTTAGCTTGTGCAAAAATTAACTCTGGATCAGCAGAGTGTGTTATTGCTGGGGGTACCGAATCTATGAGCATGGTGCCTATGACTGGCTACAAATCAGCATTAAATTATAACATATCAAATTCAAACCCAGAGTATTATTTAAACATGGGGCTTACAGCGGAGAAACTAGCTTTAAAATATAAAATAACAAGAGAAGAATCTGATCTATTTTCTTATAATTCACACAAGAAAGCAATAAAAGCTATAGATAAAAACCTCTTTAAAGATGAAATTTTACCAATTGGTGTTGATGAGGTTACTGTTGTGAATGGTAAAAAAAGAACATCAAGTTGGTTGGTAGAAAAAGACGAAGGACCAAGAAAAAACACAACGGTTGACGCCCTTTCAAAGCTAAAGCCGGCCTTTAAGTTAGGTGGCCAGGTAACAGCAGGAAACTCTTCTCAGATGTCTGATGGAGCAGCCTTTGTGGTTGTCATGTCAGAGAAAATGATAAAAAAACTAAATATAAAACCAATCGGAAGGATGGTTTCTTATGCTACAGCTGGAGTAGAACCAAGTATTATGGGAATAGGTCCAGCAGAAGCGGTACCAAAAGCATTGAAGCAAGCGGGTTTAAAGCAGAACGAAATTGAACAAATTGAACTTAATGAAGCTTTTGCAGCCCAAGCGCTGTCCGTTATAAAAGCTTTAGATTTAGACGAGAAAACGGTTAATGTTAACGGTGGAGCTGTAGCTTTAGGTCACCCGTTAGGTATGACAGGAGCTAAATTGTCTATTCAACTTTTTAATGAAATGAAAAGAAGAAACCAAAAGTACGGAATAGTTACAGCTTGTGTCGGTGGTGGTCAGGGTGTTTGTGGTGTTTTTGAAAACCTTACCTAATAACCTCTACAACAACCTCTACTTCGACAGGAATTTTACTTGGTAAAGAAACCATTCCAACAGCAGAGCGGGCGTGCTTTCCTCTTTCTCCAAAAACCTCAACTATAAAATCAGAAAAACCATTTATAACAGCAGGTTGCTCGTAAAAATCAGATGTTGAGTTAACCATTCCAATAACCTTCACAAAACGTTTAACCTTATTGAGGTCCCCTATTTCTTTTTTAAGAGAAGCTAATATATTTATACCAACAAGCCTTGCTGCATTATAACCTTCTTCAATTGTCATGTCTTCACCCAAACGACCAGTAACATATCCCCCATCTTTTTTTCTAGGACCAGTTCCAGAAACATAAACCAACATTGTGTTTTTCCCTTCAGAAAACCGGACCGTTGGAACATAATTTGCTATAGGTTTTCCTGGCACAGGGAGCTCTATATTAAGACTTTTAATTTTTTCCTCCACATCATAATCATAGAGAGGGGTGTTGAAAACATAGTAGTCTACAGCCTCTTTATCATTTGGCGTACAACCCATAAAAAACAACGCTAAAAACAAACACTTAATTTTCTCCATAAGATGTAATTATAATTTTTCTAACTTTTCCACCATTTCGGTGTTCACACAAATATATCCCTTGCCAAACACCTAACAAAGGAACCCCGTCTTTTATTGGAAAATTAACAGATGATCCTAAAACACTAGATTTTATATGAGAAGTCATGTCATCAGGACCCTCAAAAGTGTGTTTAAAATAGGTTTCTTTTTCAGAAACCATTTTGTTAAAGTGTGTTTCAAAATCTTCTCTAACCGTAGGGTCTGCATTTTCATTTATCGTCAAACTCGCAGATGTGTGTTGTATAAACACATTTACAACCCCTGTTATTTTTGGCAGGTGTTTCACAACCTCATTGGTTATTAAATGAAAACCCCTTGGGTAGGCATTAAGTGTTATTTCTTTTTGATCAACCACCTAAACCAACTTTCATTTTCTCGGCGTTTTCAGCAATTCGGAGTTTTTCTGTAAAAGAAAATAAACCACCAGAAACAACCTCGGGTAGGTTATAAACGGTATGGTTAATACGGTGGTCGGTAACTCTTCCTTGTGGATAATTATATGTTCTAATTTTATCAGAACGGTCTCCAGAGCCAACCATAGTTTTTCTTTTCCCTGCTATTTCATCGTTTTGTTTTTTTACCTCTATCTCATAAAGTTTAGATCTTAAAACCTTCATAGCCTTATCATAGTTTGCGTGTTGAGATCTTCCGTCTTGACACTCAACAACAACACCTGTTGGCTCGTGTGTTAATCTTACGGCAGATTCAGTTTTATTTACATGTTGACCACCAGCACCCGAAGCTCTATATGTGTCTTTTCTTATGTCCGCATTGTTAATCTCTAACTCAACATCTTCTGCCTCAGGTAAAACAGCAACTGTAGCAGCCGATGTGTGTACACGTCCTTGGGTTTCTGTGTTAGGAACTCTTTGTACCCGGTGTGTGCCAGCCTCAAACTTTAGTTTACCATAAACATCTTCTCCTTCTACTGAGCAAACAATTTCTTTATAACCCCCAGAGGAGCCCTCATTAAAACTAATAACATTTAACCCCCATTTGTTTTTTTCTGAATACAGCTGATACATTCTTAGAAGGTCACCGGCAAAAATCGCAGCTTCATCACCACCTGTGCCGGCTCTAATTTCAAGTATCACATTTTTTTCATCGTTTGGATCTTTAGGAATAAGAAGAATTTTTAAACCTTCTTCTTCTAAGGTTCTTTTCTCGTTTAAAGTTTCAAGCTCTTTTTTTGCTATTTCTCTAAACTCCTCGTCTTTTTCATTCTCTATAATTTCTTTAGCCTCCTCAACCCCCACTAAAGTAGACTTATAAGAGTCAAATTTTTTAACTATTTTTCCTAATGACTTATATTCTTTATTAAGTTTTGTATAAATTTTTAGATCAGAAACAGTTTCTGGTTTAGAAAGTTCTCTCTCAACTTCTTCATATCTTTTTTTTAACTCCTCTAGCTTATCTATCATTTTTCTTATTTTTAACAACTAATATAAAAACCTAACATTAATTAATTTCATAAACTGTATATTAATAAATAAATATTTTTTTAAAAATAAAACAAAAATGTCAAGAAGAGTTTCTATTCTTTTTACTTTAATAAACTTCCTTTTTTCTTTTAACGGAGTTGGCCAAAAAGAAAACTTAAATGAGAGTTTTATATCTGAAAAAAGCGTTTTTGTTTATTCCTTGCTAAACAAAGAAACAGAAAAAGAGAAAATTTTAAATATACACAAAACCCTATCATCTTTAGGGTTAGATGTTGTGAATTATATAGATAGTTTAAACACACATACTTCTAATGAGATAACAACCAACCTTCTAAAGTACCTTGATTCCAGAGAGGTTAAAAACACCGTTCTTTTTTCAGAAAAAAACAACTCACTTAGCTTCTATGGTTTGGGGTTTTTTAACCAAAAAAAAGAACCACCAAAATTAATTTTATCAGGAGACTCTGTTTTTAATAAATTAAAAAACAAAGTCATTAATTCTAAAGTAAACCAAAAAAACTTTCTTTTACCCCCCCAACCAGAGGTTTTGTTAAAAGCTAAAATAAAACCTTTTAGAAAAATTCTAATAAAACCAGACATATCAAAAGACAAGATTGGAATAACAACAAAAATTAATACAGAGTTACCTAAAAACATAATCCAAGTTGAGGAAAAAGAGGATTATCGTTTTTACTTTTCAAATGGAGTTAATTATATAATCCAATTTTATACAGGCACAGAATCTTTTATTCAAAAAACTTTTAATCTAAAAAACCTAAACCCGACTTCGAATAAAAAAACTACTATTTTAGTCTTAGAACACACAGCCACAAGAAACCGCTTTTTTTATTTTAACCCAAAATATAGTGAAAAAGAAGATGTCTTATTAAGTTTTCTATCAAACTAAAAAGAAAGTTTTTCATTTATAAAAGGAATAAGAGACATAACAACAGCTTGTTTATAGTATTTTGATCTATCTACTAAGCTTCCAGTTAATATTCCAACCGCTCCATCTTTTTCTTTAGAGTTTTTCCTGTTGAAAATAAGGTCATCAGCCTCGCCCAACTCTATACCTTGTTCTATAAGGTTTTGAATTTCTTTTGGAAGTTGAAAAAGAGAGGTTTTACCATAACCTGTTTTTTCTTTAGAAACAGTCACAACCCAAGCAAAAGCAAAAAGGTTATTGTCCTCATATGAACACCCACCTTCTATACCCACATAAAAGTCAGCTGCAGTTTTTTTTAATTGTTTTGCTCTGTTTTTTGCTCCATTTTTTGTTTCAACACAAGACATCGGCTGATCAGGAACACCAGAAGAAACACTTAACCCAACAACTTCAATAGGAACTTTAAAAACCTCCTTAAAAGCAGAAAAAACAGCATTTGTTTTTGTTGGATTTTTTGAACCAACCAAAACGGTTAATTTATTAAAACCCAATTTTCTTTTTTGTTTTTATTATAAGTTAATGTTCTTTTTGTGTTTTTAATTTTAACCCCAACTATGTTTGTTTGTTCTTCTAGAACATCAAATAAAATTGTATTCTTAATCGACAGTTTTTTGTCTCCAAAAGTTTCTTCTGTTGTAAACACAATGTTTGCTGTTTCTGTGTAATCACTTCCCTCAAAAACAAAACGATCTAAAACCAAACTCCTCTTTTCCCCTTCTACAGAAACGACAAAGTTTTTTTTAATGTAATTTATAATGTTCCCTTTTTCTTTTTCGGAGAGATCTTCAGAATAACCTCTAAGCTCTAGTGCATCAAAAATATCATCTTTAAACATTCTCATAGAAAAAAAAGAGGTGTTGTTTTTTTCATAAATATTACAAACACTAACATATACAGCATGAGAGAAAGATTGTTTAGAACTAAAAAAAAGAAGTAAAAAAAAAGAAGAAAAAAACAGTCTTTTATAATCCATATTTATCTATTAGATAAACTAAAGATGCCATGGAAGCTGTTCCTAATTCTAACTCCCTTGCGTGAACTAATTCAAAAACATCTTTTGCTGTGTGATGCATTTCAAAATATTTTTGACCATCAATACTTAAGCCAAACATAGGCGTTCCTGTTTGCCTGTGAAGGGGTCCAATGTCTGCACCACCACCCCCTTTTGAAAAGTATGATATGGTGTTTTTATCAAAATACTTTAACCAATCTTGAATTTTCTTATGCTGTTCATCACTTCCTGAAAAACCAAACCCCCTAGGAACATACCCACTAGCATCACTTTCTATTGCAGCAATGTGTTGTTCATTTTCTTTGACAGCAATTTCAGCATATTTTAAACCACCCCTCAAACCAAACTCTTCATTCATAAACATAACAGCCCTAATTGTGTTGTTCGGTGTAATGTTTTGTTTTTGAAACAACCTTAAGGCTCCAATAGAGTGTACACAACCAGCACCATCATCATGAGCACCCTCCCCAATATCCCAAGAGTCTAAGTGCCCACCAACTGTTATTATTTTTTCAGGATTTTTTTTACCCCTTATTAGACCAATAACATTATGAGACAAAGCATCAGGGAACCATTTTCCTGATAACCTCACGGTTAACTTTAAGCTAGGGTTTTCTTTAATAGCTTTAGATAATCTTTCTGAGGACAACACACCTAAACCACCATGTGCAATACTATCTACCCCCTCTTTGTATGACATACCCCCCGTATGAGGAAAATCCTCATAAGTTGAAGAAGAAAGAGACCTAAAAACAGAAGCTAAAGCACCGTATTCAGCCGCCTTAACAGCACCAGTTCTTCTTTGAAAACCAGTTTCACCGTAAGAAGCCCCAACATTAATATATCTTTGGTTGAAAGCTTTGTTATAAAACACAATTTTTCCTTCGATTTTCTCTTTTCCTAACTCATCAACCTCATCTAATGAAGCAACCTCAATTACCTCAGCTGTTACACCTTCTTTAGGGGTGGAAATAGTTCCCCCTGCACCTAAAATTGACAGGTTAATTTTTTCTTTTCCTTCATAAAAAAAAGCTTCTTCTATCTCACCTCTTTCCCAGTGTGGCACCATAACCTCTTGTAAGTATACTGTGTCAAAGCCGTAACCCTCCATAACCTCTTTTGTCCAAATGACAGCTTTCTTTGCCCCCTCAGAACCACTCGGCCTAACCCCAATGTCTTTTGAAAGAGTTCTTAACAACTCATAACTCTCTCTTAACTCTAAAGCGTCGCTATAAAAAGTGTTTATAACATCTGATGTTTCTTGATCAAAAGGAACGGGACTTTCTTTACAGGATAATAAAGAAAAAATAAGTGTAGTATATATAAGTTTTTTCATGTTTTTAAATTTCTCTAGTTTATAACAGATCTTTGTCTTATAAATAATTAAATGACAAAAAATACCTTCTTGAAATTAATTTAATTAAAAAAATTATAATAAACCATATCAACTGGTGGCAATCCAGAAAATATAAAAAATAAAAACAAAGTATGAGGATATTAAAATTAAAGCTTGGTTTTTATTAACCCCCCCATCTCTTGTATATAAAAAGATAGAAAAAACAGTTAAACCAATAAACCACCAAGATAAACTAGACACCAAACCTATAATCTGAGGTGTCAACACAATAGGTCCATAAGAGAGAGTGAAAAAAAACAAAGGAATACCTAAAGCAACACATAAATTAAAAATATTACTACCATATGCGTTTGATATTGCATCATCGTAGTTTCCGTTTTGAGCATCTTTATATGAAATAATAGTATCAGGAAAGCTACTTCCTATTGCTGCAAAAATCATTGCTACAAACAATATCGGCACCCCTAATCCTTCAAATTCACCAATAAAAGGAACATAATAAATTTCACTCCCTAACCACTCGCAAGCGACAACTAAAAAATAACACACAAACCCAATTACCAAAGAGGATATTACAAACACAACCCAAGCTTTCATGATATTTAACGGTTTATTACCTATTAAAATTCGCTTAAGATCAAGGATAATAAACGCTGACATTAAAGACACGGTTTCTTTATCGCTAAAAGGCTCTTCGTATTTGATACCCTCACCACCCCTCATTGTTTTAAATAAATAAATTAGATATAAAACATATATTAACATCAACATTAAACTTTCAATCCAACTTATTGTGCCTTGTTGAATAAAATAAATTAAAACAAACTCAACCAATAACAACCAAACCCCATCCCTAAGAATAATTTTTTTTGATACAGCAACGGTTTTCTTTTTTGATCTAGACAAAACTCCAATTATTGCAGCGGAAGGAATTATTAAAGAGTTAAATAACACACTACCAAAAGAGGTTCCTAAACCACCCGAGAACCCAGAGACATCTTTAAGGTAAAATAAAAAAAACAAAGCAATAAACAACTCAGGCATTGAGCTCGCAACCGCATTTATTGTAGCTCCTTTAACACCATCTTTAAGGTTTCTACCAATATAATTAGAACCCTCTAAAAACGTATCTCCAGCTCGCCAGATTACATAGCCACAAAAAAAAATTAATATCAAAGGAATTATTAAACCAGTCATATTGTTGTTTTAATTGTTGTTTTAAAAGTTATATATAAGAAAATGTAAAGTAAAAAAGTTAGGTGTTTTTTCACCAATCAATAGTAACAATATATATATAAAAACCGAAAAACTTTAGTTAAAAACTAACTAACACGGCTCCAGTTAATATTACTTTTGATGCTTTTTTTAAGGTATTCTTTGGTTCCTTTATTTTTTTTATCACTTAAATTAGGGTCGTTCTCAATTAACTTAGAGGCTTCAACTCTTGTTTGTTTTATAATATTATAATCCTCAGCTAAGTTTACAAACCGAAGCTCTAATAATCCACTTTGTTTTGTTCCCATCATATTTCCTGGGCCCCTCATTTTCAAATCAACATTTGCAATTTTAAAACCATCTGATGAACCAACCATAGCCTTAATTCTTTCTTTTGAGTCGTTACTTAAATCGTATTTTGTCATTAGTATACAGTAAGATTGTGCGCTACCCCTTCCAACACGTCCTCTTAATTGATGTAGTTGTGATAAACCAAACCTTTCTGCGCTTTCAATTATAATTACAGACGCATTAGCGACATCAACACCCACCTCTATTACTGTTGTTGATACTAATATTTTACTTTTACCCTCAGCAAATCTTTTCATCTCATACTCTTTGTTTTCAGATTTCATTCGACCATGTAAAACACCTATCTGTGTTTCAGGAAAATATTTTGTTAAACTTTTATAACCATCCATCAAATCTTTATGGTCTTTTTTTGCTGACTCTTCAATAAGAGGATAAACCACATATACTTGCCCCCCAAAATCTATTGTCTTTTTAATAAAATTAAAAACTTTTAACCTCGAGTTGTCAAATCTATGAGAGGTTATTATTTCTTTTCTTCCAGAGGGCAACTCATCAATAACAGAAACATCTAAATCTCCATATAATGTTAACGCTAATGTTCTAGGTATAGGGGTTGCTGTCATTACTAAAACGTGAGGATAAAACTCTCTTTTTTTAGACCACAATTTAGCTCTTTGTGCTACTCCGAATTTATGTTGTTCATCAATTATTACTAAACCTAACCTTCTAAACTCAACCCTTTTTTCTATTAATGCGTGGGTTCCAATTAAAATATCTATTTCACCTTTTTTTAATTGACTTAACATAATTTTTCTTTCTTTTTCTTTTGTGGAACCGGTTAATACAGCCACATTTAATTTTAACTTTAAGGCTTGGTTTTGAATGCTTTTAAAGTGTTGATCTGCTAACACCTCAGTTGGAGCCATAAAAGCAACTTGAGAGTTCTCTTCTACCACAAACAACATACAAAGAAAAGCTACAATAGTTTTGCCACTACCAACATCTCCTTGAATTAATCGGTTCATTTGTTTTCCTGAGCACATATTTTGATAACATTCTTTAATCACTTTTTTTTGAGCGTTTGTTAACTCAAAAGGAAGGTGTTTTTTGTAAAAATCATTTAGCAATTTTTTTTTCTTAAAAACATATCCAGGAAAAGCTTTAAGTCGCGTGTTTTTTAATTGAAGAATTTGAAGTTGTAAAAAAAAGAGCTCTTCAAACTTCAACCGTTTCTTTGCCTCTTCCACCATCTTTTTACTTTTTGGGAGGTGAATGTTTTGAAGAGCAGACGCCCTAGAAATTAAATTATTTTTTATAACCACATCCACAGATAAATTCTCCTTAATTTGTGGTATAGTTTTCCTTATAACTTCATCAATAATTCTGTTAAAAAAACGCGTGTTTATGTATTTTCTTTTGAGCTTTTCTGTTGTTGGGTAAACAGGCCTTATACCTAAAGAAGTTTCGTTTTTCTCTGAGGTTTCTGGGTGAAAAAAAGAGATTGTGTTTTTGTATAATTTAGGTTTACCGAAAACCAAATATTTTTTACCAACAACCATTTTGTCATCTATCCATTCTGTACCCTTTACCCATACTAACTCCCCATAACCTGTTGGGTCTTTAACCTTTACCTTTAAACTTTTATTTTTAAATTTTCGAACAGTTTTTTTACTTATTACCTGCAAAAAAAAGACACCCTCTAAACTTTCTTTGTTTACCTCGGAGAGCTTTTTAATATCAGAACGGTCTTCATATCTAAAAGGAAAGTAATGAAGCATGTCGAACAGGTTATAAATTCCAATTTCAGTGTTTAATAAAGAAGCTTTTTGTGGCCCTACACCTTTTACGAATTCTATTTTTTGTTTTAAAACATCACTATTCATTCCACTCTAATGTATTTAAAATATGTATCATGTCTTTTTTAATGTACTCTACAGCAGGAGAGATTGAGTCATTAACAAGAGGCTTTTCAAAATATAAAGCAGCCCTTAAAAAGTTTAAAGAAGAGTCAGTTATAATAAACTGAAAGGGTGTAGGGACCTCACCCTCAATAGAAATTAAAGTAGCCCTTTTTCCTGTCAAGGTAATTACCTCTGTCTCTTTAATTGAAGAAGCTTTTGTTTTATGTTTGTTGATTAACTTATAAGATTCATTAATTAACTTATCTAAGTGTTGACTTGACATCACTTTTTTATAAGTTATTAACAACTCAGCCTTATACCTTAAGTAGCTTAAGTTTAACCAACCATAATTTTCATTTGCGGTTATTTTTGTAATAGAATTTCTCTCAAATGAATATAAATTATTGTAATTGGTTTTTGTGTAAAGAGCTTGAGGAAGAAAAATTTGATTATATCCTCTTGGTTTAGGTTGATAATTGTTTTCACAAGAAAGAAATGTAAAACCTAAGAAAAATAAGCTAATTTTTTTTATTATACTTTTTGTAAACCCTAACACGTTTTATTCTTTTGTTATCAACAGACATTATAGTAAAAATAAATTTATCAAATTTTATTTTATCACCTTTATTTGGAATTTTTGAATTTAATTCAAGTAACAACCCCCCTAGAGATTCACTTTCTCCCTTAACCTGATTAAAATAATTTTTGTCCATTTTTGTTAACTTACAAAAGTCATTTAGAGATGTTTTTCCTTCAAACAAATAGGTGTTGTTATCAATTTTTTTAAATTGAAAATCATCATCAAAATCAAATTCATCTCTAATATCCCCAAGTATTTCTTCAATCACATCCTCAAGAGTTACCAACCCAGAGACACCACCATATTCATCAATAACAACCGCTAAGTGCACTCTTTTTTCTTGAAAATCTTTAAATAAAACATCTATATTTTTACTTTCAGGGACAAAAAAAGCAGGTCTTATTTTCTCTCTCCACTCAAAAGAGGGTTCGTTTAAGTGTGGAATTAAATCTTTCACATATAGTATTCCCTCAATATTATCAATAGTTTCTTTGTATACAGGAATTCTAGAAAAACCCGAAATATTAATAAGTTTTGCTATTTTTTCAAAAGTAAAATCAAAATCAACAGCTACCATATCAACCCTTGACTTCATAATCTCTTTAGTTTTTATTGAACCAAAATTTATTATACCCTCAAGTATGTTTTTTTCTTCTGTTGATGTTTCTTTATCTATGGTTAGATTCATAGCTCTGTTCAACTCTTCAGTTGTGCTTTCTAGTAACACTTTCTCTTTGGACTTAAAAGTATTAGAGATAGATATTAGAAATAAAATTAATGGTTTAAAAACAACAGATGAAACATTAATTATTATGGATGATTTTTTTATAAAAAAAAACCTGTTTTTATTAGCATAAACCTTTGGGATTATTTCGCCAAAAAAAACAATTATTAAAGTTATAATTACGGTCAGCACTAAGAAAACAAGAGCAGATTTACCAAACATCCCCCATGCAAAATAAGCTGAAAGGGTTATAATAGCTACATTTATTAGGTTGTTTAAAATTAAAATCGTTGCTAAAAGTTTTTCTGGAGTTTTTAGTAGTGAAACAACTTTATTTATATTTCCACTTTCATTTTTTTGATAGCTTTTAATTTCTGAATTAGAGAGAGAAAAAAAAGCTACCTCTGAACCAGAAATAAGACCAGATAAAAACAATAACATGATTAAAAAAGAAGACTGAATTATTATTGTAATAACATCAGCACCAACTAAAAAACTAGAAAAATAAATAAACGGTTCGGGTTCGGCTAGCTCTGTTTCCAATTGCGATATTTAAAACGGTAAATCATCCTCTTGAACACCTTCTTTTGTTTCCTGAATAGGTGAGGATGAGGGTTCGTTACCACTAGACTCAGGAGCTCTTCCTAATAATCTAATGTCTCTCCCAACAACTTCAGAAATATACTTTTTAACACCATCTTTATCTTCATAAGAACGGTTTGAGATTTTTCCCTCAATATAAACCTGGCTTCCTTTCTTTAAATAACTCTCAGCAATTTCAGCAAGTGGAGTCCATAAAACCACATTATGCCACTCTGTGTTTGTTACTTTTTCTCCAGATTTGTTCTTATAAGTCTCACTTGTAGCGATTGAAAAGTTTGCAACAGCTCTGCCGTCATCTAACCTTCTTAGTTCAGGGTCTTTTCCTAAGTTTCCAAGTAAAATTGCTTTGTTTACACCAGACATATACTTGAAATTACGAATTAAGATTCGGATTTCAAATAGTTATTAATAACTTTTGGAAAAGCATAGTTTTTTAGATTACTTTTTTTGACAATAACCATATTTAAATCCTTCCCAATCTTCTCTAAGTTGTATTCAATATCCCTTAGCTTGTAAAAATTAATTTCAATTATTTGATGACTTAATTTTGCGGTTTCTTTTGATTTCAAGATAAAATCCTCCATTGGGGTTTTATTAAGAGAAAGTGAGTTACTAGATAAAGTTTGTTCTTCAGCAAGGTAAAACTCATACAAATTTTCCCAAACATCTTTTTTTATTCTCTTTTTAATTAAAACACGATTCTTATCTTCAAAAACTATATAATTAAAAAACCTCTTTTTTATTTTTATTTCTCTTTTTTTTATTGGAAAAGTTTTTGTTTTTTTTTCCTTTTTTGCAAAACAATCTTTTTTAAACACACATTTTATACATAATGGTTTTTTTGGTAAACACACAGAACCCCCAAAGTCCATTATTGATTCATTGTATTCTCCAAAATCTGTTATTTTTTGAGCAGTTTCTTCACTGAACTTTAAAAAATAGTTATATGAAGATGGTTTGGAAATATCTTTTGATATCCCAAAAAAACGTGATAAAACCCTAAAGACATTTGCGTCCACAACTAACCTTTTTTCATTATAACAAATTGAAGATATTGCAGATGCTGTATATTTTCCTATGCCAGGGAGCTTTATTAGTTCATTATAATTATCCGGGAACACCCCATTATATTTCTTATTAATAATTTTAGCCGACTTGTGTAGATTTTTAGCTCTATTATAATAACCTAAACCCTGCCACAAGGAATACACTTTTTTTTCAGATGAATTAGCTAAAGACTTTATGTTTGGAAAGTTTTTGATAAATGTATTATAATATTTTATTCCAGTTTCCATTTGTGTTTGCTGTAATATAACCTCAGATAACCACACACGATAAGGCTCTTTGTTTTCTCTGAAAGGCAAAGCTCTTTTTTCCTTTCCATACCACTTAATAAGCCTTTTAGCAAAACTTGTTTTAAGTGTGTCTTTGTTCATAATTAAGATTAAGCTAATTTTATCATTAACTCTAAACAATTAAATTAATAAATAGTGAGAAAACTAGAAATAATAAATAAAGTTTCATCCCAAACAGGCATTGATAAGACAGACGTACAAGAAACAATAGAAGCAACACTTATAACAATTAAAGAAGCTCTTAAAGACGGAGAAAGTGTTTTTATAAGAGGTTTTGGTTCTTTTACAAATAAAAAAAGAGCAAGAAAAATTGCAAGAAACATATCAACAAACACAGCTATTATACTAGAGGCTCATTATGTCCCACACTTTAAGCCCTCTAAAATTTTAGTAGATATAGTAAAAGAAAACAATAAAATAGTGTAACAATGAAAACACAAAACCTTCAAGCTTTAATGATTTTATTTTCTTTAATTATTATAGTTTTTTTGTACCAATTACCCACCTCAGTAATAAAAACAAAAAAAAATCAAGATGAGATTCAAGGCGCGATATCAGTTGAGAAGGCCTTAGGATTATTAGAGGGAAATAACCCAATGGAGGGTGTTTTTATGTTTAGAGATATTCTTGAAAATGATCCAAAAAACACGGATGCTTTATATTACTTAGGTGTTTTGTCTATTCAGACCGGTCAATATGAAAATGCGATTGAAAGATTTAATCAACTAATAGCTATTGATTCATCAGATAAAAAGGCATATTTGCAGTTGGGAATTAGCAACCACCAACTTGGCTACTTTAAAAAAGCTGACTCATTATTCAGTATAGTCAAAGAAACAAAGGATGAGTTGTTAATTAAAGAATTAAATGTTTTTTTAACTAAATAAAGATATTCAAGTTATGCCGAGTGGAAAAAAAAGAAAAAGACATAAGATATCGACACATAAAAGAAAAAAGAGATTAAGAAAAAACAGACATAAAAAGAAATAAACTATAATACTATGAGTAGCGAGCTAATAATTAATTCATCTCGCGACAAAAGTAGAATTGGACTTCTTAAGGATAAAAAGCTTGTTGAGTTTCATCAAGAAAGTGATGAGACCAAATTTAACGTAGGTGATATTTATGTAGGGAAAGTAAAAAAAATCAATAAAAGCTTAAATGCGGCTTTTATTGATATAGGTTTCGAAAAAGACGCCTTCCTGCATTACCTAGACTTAGGACCCCAATTTTTGTCGCTTAAATCATTTGTAAAAAAAGTAAGATCAAAAGGTAAACCTTCAAGTTACGATTCTTTTAAAAGACTTGAAGATATAAACAAATTTGGAAAAATAAATGAGGTCCTTAAAAAAGGAGACGAGTTGTTAATTCAAATTGTTAAAGAACCAATTTCTACTAAAGGACCAAGGGTAACTACCGAACTTTCGTTAGCTGGAAGATATCTGATTTTGGTTTCATTCTCAGAAGCGATTAATGTTTCTAAAAAAATAACAAACAGAGAGGAAAGGATGCGTCAGATAAATTTAATTAAATCTATTAGACCTAAAAACTTTGGAGTTATTGTTAGGACTGTGGCTGAAAAAAAATCAGTATCAGAGTTAGATAAAGATTTAAAGTCTTTAACCTCTTTATGGAAAGAGGGTTTAAAAAATATTAAAAAAGCTAAGGTTGGAGAAAAGGTTATAGGTGAGGGAAACAAAGCCACCTCACTACTTAGAGATATTTTAAATTCTTCTTTTGACAATATTATAATAGATGACAAAAAGTTATTTGAGGAGGTTAAGGATTATGTTATAAAGTTTGAACCTAAGAAAGAAAAAATTGTAAAATATTATTCTTCTCCAGCACCAATTTTTGAGGTATATGGTATTGAAAAACAACTTCAGGATTTATTTGGAGAAACCGTTCCAATATCTAACGGAGGATATGTAATCATTCAGCACACCGAAGCTTTACATGCTATTGATGTAAATAGTGGCAAAACAAGTAAGGTTTCAAATCAAGAAGAGGCGGCGTTAAAAGTAAATTTAGATGCTGCTGAGACAATAGCTAGACAGTTAAGGCTCAGAGACATTGGAGGCATAATTGTTATTGATTTCATAGACTTAAAAAAGACAATGAATAAACGTAAGCTTTTTGATACAATGAAAAGAGCAATGAGTGAAGATAGGTCTAAGCATACTATTTTACCTTTATCAAAATTTTGTTTAATGCAGATCACCAGACAAAGAGTTAGACAAGAATTAAAAATGACAAAAGAAGATGCGGAGTTAGATCAAGAGGGAACTGAGGCTGCAGATAAGATTGAACAAAAAATCGAACATCTTTTTGTGAAACAAAACGAAAAAAACCTCACTTTAGTCGTTCACCCTTATCTATACTCTTATTTTACAATTGGAGTTTTATCAAGACAATATAAGTGGTTTATAAAACACAGAAGATGGGTTAAAATTGAAAAAGATAACAACATAGGGGTTAAAGACTATGTCTTTTTAGACTCAAATAGACAAATTATTCAAACTAAAAAGTGAAGTTTTTTGTTTCTTTCTTTTTCATTTCCCTTTTATCTTGTAGCTCAAATAATTGCCCTTCTTTAAACTCAAATGGGTACCCCAGAAACATTCTGGTTAATTATTTAGTTAATGATAAAGTTAAGTTGGGCTCTAAGGATGATTTTTTAAATTATTTACAGAACAATAAAAAAGTTTTATATCCTTTTTATGAAATTCAAGACACACTCAGCTTCGATATTAAAGTAAACAATATTTATTCGTTAATAGATAATGAATACTTTGATAGTCTTTATTATGATGTGCAACGTGAGTTTGGAAACAAAAAAAATCTTTTTTTAAAATTAGACCATTCAATTGGAATTTATAATTCTACCAGTAAAAAAAAACTTAACCCACAGATTACAGTATTGATGTCTGGCTTTTATAATGATGTGGTTGTAGATAAAGAAAATATAATTTTAGGTATAGAGTATTTTTTAAATAAGGAGAATAAATATAAACCCAGAGACCTTCCGTCATATATTTTAGAAAGGTATACCCCAGAACATATGACCTCAACTATGTTATCAACCTTTCTTTCTCAGTTTAATGTTATAGATGAGAACGACAAAACCATGTTAAATGAAATGATTTCTTTTGGAAAATTATATTATGTTGTTGAGCGTTTATTAATGTGCGAAAAAGAAAATATAGTTTTGGGATACACAAAAGAGCAATATGACATGATAGAAGAGAACGAAGCTTTTATTTATAGTTTCTTTCTTCAAAATGAGTTGTTTTTTCAGGAAGGTCAATTAATTAAACAAAAGTATTTATCAGAGAGACCTAGCACTTTTGAAATTTCACAATCTGTACCAGGTAGGATTGGAAGGTGGATGGGTTGGAAAATAGTATCATCTTTCATGAGAGGAGAAAAATATACCCTAGAAGATCTTTTGTTAGAAGATGATTATAAGAAGATTTTTTATAACTCTAATTACAACCCATTATAATTTGAAGAAGAAAGAAAAGGTAAAATATGTTGTTGAACAATTAGAAAAACTATATCCAAAAACAACTATCCCTTTAGACCATAAAGATCCTTACACTTTATTAATTGCAGTGCTTCTCTCTGCTCAGAGTACCGATAAAGGGGTAAATAAGATTACACCAAAGCTTTTTAAAATAGCTGACAACCCTTATGATATGATAAAACTTTCTGTTTCTAAAATAAGGGAAATTATTAAACCAGTTGGTTTATCCCCAATGAAAGCAAAAGGAATTCACGGACTCTCTAAAATATTAATCGATAAACATAAAGGTAAAGTTCCTCGTGACTTAATTTCACTTGAAGAGCTTCCAGCGGTTGGGCATAAAACAGCAAGCGTTGTTATGTCGCAAGCCTTCGGTGAGCCTATGTTCCCAGTTGATACCCATATTCACAGGTTGATGTATAGGTGGGGTCTATCATCAGGAAAGAATGTTGTTAAAACAGAGGCTGACGCAAAAAGATTATTTCCAAAAAAATTATGGAATAAATTACATCTACAAATTATATATTACGGAAGAGAAAGGTCTCCTGCGAGAGGATGGAACATCTATGACGATCCAATATCTCTAAAAATTGGAAGAAAATCTGTAATTAATAAATTAGTGAACTCCTAAACAAAATATTTACTTTTACTCTCTATAGAATAAGCTTTTATCTTATTTATTATTTCTTCAGACGGCTCTACAAAAAAGTTATCTAAACAACTTTTGATCTCACGAAAGGATTCAATTTTACCTTTTGTTTTAGCGTCTAAAAGAGACTGAATCGTAATTTTATTTTTATTAGGTTCTTCTAATTCGTTGTAGATATATTTTACTATATCAAGATTAGTAGAGGTTTTACTCATAGGCAACTTGTTTTGGTTTAATTTTTTTTCTTAATGCTATTAAAGCGTACCTCATTCTTCCTAATGCTGTGTTGATGCTTACACCTGTG
This sequence comes from uncultured Marinoscillum sp., assembly GCA_964527965.1. Taxonomy (GTDB): domain Bacteria; phylum Bacteroidota; class Bacteroidia; order Cytophagales; family MED-G16; genus MED-G16. The sequence goes on from CAZGPH010000001.1 coordinate 179,500, forward strand.
GCTTCTGATATTTCTTGGAAGCTCATTTCCATATAATGTCTCATAACCAAGACTTCTCTTTGTTTGTCAGGTAAACTTTTAATGATTTTTTTTAAGTATAATTTAGTTTCTTGTGATAAGTTTTCAGATTCTGTAAAATCTTCAGAAAACTTTAAACAATTAAATATATCAGAACCATCAGCTAGGGTAATTTTTGGATGTCTTTTGTTTTTTCTAAAATGATCTATGGCTTGATTGTGAGCAACTCTAAGTATCCAAGGTAAAAACTTCCCTTGTTCATTATATTTTTTTTGTTTGAAGACGTTTAGTGTTTTGATAAAGACATCTTGTAATATATCTTCAGCTATATATTTGTCTTTTACAATTAGATAAATTGTTGTGAATATTCTGGACTTATGTCTATCAATTAATGTAGACATTGCCTCTTCGTTACCTTGAGTGTAAAGTGATATTAAACAACTATCACTTAATTCCGTTTTTAACATAATAAGTTATTATAATTTAGTAACGTAGAGGTCTATACCATATTGTGTTGTTTTGTTAAGAATATTTTAACTAATATAAAGATTGATTCTATAAATTCAAAAAAAGATGCCTGAGCCAAAAAATATTATTATAAAGAAAGCAAGAGTAAACAACTTAAAAAACATTTCTCTTAATATTCCAAGAAATGAGTTTATTGTAATTTCTGGGGTATCTGGGTCTGGAAAAACATCTTTAGCTTTTGATACAATTTTTGCTGAAGGACAGAGAAAATATATTGAAAGCTTAAGTTCGTATGCTCGTCAATTTTTAAAAAGGATGGATAAGCCTAATGTAGATATGATAGAAGGTTTATCCCCAGCAATTGCGGTTGATCAGAAAAGAAATAATAAAAACCCCAGATCAACAGTTGGAACTCTATCAGAAGTTTATGATTATTTAAAACTTTTATATTTAAATATTGGGAAAACAATATCTCCTATATCAGGCAACATTGTTAAAAAAGATAGTTTTGATGATGTCTTAAAATATGTTCTTAAGAATAATGGAAAAAAATATTACATATCAATAAACAAAAAATCTTCAAGAGATAATTATGTTAGAGATTTAGAGATTTTATTAAATAAAGGTTTCACACGGGTTGTTGTAGATGAGGAATTCTATACTATTGAGTCTATGCTTTCTTCTAAGAAAAAACATCTAAACTTTCAAGTTCTTATAGACAGAGGTGTTGTTGTTGTGGATGATGAAAATTTTAAGTTTAAAATTGTAGAAGTTTGTAAAGAAGCATTCTTTGAAGGTGATGGTAGGCTTTTGGTGACCTTTCCTGATAAAAAGAAAGAGTTCTCTAATAAATTTGAACTTGACGGAATAAGGTTTATTGAACCAACTATTAATCTTTTTAGCTTTAATAACCCTTATGGAGCTTGTTCTGGTTGTGGTGGGTTTGGTAATGTTCTTGGTTTTGATGATAATAAAATAATACCCAACAAAAACCTTTCTATTATTTCAAATTGTATTGCACCGTGGAGAACAGAAAAGATGAAGGTTTGGCTACAACCTTTAATTTCTAATAATAGAGAATTTAATGTAGATATACACAAACCATATATTAAACTATCAGAACAAGAGAAAAAGATTGTGTGGGAAGGAAAAGGAGTATTTAAAGGGCTAAATAAGTTTTTCAAATATTTAGAGAGAAAAAGTTATAAAATTCAATATAGAATAATAGCCTCAAGATATAAAGGAAAAACAAAATGCAAAATGTGCTTAGGTTCAGGCATAAGAAAAGAAGCCCAGAATGTTAAAATAAATAATAAGAGTATTTTAGATATAGTATTAAGCCCAATAGATAAATCTTTAAAGTTTTTTAAAGAATTAACTCTTACAAAAAACGAAAAAAAACTTAGTGAAAGGGCCTTACACGAAATCACCTCAAGACTAAACTATATTAATGATATAGGATTGGGTTATTTGACTTTAAACAGAAAAGTAAACTCGCTGTCTGGTGGTGAGTTTCAAAGAATAAAACTAGCTACATCTCTAGGAAGTTCTTTGGTTGGATCTTTATATGTTTTAGATGAACCAACAGTTGGCCTTCACCCGCATAACACAAATAAACTTATTGAAATATTAAAGTCTTTAAAAAAAATAGGAAATACTGTAATAGTTGTAGAGCACGATGAAGATGTAATCATGTCTTCAGACTACTTAATTGATATAGGGCCTGGTGCGGGTAGTAAAGGAGGTGAAGTTGTCTATGCTGGTAATACTAACTCTATAAACAAATCAACAAATAGCCCAACAAGTAATTTTATTTTTAATAAAAAGAAAATTAAAAATATAGAGGTAAGGAAATCCTCTAAAAACATAATTATTTGTAAAGCTAGAGAGAACAACTTACAAAATATAGATGTTAAAATTCCACTTGAGTGTTTAGTAGTTATAACTGGAGTAAGTGGATCTGGAAAATCAACCCTTATAAAACAGATCTTATATCCAGCTTTAGCAAAAAGATTAGAAAAGAAATATGAAAAAGAAGGAGATTACGATTCATTAAAAGGTGATCTTGATATTATTCAAAATATTGAAATGGTAGATCAAAACCCAGTAGGAAGATCATCTAGGTCAAACCCAGCAACTTACTCTAAAGCATATGATGCAATAAGAAAAATTTTTGCGACAGAAGGGTTTCAGTCTGATAAGTCTATAAAACCTTCTGATTTTTCTTTTAACGTTGACGGAGGTAGATGTGATGAGTGTCTTGGAGAAGGAACTCAAAAAATTGAAATGCAGTTTATGGCAGACTTATATTTAGAATGCAGCGCATGTAAAGGAAAAAGATTTAAAAAGAGAATACTAGATGTTAAATATAATAACAAAAACATCTATGATGTATTAGAGATGACAATTGAGGAGTCTCTAAATTTCTTTTCAGATTCTAGACTAATTCAAAAAAAATTAAAACCAATGTACGATGTTGGGTTGGGATATTTGAGACTTGGACAGTCTTCTAGTACCCTGAGTGGAGGAGAAGCTCAAAGGTTAAAATTAGCAGCATACCTTTCTGACGAGAAAAAGTTAAATGAAAAAACCCTCTTTATATTTGATGAACCATCATCGGGATTACATAATAAAGATATTTCTTATTTTATGACTTCTGTTTTTCGTTTAATAGAAAATGGAAACTCAGTTATAATAATTGAACATAACACAGAATTGATTAAACAGGCGGATTGGGTTATTGACATGGGGCCGGAAGGTGGAGACGGGGGAGGATTAATTTGTTTTGAAGGAACACCAAAAGATCTCATCAAATTAAAGAATAATAAAACAGCAAAATATTTAAAAAAAGAGTTCGTTAATTGATTTTAATCATCAATTAAATATTTAAATTAATTTTGTTCTACATAAAAAAAAGAAAATGGCACAAAATATTATTGCAGCAAATTGGAAAATGAATAACGATGAGTATTCATCTAAAAAACTTGCGTATGAGTTTTTAAAGTTATTAGATAGAAAAAATGACAATAAAACTTTAAAGATTTTATGTGTTCCTTATCCTTTTTTATCATCTATTGATAATATGTGTGGCGGAACAGATTCTGTTTTTGTTGGTGCTCAGAATTGTAGTTCATTTGAGCAAGGCGCTTATACTGGAGAAGTGTCTACGCTTATGTTAAAAAGTTTAGGAATAAAATATGTGATAATTGGTCACAGTGAAAGAAGAGAACTTTTTTCTGAGACGAATGAAGAAATATTAAATAAAACCACACAGTCAATAGAAAAACAAATTTCTCCAATTTTTTGTTGTGGAGAGCCATTGTCTATAAGAGATAAAGGTACCCACGTTGATTATGTTTTAAATCAACTTCAAGAAACTGTTTTAAAATTAAATAAAGAAAGCTTCAAAAAAGTAATTATTGCTTATGAGCCTATATGGGCTATTGGGTCTGGAAAAACAGCAAAAAATGAAGATATAAAAGAAATGCATGGGGCTATTAGGGATGGTATTAAAAGTAAATATGGTTCTTCAATTTCAAAAAGCACAAGTATTCTCTATGGAGGAAGTGTAAAAGCTATTAACGCAAAAGAGATATTTGATTTAGAAGATGTAGATGGTGGACTTATAGGAGGCGCATCTCTAGAGGCTCAAGAGTTTATAGATATTGTTAATTCTATAAGTTGATTATTATGATTAAAGGTCAAGCTCAGATGAAAGTTATTTTATGCCTGATCTTTCTGTTTTCTTGTCATTTTTCTTCTTCACAATCTAAAATTACCTATACAGTTGATCAATTTGAAGATCAGATTAAACTAGACTTTAAGCGTATGGGGATGGAATCTTTAGAGTCTGAGATAATGCTTAAGACTATAGGTAACTGGAGAAAAAGCTTTTCTGATGAGGAAAAAAAATCTTTTATTGATATACTAAATTTTTTATCATCTTCGGATTCTAAAAATTACTTATCCTTTCTTTATTATTCAGATTGGTTAATAGATAAGGTAGAAACAAAAACATCACTAATTGATATTTTTTTTTATCATTATTACTTTATTAATTCTACAGTCAAGCCTAACAAATATTTTCAGTTATTATGGGAAAAAATAATCAACAATAATTTCATTGACAGATCCTCACATAAAATATCTTATAATTCTAAATTTAAAGTAAGTATTGAGAGCTTTTCGAATTACAACCTATATAATGAAGACGGTAGCGTTTTAGGGGTTCTAACATTTAATTTTAAAAATGCTGATATATTATTTCAATCATCTAATGATAATTTTAAGTTATTAAACCCAAATTTTAAATTTTATCCAGACTTAAATATTATAGAAGGAGACCAAGCGTCAATTTCTTCTTATTTTACTAACGAAAACCTTGAACAAGTAGAATTTATTTTAAATCGTTTCAATATTGATTTAGATAAAGGACAACTCTCATCTAATGATACTAAATTTAATTCTAAAAAATTTAAAAATGTTTTAGGATCATTTGACTATTTACCACCTAAAAATCTTGGGGGACCAAAAAACAAATTTTCATTTGTTTCAAATGAGTCTAATATAAATTATACTTTTCAAAATAATATTAGAATTCGGATGGGAATCACTTTGGATGGAGATAACTTGTTTACTCAATCTCTTGCCGGAGAAAATTCTCAAATCATATTTAAACTCAAGTATGAAAAAGAGATCGTAGTTAACAGTCCTTCATTTAAATTAGGGTTAAACTCTATTTCCTCTCCCTCTTCTTACTTTAAAATAACGCATCAATCAGATTCTTTATATCACCCACTAGTAGAGTTTAGTTATAACAAAAAAACAAATACAATTGAAGTTTTAAACTTAAAGGGCCCTTTAAATAACACACCTTTTTATTCTACTTTTTTTGATATAGAGTTTGACCCTGATTATTTACGATACCAATTAGAAGAAGATAAGGTTAAGTTTGGAATGATTGTAGCTCCAAATCAACGACCAATTAATGTTTTTTCAACTCATTATTTTTCAAATAATAATCTGAATAAGCTTACCGACTTAAATGGTATAAATATTTTAAAGGCCACATATACTTATTTTTCTAAAGTTAGAAGAACAGATTTTTACTTATCAGATTTAGCTTACTTTTTTAAGACCAAAACAAATCTTATAGAAGGTGGAATAGTTAGTCTCTGGAGAAACGGATTTATTTCCTATAACAGATCAACTGGTTTAATTAATATTCTCCCAAAGCTTCGACATTATTATAGGTCTCACCTTAAAAGGTCAGATTTTGATGAATTTAATTTTACTTCTTTATCTCCAAATACTGATAATTTAATTTATGATCTTTCAAATAATTCTATGCGTTTTGTCGGAGTGGAAAGCATAACAATAAGTAAAAAAAATAACATTATAGTTTACCCTAAAAACGGAAAGGTTGAGTTAAATAAAAACCGATCAGTAAAACTTTTAGGGGATATTTCTGTTGGAAACTTTGATTTTAATGGAGTTAAACTTCATTTTGATTATGAAACATACCTTCTAGATTTAATAGAGATAGATACTTTAAGGATGATGACAAAAAATAATTCAAAAGACAGTTATAACTATCTTTTTAATATAGGTGGTGATTTATTTATTAATCATCCTAAAAATAAGTCATCAAGAAGGGACCTTCCCAAATTTCCTTCTTTTATTTCTAAGAAGAGCACAAAGGTATATTTTGATCTTCCGGAGGAATATGGTGAAGAATATGACAGTAGTTTTTATTTTTCAATAGACCAATTTCAAATTGATAGTTTAGATAAATCCAGCTTACCTAAATTTGAGTTTCCTGGTACATTTTTTTCAAACAATATATTTGAGCCAATAGAAACAAAACTTGTGACGATGCCAGACAACTCCTTAGGATTTAATATGAATTTAGGTGATAATGGGTTGCCAGCGTATAAGGGTAAAATCAAAACTTATAATAATTTGTTAATGGACTCTACAGGATTATATATTTCTGGAAATGTTGAATATAAAACGACCATGTTATTTTCAGATAAAATAAGGTTTTTTCCTGATTCTCTTTCGGGAAATTTAGATAAAGGTTTTGTTTACAAGGGGCAATTTAATAACAGTAAATTCAACTATCCACCTATGGAACTTTCAGGTTTAGACTTCACTTACTATAATCTTGGGGATGATTATTTGTATTTTCAATATGACTCAACCAATAACTCTAAGATTTATGCTTATGAAAACGCTGTTGAGGTTTTTGGAGACTTAATTATCTCATCACAAAATGTTACATCAGATGGAGAGTTAGAAACAAATAATTCTCATTTTAGTTCTGATAATTTTTCGTTTAGTAAAGATTATCTAATATCTGAAAATACAGATTTTAAGCTAAGCCATTATAATCATGAATCAGGACTTTTAAACTCAGAGGGATTATCTTTTAAATTTGATATTCAAAAAAATGAGATGGAGTTCAAGTCTAATTATTTTGATGAAAAAAATTTTATTTTACCTCACTATAAAGTAACCTCATCCCTTTCTTACGCCAAATGGTTAATAAACGAAAACCAAATTTATTTAAGTGCAGAAAGTGATGAAAATCATTATTTTTATCCTTATGATGAAGATTTTAATAATTGGAATTTTAGAGCTTCTGGTGCAGTTTTAGATTTAAATATAGCTAGTTTAAGTATAGATGGAATCCCAGAATTACAAGTAGCAGATGCTTATATAATACCAAAAAAAGGAAATATTATAGTAAGTGAAGAATTCAATATTTCCCCATTAAATCAAGCAGAAATAATTCTTGATACCATAAACGAATATCATAAATTCACAAATTCAGATATACTTATTAAATCTAAAAATAAGTTTGAGGGTCAAGGTATTTATGAATACGTTAATTTCAATAATGACACATTTAATTTGCCATTTTCTGAGTTTGAGCTGAAGTCTTTAGACTTTGGGGTTAAGTCCTCTTTTTCAATGGGAATTGTAGAAGAATCATCTCCAATTCTGATGGAACCCGGTTTTAACTTCTATGGAAAAATTGAACTATTAGCTAACAATGAACAATTACTTTTTAAGGGTAATATTATTCCTTCAGAGATTAAACAGTTTAGAATTGAAAACGCAATTCCTTTTGATGGTTATTTTTCGCCAGGTGATGAATTAACATTAAGTATTTCTGATGGAGATGGTTTTTATAATGCAGCAATATCAAAAAACTATAATACATTATTTTTTGATTTTTTTAATAATTCTGTAAACAAAGAAAGTTTGGTTTTTTTTAATCCATCAGGCAAGCTTTCATATGACTCCTTTACAGGAGAGTATCTTATAGAAACATTAAGTAAAAGAAACCAGGATGTTTATAATGGTAATTCATTATTATATAACCCTAATAAAAATGAAGTTGCATTTGAGGGGAGGGTTAAAATGATTGATAATGATAACAATTTTAGAGTTTTTTCCTCAATGTCCGGGCAATCATATATTGATTCAATGAATATTGACTCAGAACTTTTTTTAATAATAGATATTAATTTAAAAAGATCAATTGTTGATGAACTCGGTTTTGCTTTTAATGATATCATAGAAACTTTTGGCGCACCCATAGCTCACGATAACGAAGAAGATGTTCTAATGCGACTTGCTGATATAATTGGCCATCAAAAAACGATAGCATATGAAAATATGATACTGAGTGAGTATAAGTCTTTGACAGAATCAGAATCTCTTTTAAATAGCACCTTTGTTTTTCCCAATACAAACTTTAGTTGGTCTCAAGAAAATAATTCTTGGTACAATACATCTGTGGTAAATCTTTCCAACGTAGGCTCTAGAGATGTAAACGCATCTATTGACGGGTTTGTTGAAATAAAATATATAAGTGATTATGATTATGTTTTTACTTTGTTTTTACAGCCAGCACCAGAATTTTGGGTATATATGAGTTATGATGGAAAGGCGCTTAAAACATTTTCTTCTAATGAAAGATATAATTCTGAAATGATATCAGCCTCTAATGCTAATGATAAATTTATAGCCGTGAATGTTGTAGATGAAAATTATATTTTAGATTTTATTAATTCATTTAGGTTAACATATTTTGGTATAGAGGAACCTTATAATTTAATGTCACCTTCTGACACATTTTTAGAAGATGAGGTTTTCAAAACAGTCTCTGATGATGAAGATGATGGTTTTTAATTTATATTATTTTAACAAATTTTAGTTGACTATATCTCTCGGTAAAAAGTATATATGATTAAATTTGCCTCTTATGATTAAAGAATATATACACAAAAATAAAGAGAGGTTCTTAGATGAGCTTTTCGAGTTATTAAGAATCGAGTCTGTAAGTGCTGACTCAAAATTTAAAAAGGAAGTAGACAAGGCCGCTGATTGGTTAGTGGGGTCATTTGAAAAGATTAACTTGGATAATGTAGAAAAAATAAAGACAAAAGGACACCCAATTGTTTATGCTGAAAAAATATTAGATGATTCTTTTCCAACTATTTTAGTATACGGTCATTATGATGTTCAGCCTGCAGACCCCTATGAATTATGGGATAGTCCACCTTTTGAACCAACTATAAAAAATGAAAAGATATATGCTAGAGGAGCATGTGACGATAAAGGACAGATGTATATGCACCTTAAGGCTTATGAATCTCTTCAGAACACCTCAAAAATAAATTTTAATATTAAATTTATGATAGAAGGAGAAGAGGAGTGTGGATCAGATAGTTTAGAAGAGTTTGTATCAAATAATAAAGAAAAACTATCTGCTGACGTGATTGTAATTTCAGATACTAGCATAATTAATAATGATAACCCTTCAATTACTGTTGGGCTTAGAGGTCTTTCATACATGGAGGTAGAATTAACTGGTCCCAATAGAGATTTACATTCTGGCACTTACGGAGGTGCTGTAAACAATCCTATCAATCAATTATGTGAGATGATAGCCTCATTAAAAGATAAAAATGGAATTATTCAAATTCCTGGTTTTTATGATAAAGTTGTAACCTATAAAGAAGAAGAAAGAGATATAATTAATAAAGTTCCATTTGATTTATCAGAGTTTAAGTCTCATATTGATATTGGAGATACTTTTGGTGAGACTGGATTCTCCACTGTTGAAAGAATTGGAACAAGACCAACTCTTGATGTAAATGGAATATGGGGAGGATATACAAATGAAGGAGCAAAAACGGTATTACCATCTAAGGCTTATGCTAAAATATCAATGAGACTTGTTTCTAATCAATCGAGCTCAGAAATATCAAGTTTATTTACGAATCATTTAAATAATATCTGTCCTAAATCATGTAAAATTAAGGTGACGGAGCATCATGGAGGTGAACCTTGTGTTGTCAATACAGACACAAAAGGCTATAGGTCAGCATATAAAGCTTTTCAAGATGTATGGAAGAAAGATCCTGTACCTACTTTTGATGGAGGTAGTATACCTATTGTAGCTCTCTTTAAAAAAGAGCTTAGTCTAGATTCAATATTAATGGGTTTTGGGTTAGATGAGGATGCAATTCATTCTCCAAATGAGTCATATGGATTATTTAATTTTTATAAAGGGATAGAAACTATTACATGTTTCTATCAGAATTTTGCTGAAAATGAAAAATAGCTTATCACTTGTAGTAACATTCATTTCTCTTTTTTTTGTATACACATCTAACTCTCAAATCTTAGAGCCTATTAAGTGGGATATAAAAGTTGATAGTTCCTTTTTTGATACTAAAAAATCACTAAACTTAATATTTAAACCAACTACTGAATTAGGATGGTATATTTATTCTAGTGATAATGATCCTAATAGTGGACCAAGAACTGAGTTTGAATTTAATTCTAATAAAACCTATAAACTTAAAGGCAGTCTTATTCCACAAAATGTCAAAACTAAATTTGATGAGGTATGGGATTCTGATGTAAGATATTTAGATAACACTGGGTATTTTCTACAAAAAGTAGAGCCAATAGAGAGCAATGTTTCTATAAGTGGATTTATATCCTATCAAGTTTGCTCTGAAATTGAAAAAATGTGTATCCCCTTAGAAAAAGATTTTGTCTTTTTTAATGATGTTCAATCTGTTTCTCAAGATTTTAATGATGATTTACTAGTTTTTGAAGAAGAAAAGTCTTTATTATCATTTATGTTATTCTCTTTCTTTGCTGGTTTTTTAGCTATACTAACCCCATGTGTTTTCCCTATGATACCCCTAACGGTTTCTTATTTTGCAAATAAGAAAGATAATAGAAAACCCTTTCTAGACGCTTTTGTTTTTGGTCTATCTATTATAATAATATTTACTTTTTTAGGTGTTTTTTTATCTATGTTAATGGGACCTCAATCAGCAAATGAACTTGCAACCTCTTGGATTCCTAATATTATATTTTTTCTTTTATTTTTAGCTTTTGGGCTTTCTTTAATTGGCTTTTATGAACTAACAGTTCCTTCAAGTTTTATTACTTCAATTGATAAAAAGTCTCAGCAAGGAGGGTTTGTTGGAATTTTTTTCATGGCATTTACCTTGGTTTTAGTATCTTTTTCATGTACGGGCCCATTAGTTGGAAGTATTTTAGTTCAGTCTGCAAGTGGATTACAAATTAAACCTGTTCTTGGAATGCTTTCATTCTCTCTAGCTTTTTCTTTACCCTTTACTTTTCTAGCGATATTTCCTCAAAAACTTCAAAGTCTACCAAAATCAGGAAGTTGGATGGTTACTCTTAGAGTTATTTTAGGTTTTGTGGCAATAGCTTTCTCACTAAAGTTTATCAGTGTTATTGATAAAGCATATCATTTTAACATTTTAAATAGAGATATATTTTTAGTGATATGGTCTTTATTATTTCTTCTTTTATCTTTTTACTTAATTGGGTTTATTAAACTTCCTGATGGGTTTATTAAAAATAAAAGCTATAAAACTAAAGCCCTATCAGCTTTATTTGGCGTCTTATCATTTTATTTTATTAGTGGACTTTTTGGCAATAGGCTATCATATTTTGCAGCTTACTTGCCTCCTATACAATCTACCTATATTGATGTAACCTCACTTTCAAGAAAATCTTTTTTTGATGATAAAAATAGCTTGACTCTTACAAATGTTAAGTATTCTGATATTTTAAAGCTTCCTCATAATTTGAATGGGTTTTTTGATTATGATCAGGCGATTCAATATGCAAAAAAGGAAAACAAGCCAGTTCTTTTAGACTTTACAGGACACGGTTGTGTGAATTGTAGAGACATTGAGTCTAGAGTATGGCCAGACGAAAGAGTAAGAGATTATCTTAATAATAAATATGTGCTACTATCTCTTTATGTCGATGATAAGACAGAGCTGTCAAGAGAACAGTGGTATACCTCAAAATATGATTCTAAAATTAAAAAAACTATAGGTAAACAAAATGCTGATTTTCAAATCACAAGATTTAATAATAATGCACAACCATTTTATGTTATATTAGATCCTTTTTCAGAAAAGGTTATTTATAAACCATGGGGATATGAATTAGATATAGAGAATTATTTGTCACATTTAAGTAATGGAATTAAAACTTTTTATGAATTATAAGTTTTTTTTATTCATCTTCATTTCGACCTTGGTGTCATGTGATAATAAGCGGATAAAATTATCTGAAAATAATTTTGAAGAAGGACCAAATAATGAAGAAATTGAATTACCCCCAACAGAATATTATTATGGCATAAACCTAGATTCATTTTCATATATAACTAAAAAGATTAAATGGGGACAGAATTTTTCTGACATCTTAACTAAGTATGGCATTTCAAATAAAACTATTTTTGATGCCTCTCAAAAGTCAAAAGGTATATTTAATTTAAGAAAAATCAAAAAGGGTAATAGTTACTCTTTATTCTTTAAGAAAGGAAAAAACACACCTTCTTATTTTGTTTATGAATCCAGTAAGTATGATTATATTCTATGTAATTTGGATTCACCCATCTCTTTTAAAAAAATAAGTAAGCCAATAACATATAGGGAAAAGAAAATAACTGGAGAAATAAACTCAAGTCTTTACTTGAGTTTTTCAGACAACCAGTATCCTTTAGATTTAGTTAATTTGATGGTTGATGTTTATGCTTGGCAAGTTGATTTTTTTAGAATAATGCCAGGCGATGAATACACAATAATATACATCGAAGAAATCATTGATAATAAAGTGGTTGGAGTTCAACAAATTAAGGCCGCAAAACTTATTCACAATAACTATACATATTTTGCTATTAGCTATGATCAAGGTTTTGGAAATGATTTTTTTGATAATGAAGGTAAAAGTTTACGCAAAACATTTTTAAGGGCTCCTCTTAACTTTTATAGAATATCATCAAAATTTCAGAAGAAGAGGTATCACCCAGTTTTAAAAAGATATAGAGATCACTTAGGAACAGATTACGCTGCTCCTAGAGGAACCCCAATTATGAGTGTTGGAGACGGTAAAGTAACTGAGGCAAGGTGGGGACGAAATAATGGGAACTTTGTAAAAATAAAACACAATAATATATATACTACTCAATATCTTCATATGTCAAAATTTGCAAGAGGCATTAAAAAAGGGAAAATAGTTAAACAAGGTGACATAATAGGATATGTTGGGTCTACAGGATTAGCAACAGGACCTCACGTTTGTTTTAGATTTTGGAGAAACGGAAGACAAGTGGATCCATATAAACAAAATGATTTACCCGAAGGGGATCCAATATTAAAAGAACACGAAAATGCATTTCAATATATAAGACAAAAATACATGGATAGGTTAGAGGGTTAATCTTTTATGTAAAACTTTTCTGCTTTTAGACCAACCTCTTTAATAACTTTAAATAAGAACTCAATATCTTTTTTATTTCTTCTATGATTAACGCAATTAATTCTTAAAACATGTTCATTATTAATTTTTGTTCCTGAAAAAAATACTCTTCCATCATCTTCTATCATTTCTGTAATCTTTTTATTTATAAGGGAATCAGAAACACCTTTGATTTTACTTTTGTACTTAAAACAAAATATTGAAAGTTCAGGAAAATGAATAGGAAAAAAACAAGGGTCATTCTCTGCTATTTTATATGCATGTCTAGCCATTGAAATATCATTTTTTATTCCCTTTTTTATTTCTTTATAACCATATGTTTTGATAGTCATCCAAACTTTTAAGGCTTTAAAATCTTTTGAAAGTTGGATACTGTAATTCATTAAGTCATCTCTTTCTTCATTTTCTATACCCCCAAGAAGATATTCAGGTATAAGGCTAAATGTTTTCTTAAGCGCCTCTTTATCTTTAACAATAACACAAGCCACTTCAAAAGGGACAAACATCCATTTATGTGGATTAACTAATATTGAGTCAGCGCTATCTATTCCTTCAAATAATTTTTTTAATTTTTTTATACTTGCTGCAGGACCACCATATGCGGCATCAACCATAAACCAAATGTCATATTCTTTACATATTTTAGCCAAAGCTTTCAAAGGATCTACAGAACCTGTATTTGTAGTTCCGGCAATACCAATAACACCTATGGGCTTATATCCATCTTTTAAGTCTTTATTAATTTTTTCTTTTAATAACTGAGAATCAATTTTAAAATTTTTAGTTTTTATTTTAATGAGGTTGTTTATTCCTAGACCAAGAATATCCATTGCTTTATCAATACTAGAATGTGCTTCTCCAGAAACATATACTCTCATTTTTTGATTACCGTATATGCCTTCCTTTGAAAGAAAAGTTTCACCTTTAATTTTTCTCATCACTGCAATATTCATAAGATTAGCAACAGACCCTCCACTTACTAAAACACCGCCTCTTTTCTTGTGATTATATCCTATGAATTCAGATATCCATTCTATTGTAATTTTTTCTATCTCACTATTTGCAGGTGCGCTATGCCATTTTAAATTATTTTGATTTAATGCGCTTTTTATAAATTCAGCTAATATTCCAATTTGATTTCCCCCTCCAGTAATATATCCATAATAATTAGGGCTAGGGTTAAAATTAGAGTGTTTTATTAGGTTTTGTTTAAGGTAATCTATGACTTCTGATGGGTCTTTTTTTTTATTTTTATTTTTTATTTTGAAAGCTTTTTTTATTTCATTGGGAGTTGTATTGTTATAAATTTTTTCCCCTCTCAAGTTATTAGAGTACCAATCTTCAATCATTTCATAAGATTGGTTTAATAGTTTACGAAACTTTTTATTTGAAAAATCCATTTTTACTTGTTTTTATATTCTAGTCTTGCAGGTGCAAAAACATCTATTAACTCGCAGTCAGTCAGAGCATTTCCAGAGTGTTTTTCGTTGGACTTAATAACAACTAATTCATTTTCTTTTAAGATTATTTTTTTGGACTTTACTGTTAACTCGAATATTCCCTTTTTTACATAAAGACATTGTTCATGATAATGATTATGTACAGGAACTGTTGAGTTTTTTTTAACTTTCCAAAACGCTAAGCTCATTTCTTTTCCATGAACAAACTTCCCTACAAAGCCTGGAATAATTTCATCTCCAGAAATTTTATCAAGTTTATTTATTTTCATTTTTTTTATACCAATATCTTTTTATTCCAGAAACACTCATATATGGCGGGTTAGCAGCAAAGTACTGATCAATTAATTCTTTTCCTACGTTTTCTTTTTTCATTTCTTCTAAAACATAATCGTTAAATTTAGCAGTTAATATATCATTGTTTTTATATTTTAAATTATTTTCCTTAATCCAATCAAACCACAGGTTTAAATTTTTTCTTAATTCATTAAAATGAGCTTTTATATTTTGGTGTTCTCCGAAATGTGTTAAATATAATTTTTCAGGTTTTTCCTCTTCAATAATTTTTATACTTTTTTCCCATAATTCTAGATTAATATCAGGAGGAGGACAAGCAGGCATAACTGGCCCATTTTTTATTTTAGCTCCAGCAACATCTCCAGTAAAAATAATATTATCAAGTTTCCATGCAATGTGATGACTTGCATGTCCAGGGGTATATAGTGCTTTAAAACTATAATTGTCAATTTTAATTTCTTCATTGTCTCTAACACTATAAATTTTATTTGAATCTATTTTATCAACTTTACCCCATAGTTTTTCCATTTTATTTCCGTAAATCATAGTTGCAGAAGCAATAAGTTTGTCAGGGTTTTCTAGATGAGGAGCACCTTTTGGGTGGACATATATAATTGCTCCTTTCTTTGCAAACCTCCATGCTCCTCCTGAGTGGTCTAAGTGAATATGGGTGACAAAAACATGATTAATTTTATTAATATCTTCTCCTAAAGCAAGCATTCGCTTTTTAATTTTAGAATAAGAGTTTGAAGGTCCGGTCTCTACGAGTATAAGATTGTTTTCAGATTTAATTAAAAAGCAGGCTACTGCTGATTTAAAATCCTGAAAATTTATATCAATAATTTTAATCATATTTACTAATATTAATTAAGTATTTATGTTATCAAAAAATTCACCTCAAATTTTTCAAGATTTTATGCCTGGAAATGTCTGTTTTGGGTGTGGTAAAAGCACTAAGAATGGGCTTCATATTAAAAGCTATTGGGCGGATAATTTTTCAGAGTGTGTTTGGACTCCTAAGAATAATCATCAGGGCTGGCCGGGAATTATGAATGGAGGAATAATTGCTACTATTATTGATTGCCATGTCATGGGTACCTCAATGGCTTATGCTTATAAACACGAAAAAAGACCTTTAGGTTCATTACCAGAATATAAATACGCAACAGGTTCCATGAAAATTAAGTATTTAAAACCAACACCAAATAAAACGATATTATTAAGGGCTAAAGTTTTATCATATTCCGAAAAAAAAATTTATATGTCTTGTGATGTTATCTCTCAAAAAAAAGTAACTGCTGTTGGTGAGGTTATAGCTTTTAGAGTTTATGACAGTAGTAAAAAAGAAAAAAATATTTTTCAGGTTTAATTGCCTGATGCATATATAATTCCTCCCAGTATTAACTTTATAAACCTCTCATCATGATAAGTTTCGGGTCTATGTCCAAGACCAGTATAAAAAGATCTTCCTCCTTCATACTCATGGTGCCAAGTTATTGGGTGATATTTCCCGTTCTTACCACCTTTATATGATTTTTCATCCAAAGTTAGTAATTCTTTAATGTAAGGTTTAAAATCTTTGAAATTGTACCATTCATCTTCAATTTCCCAAGTATCATCAAGGTGTTTGGTCGAAATATGTCTTTTATCAATTGTAGTTATAGTAGCTTTTTGTATCTCTGGATGATCTAAAAAATAAGCTCCTACTAGTTTTCCATACCACTCCCAATTATATTCTGTATCTGTAGCTGAATGAATTCCCACAAAGCCTTTTCCACTTCTTATAAATCTCTTCATTTTTTCTTCTTCTTTTTCATCAAGTATGTCTAATGTTGTACATAGAAATATTATTACATCATTTTTTTCTAGAACTTCATCTGATAATAATTCAGAGCTATTTGCATGTAAAACATTAAAGTTGTTTTCTTCGCCAAGCCTTGTAATAAGTTTCACACCTTCTTTGATGGCTTCATGATGAACAAAGCCTTGAGTTTCTGTAAGAACTATAACCGAAAAATCATTTTTTTTAGATAAAAACTCATCGTTAATTAAGTTTATATTTTGATAAAAACTTATAGAAAAAAGAAGTGAAGTTATGAATGTTTTAATAATCATAATTAATATTAACTTTATAAATATAATGAAATTTATAGTTGTTCTTCTTTTCTTTTTATCATCGTGTGCTCACAAAGACTTCGAGCCAGATGAACATATTATATGGAAAAAAAATAGAATGGATGATTTGTTCTCAGAAGATGGATATTTAAATATTGCAGGACTTTTTCCTATTCAAAACGGAACCTATACTATGGGGTCTGAAGATTCAAATGACATAAAACTACCAGCAGACATGCCTAGTAAATTAGCTAAAATTACCGTGAAAGATTCATTGATTTATTTCGAATATGCAAAACGGGTGATATTAAATGATAGTATAAAAACAGAAAGCTATTCATATAATTATTATAATATAAAAAACTCTTTTTCGCTAGGCAGCTATATATGGTTTGTTCATATGGATTCAGGATCGAAAGCTATTAGATTAAAAAACTTAAATCATCCTTTACTTAATACAGATTTAGAGATAGAGTTTTATGATTATTCAAAAGAACATATTGTTCAGGGTAGATTTGAAAAATATATTGAACCTAAAATTTTGAATTTTAATAACATATTAGGAGACACTTATGTTGATACCATTCCAGGAATAATATATTTTACTATAAATGATGATCATTTTTCACTTGAGCCTACTATTTCTTCATCTGGTAAATTTTTTCTTGCATTTGGTGACTTAACTAATGGAAAAGAAACATATGGAGGGGGACGGTACCTATATGTTTTACCTGAAGATGATCAAAATAATGTGATGATAGATTTTAATAAATCTTTAAACCCACCCTGTGTTTTTTCAACTTTTACAACATGCCCTGTCCCCAGAAAAGAAAATAAACTTCAAGTTAAAATTGAATCTGGAGAAAAAAACTATAATGGGATTCTCTTTAGTAGTGTCTATCAATAATTTTTTATAAATTAATAAAATGTTACGAAGAAGTTTTATCCAAAAATCATTATTCTCATTACCATTAATTTCAAGCAACTCATTATTTGGTTTGGGTAAAAAAGAATCAGGCTTGAAAATAGGGTTAGCACAATGGTCTTTTCATCGTGAAATCAGATCTCGTAAATTAGACAACCTAGACTTTGCAAAAATAGCTAAAGAAAAGTTTGACATTGATACTGTTGAGTATGTAAACCAGTTCTTTTTTAATAAGGCAAAAAATTTAAGTTATTTATCAGAAATGAAAACAAGAGCTAATGATGTAGGTGTTAAAAATCTGTTGATAATGATAGATGATGAAGGAAGCTTAGGAAGTTCTAATAAGAAAAAAAGAAATAAAGCAATTGATAATCACAAAAAATGGGTAGAGGCTGCAAATTTTCTTGATTGCGAAAACATAAGAGTCAATGCTCAAGGGGATGGTTCTGAAGTTGAAGTTGCGAAGCTTGCTTCAGAATCGTTATCAAAATTAGCAGAGTTCGCTCGACCTTATAATATTAATATAATAGTTGAAAATCATGGTGGATATTCTTCTAACGCAAAGTGGTTAGTTGAAGTAATTAAAAATTCAGGTGAGGAAAATGTTGGAACGCTTCCGGATTTTGGAAATTTTTGTATCAAGTCAAAACCTGATGAATTTTCTGATTGGGGTGGTTTAGATGGATGTGCAGTAGAATATGATAAATACAAAGGAGTTAAGGAAATGCTGCCTTATGCAAAGAGTGTTAGCGCAAAGTCATTGAATTTTGATTCTGATGGAAATTCAATCGAAATAGATTTTTATAAGATGATTAAAATAATAAAATCATTTGGTTATGATGGTTGTATATCTATTGAATACGAAGGAACCAGTCATTCTGAATCAGAGGGTATTATGCTTACAAAGAAACTGCTTACAAAAGCATGGGATTTAGCTTAATTTTTTTTACCATTGATAAAGACCCCAGTCAAAATTAATGCCATACCAAAAAGCTGAACTTCATTTATTTTTTCTCCGTCTATAACGCCTAAAGAAATTGCAACAAGTGGCATTAAATAAGTTACCATAGAGGCGAAAACGGTATCTTTTATTTTTATTAAGTTATAAAAAATAATTGTGGCAATAGATGTTCCTAAAACTCCAAGAATTAAAACATATCCTAATTCAACTTTATAAAAATCAAAATCGTTTAGATGATCATAAAAGGGCGATAAAAAAAACAATATATAAAGAGTTATAGGTAAAATAGAAACAATTGAAAAGCTAGTAATAGTTATAGGCTTTAAATGATTTAAATGATACTTAACTAAATTAAGGTTTATTCCATAAAGTAATGTTGCGGCGACAACAAACAAACCAAACACGTCAGCCGTGAAGCCACCAGAAGAACCAGAAAATAAAATCAATAGGAAGGTTCCGATGAACCCAATTATTAATCCAATAATATTGTTTTTTGTAGCTTTTAATTTATAGAATATAACACCAATAATTAAAGCAAAAAAGGGGGTCAATGATGTTAATACACCGGATGTTGCGCTATCTATTTTTGTTTGTGCTATAGGGTATAAAAAGTAAGGAATAACATTCCCTACTATACCAGATATAAAGAGAATAAAATAATCTTTTCTTTTAATTTCCCTTAAGTTCTTTAAAAGAAAAGGCATCAAGACAAAAGAGGCTAGAGTTAATCTTAAAGCACCAATCTCAAACGGATCAAGCTTAACTAATGCTTTTTTTATAAGAATAGGAGAGCTCCCCCAGATAATGGCAAGAAGAATTAATAAACTCCAAGCAAGTAGATCTTTATTCTTCATGCAACTGACCTCTCCTCTATTGAACTAAATTTATTTGAAATATCATTTAAGACTTCTAGAGAATAATCTAATGACTCACTAAGTATTAACTTCATTCTATATTCTTTAAAATTTTCAATTGCTCTAAAGTAATTAGTATAATGCCTTCTCATTTCTATCAGTCCAAGTTTTTCACCTTTCCATTTAATAGAAAATTCTAGATGTTTCTTAACAACACTAATCCTTTCATAGATGTCTGGTTTATTTAAAAATTTTCCTTCATTGAGAAAATGTTTTATTTGATTAAAAATCCAGGGATTACCTATAGCGGCTCTGCCTATCATGATACCATCAACCCCATATTTTTCTTTATATTCTTTTGCTTTCTCTGGTGTATTTATATCTCCGTTCCCAAAAATTGGTATTGTAATATTTGGATTGTTTTTAACTTCTGCGATATAATCCCAATTAGCCTCTCCCTTGTACATTTGTTTTCTAGTTCTTCCGTGAATTGTCAAAGCTTGTATGCCTACATCTTGAAGTCTTTTAGCAACCTCAACAATTTTAATAGAATTATCATCCCACCCAAGTCTTGTTTTTACAGTAACAGGAATATCTACTTGCTTGACAATCTCTGCTGTCATCTTTTGCATTTTATCTAGATCTAGAAGTATTCCAGCTCCAGCACCTCGGCAAGCAACTTTCTTTACTGGGCATCCATAGTTAATGTCAAGAATTTCAGGTTTAGCTTCTTCAGAAATAGAAGCTGCTTTTTTCATTGACTCAATGTTATCTCCAAATATTTGAATCCCAATAGGTCTTTCTGAATCGTAGATATCAAGTTTCTGAACGCTTTTTTCAGCATCTCTTATCAGACCCTCAGAAGATATAAACTCTGTATACATTAAGTCAGCACCATTTACTTTACAAACTGATCTAAATGGAGGGTCACTGACATCCTCCATAGGAGCAAGTAGTAATGGAAAATCACCTAATTCAATATTGCCTATCTTCATAAAAAGAAGTATTTTAACATTAAAATATTCCACAAATAAAAAAATAAATGAGCAAACACTTAAAGGAATTAATATTTATTATTTTATCGGTTTCTCCTTTATTCTTTATGAGTATAATTTCTAATATCTTAGAAACACCTTCAGACATGTCATACGAAGGAATTGATAGAAAGATGTTAATGATATCAAATGCTGTTTTTTTATTGTTATTTCTAGTCCCGTATTTTGTAATAAGAAATAATGTTAACTATAACTTAAGAATGAAGAAAATTGCACTTTATCCTTTGGTGCTTGTTATGCTATCAACCATTTTTTTTATAATTATAAACTCTCCAATAATAGAATGGAATAAAGAAATAAATTTTCCTGAGTTTTTATCTTCTTTTGAGCTTTGGGCTCAAGCAAAAGAAAAACAATTAGAAGCTGTCACTATACATTTAATTTCTTTTGAAAATAATTTTGAGTATTTAATAGGCATTCTTACTATAGCAATTATTCCAGGTTTTTGTGAGGAGTATTTTTTTAGAGGTGTTTTACAGAAAAATCTAAGTTTGCTTATTAAAAATCATCATATCGCAATTTTTATAAGTGCTTTTATTTTTAGTGCTTTTCATTTACAGTTTTATGGTTTTTTCCCACGATTATTGTTAGGAATTCTATTCGGCTACTTTTATTACTGGTCCGGTAGTTTAACTTATTCTGTGATAGCACATACTCTTAATAATTTTTTTAGTTTAACATTGTTTTATGTTGCTGGTAAAGGCTACTTTGGTGAGAATATTGAATTAGATGTTAATTCATCTCCAGACATACCTTTATTTTTTATAATAGGAGCCTTAATTATCTTCTGCTATCTGATTGTCTTACTTAAAAGATCAATAAAAAACACAAATGAATAAAAAAAATCTAAAAAACAGGATTATAACGGGCATGTTAGGGGGGTCTCTATTATTATTTTCTACCTTAAATGAGTGGTCTTATCTTGTAGTTTTTGTTATTATCATTTTTTTATCAACTAGAGAGTATTATAAAATTTTATCTGAAAATGGATTTAATCCTAATTATAATTTAGGTGTTTTTTTATCTGTTATTATTTTTATATCCTCTTTTCTTTATGCTAGTAAAGAGAGTTTAATAGGTGTTCATTTTGTATTAATTCCTATTTTACCATTAATATGTCTTTCTGCTTTGTATAGTTCAAATAATAAAGAAACCATATCAAATGTTTCAGTTACATTTTTTGGAATATTATATATATCCTTATCTATCTCTTTACTAAACTTTATTGTTTTTACTGATTTGGAGTATAATTCTGTTTTTTTAATTGCTACTCTTTTATTTTTATGGACAAGTGAGTCTGCAGCTTATTTAGGAGGGTCACTTTTTGGTAGAAAAAAGCTTTTTGAATCAGTTTCTCCAATGAAGACATGGGAGGGTGTTCTTTTTGGCTTAGTTGCTAATGTTATTTTGGCTTATTTTATCTGGAAATATTTATTAATAAATACTTTTATTTTTTGGCTTGGATTTTCATGTGTTGTTTTAATTTCTGGTGTTTTCGGAGATTTATTTGAATCATTATTAAAAAGAAACTTTAATATGAAAGATAGTGGTAATAAGCTACCTGGGCATGGTGGTTTCTTAGATAGGTTTGACAGTTTCTTTTTTGTAATACCATATGTTTATTTTTACCTCAAAATTGTAAATCTGCTAACTTAAAAATTGTACATTTACATAATTAAACCCAAAACAAGATATGAGTTATAAAGAACCAGCTCCTATCATGCATGACAAGGACCCTCTTGAATCAATGATGAAGAGGTTCCATGTAGCAGCTGAATATTTAAATCTTGACGAAGAAGTTTATAGTGTCTTAAAGTCCTCTGTTAAAAAAATCATAGTATCTCTTCCAATATCCATGGATAATGGAAAAATCAAAGTTTTTGAGGGGTTTAGGGTAATTCATTCTAATATTTTAGGTCCCTCAAAAGGTGGCTTAAGATTTGATCCAGGGGTTAGCTTAAATGAGGTTACTGCTTTAGCGGCCTGGATGACATGGAAGTGTGCTGTAGTTGATATTCCATATGGAGGAGCAAAAGGTGGAGTTTGTTGTGATCCCAGGAATATGAGTCAGTCTGAGTTAGAAAGACTTACTAGGGCTTATACTCAGGCAATGCATGATGTTTTTGGTCCAGATAAAGATATACCAGCTCCCGATGTGGGAACGGGCCCAGATCAAATGGCTTGGTTAATGGATGAATATTCAAGAGCTAGGGGTACAACTGTTAATGCAGTTGTTACAGGAAAACCAATTATTTTAGGGGGTTCAGTTGGTAGAATTGAGGCAACAGGAAGAGGGGTAATGGTTGCAACTTTAGCAGCTTTAACAAAAATAAAAATCAATCCATTTAATGCAACTATAGCAGTTCAAGGGTTTGGAAACGTTGGATCATGGGCAGCGCATTTATTAAAAGAAAGAGGCTGTAAAGTTGTAGCAATATCAGATATTTCTGGGGGATATTATAATGATAAAGGTATAGATGTTGGAGGCGCTATTACATATAGAAATGAAAATAAAGGCACTCTTGAAAATTTTGATGGAGGAAAGAAGATATCAAATGAAGAATTATTATCTCTTAAGGTTGATGTTTTGATTCCTGCAGCATTAGAAAATGCTATAACAGAAAAAAATGCAGAAAATATTAATGCAAAATTAATTGTTGAGGGGGCAAATGGTCCAACATCTCATGAGGCTGATTCAATTCTAGAAAAAAAGGGCATTGTTGCAGTACCTGATATTTTAGCAAATGCTGGTGGGGTTATTGTTTCTTATTTTGAGTGGGTACAGAACAGACTTGGGTTTAAGTGGACTAAAAACAGAGTATATAGAAGAAGTGATTCTATAATAAAACAAGCTTTTAATAATGTTTTCTCAATTTCAAAAAAATACAAAGTATCTTTAAGGACTGCAGCTTATATTGCAGCTATTGATAAGGTCTCTAGAACATACAAATACAGAGACGGTTCATTTACTTTTCAAAAAAATGATAAAGATTCATAAGGAGGGTCGAGGTTTTTTATTAAAGTTATTTATCCTTCTTTCGATAGTGAATCTTATACTTTTTTACATACATAGCTCTTCTTTATATTCGGTTCTGATTTTATTTATTTCACTTCTAACCTTTCTTTTTTTTCTTCAGTTTTTTAGAAACCCTAAAATCATTAAAAAAATAGATGAAAACCTCATAATTTCTCCTGCTAATGGAGAGATTGTGCATATTGGAGAAATTTTTGAAGAAGAGTATTACAAAGAAAAAAGATTATTGATTTCAATCTTTATGTCTCCTTTCGATGTACATATAAATAGAAATCCTATTTCAGGCATAGTTGAATATTATAAGTATCATAAAGGAAAATATCTTGTCGCTTGGCATCCAAAGTCTAGCACAAAAAATGAGAGAACAACAACCGTAATAGCTAATAATCAAATTTCAATTTTAGTGCGACAAATTGCAGGGTTAGTTGCGAGAAGGATAATAAATTATTCTACTGTCGGAGAGAAGGTTAATCAATCAAATCAATTAGGTTTTATAAAGTTTGGTTCTAGAGCAGATATCTTTTTGCCTTTGGATTTCAAGCCTAATGTTAAACTAAAACAAAAAACAAAAGCAGGAGTAACAGTATTAGGTAGATTAAGTTAGACTCTTTTGAATTATAGACACTATTTCTTCTAGGTGTTTTTTATCAGTTTCATCAAAACTATTTAGTTTATCACTGTCAATATCTAAAACTCCAAAAACCTTATTTTTATTATTAAAAACAGGAACTACAATTTCTGATTTAGATATAGAACTACAGGCTATATGTCCAGGAAATTTTTCTACGTCTGGAACAATAATAGTTTTTTTATCTTTCCATGCAGCTCCACAGACACCATCACCCTTTTTTATTCTAAAGCATGCAACTGGGCCTTGAAAGGGACCTAAAACAAGCTCATTATCTTCAATTACATAAAAACCAACCCAAAGCCATTTAAATGTTTGAGATATAGCAGCAGAAATATTTGCAAGTATAGCCGTATTATTTTTTTCACCTTTAATTAAAGACTTTATCTGTTCTTCAAGATTAATATATTTTTTCTCTCTATTTTTTTCTAAAGGCGTATTGAAATCATGCATGTTTAGTTATTTTAAAAAGTTTATCTTCCCCTACTTTTTCATAGGTGTTTTTTTTGATATTTGGAGCCTTAATCCCCTTATGAAATTTTAATTGAGATTTGAAAATCCTTGCTTCATCCCAAAGGTTCTTTTCTATAATTTTATTTAATGTAAATCCGCCACCCTCAACTAGTAAACTATAAATTCCTCTTTTATAAAGATCATAATATATAGTCTCTATTTTAAATGGATTTATTTTTATAAAATGTTTTTGCCCCCTTATTTTATTTAGTGTTTTATTATAAATAAGAGAAATCGATTGGTCATTTAATATATTTGTTTTTTCTTCCAATTTGTTATTTGGGTCAAGTATAACCCTGATTGGATCTCTTCCTTTCCATAGTCTAACGTTAAGACGCGCATTATCTTTATTTGCAGTATTGATACCAATTAAAATCCCAGTCTCCTCAGATCTCCACTTATGCACTAAAGACCTTGACGTTTTGCAAGATATCCATTTAGAACTTCCATCTTCTTTTGCAATAAAACCATCAGATGTTTCAGCCCATTTAAGTATAACATATGGTCTTTTTTTTTCCTGGTTTATAAAAAACCTTTTATTAAGTTTTTTACCTTCTTTTTCAAGAATTCCTGAGATAACGTCTATGTTATTATTTCTTAGTTTTTTTATTCCCTTGCCATTAACAAGGGGGTTTGGGTCTGTGTTAGAAATAATAACTTCTTTTGGCTTATATTCTATTAATTTATCTGTGCAAGGAGGAGTCTTTCCAAAATGAGTGCAGGGTTCTAGACTTATATATACTGATGCTCCTTTAATATCATTTTTATTGATTACGTTATTTATAGCATTTATTTCTGCGTGTGCATCTCCAAACTTTTTATGATATCCTTCACCTATAATTTTATTTTCTTTAACGATTACACACCCGACCATAGGATTTGGGAAGACATCCCCAACTCCTTTTTTAGCAAGATAAAGTGATCTTCTGATGAATTTGTTGTGTTTATTTTCCATATTTATACCTATGCCTGATATAGAATCTAATTCAATTTATAATGAATTACTTAACAAAGTAAATTATTATTCTGGCAATGATATAAAAAACATTTCTCTAAAATATCTATATCAAAAATTTAATTTAACTAACTCAGATCTAATACTAAATAAAAAGATAAAATGGAATTATAAAGTTAAAAGAACATTCTATGAGGATTTAGAAAAGATAAACAGTGGTGTTCCTATTCAGTATATAACAAATTCACAATTTTTTTATGATGAGAACTTTTATGTTGATAATAATGTCTTAATACCTAGACCTGAAACTGAGGAATTGGTAAGTCATATTATAAAACACGAAAAAGACAATAAGAAAAAAAACATTTTAGATATTGGCACGGGGTCAGGTTGTATAGCAATAATATTATATAAACATTTAAATGCTCACGTTTTTGGGATTGACTTATCTAAAGAGGCTGTCAAAATAGCTAATAAAAATAACAGATTAGTTGAGAATAAGGTAAGGTTTATTAATGAAAGTATCGAAGAATATACTCCTAAAACCAAATTTGATGTAATTGTGAGTAACCCTCCTTATATTTCTTCAGAAGATAAAAATAAGGTCGATGATAATGTTCTAAATTATGAGCCTCATAAAGCTCTTTTTGTCTCAAAGGATCCTCTGTATTTTTATAAAAAGATATTAAGGTTTTCCAGAAAACATTTAAATGAAAAAGGAAATATATATTTTGAGATTAATGATAAATATGAGAGTGAATTAGAACGACTTTTCTCTGAATTTGAATGCGAATTTATAGAGGATATTTATGGCAAGAAAAGATTTTTATTTGTTACTATAACTTAGTGTCCCTTTACCTATTTTAAAAACAAAGACAGATCTGTATTTCTTCAAATAATCTCTTACCTCTTCTTGAAGCAATAAAATAATATCTTTATAATCCCCGTAAACAATAGAACTCAATCCATTCGATTCGATAACAAGACCTTTCTTTTTAGAGATTTCACTTAAAAATTTTTTAACTATTTTTTTGTATTCTTTCTCTTTATTTTTTTGTAATAATGGGTACATACTTATCTCTAAAGTTGCTCTCATTTTAAATTTTAAAATTAATAGTTAACATATAATTTCTTACAGCTTGTGGGTAATAGTAGTTTTCTCTTACCTCATAGTTTAATCCACCATAATAACCAAAGGTATACCCATTATTAGAATACACTTCATTAAAAATATTATTTATTGAAAACTTAAAATATAAATTTTTTAAAAAATTATTATTCAAATTAACATTTAGTTCAAAGTCGTTCAGTAAAAAAGGATCTATTGATCTTTTTGAATCTGAAGTGTTATCTAGATACTGTTTTCCTACAAACTTAGATTTGAGGGAGACACTAAATGGCTTTTTAAAAGCCCATATTATTGAGTTATTAACTATTATGTTTGGGGAGAAAGAAATGTCAGTTTTCTTATATTTATTAATTATTGTGTTGAATTCACTGAAGTCATTTCCGTAATCATATAAATATTCATTGAAATTGAAAACATAGTTTTTAGATAATGATAAAGAGGAATTTATATTGATTTTTTGAGTATTTATTAGATTAGATATTTCAACTCCAAACCTTCTGCTTTTTTTAACATTTGTCCTAATATTAGCCCCAACATCATTAATTTCTCCTGTGGTTATAAGTTGATTATTATATTCCATCCAGAAAAAGTTTGTTGTCAAGGAACCCATTTTATAATTAAAAATTTTTCCTAACTCTAAATCGTATAAGGTCTCATGTTTTGGTGTTTCATTAGAGTCAATAAAATCACTTCTTATAGGTTCTCTGTTTGCTATGGAAAACGAACTATATAAACTTAATTTTTTACTTAATTGATTTGTAATCCCGATTTTAGGATTAAAAAAAACATTTTTAGAATTAATCTTAATTTTTGACTTGTCATTGTCTGTTCCGTTACTATTATGAGAATAACTCCTTAATTGTAGTTCAGTAAAGAGCTCTGTATTACTAGAGATATTAATATTGTATTTTGTGAAAACATTCGCATCTTTTTTAGTTGATCCAGAAAAATAATAAGGTTCTGAAAAGAAGACATCAACTGAACCTGATGAAATAATTTCTCCAAAATGGTCTCCATCATACTTATTTAATGCTCCCCCAATATTTAAAGAACTATTATTAAATTCTTTTAGAAAAGAATATGTAATACCATAAAAATGATTTTTTAACCACCTCCTTCTAACTAAGTCTGTTGTCTTATCTTCCCCAAACTCATAATAGTTTTTTAAGTTATCAGCTTCTCTATATTGTTCGTAATAACCTCTTCCAAAAGTATAATGAAATGTAAGATGTAGATTAGTGTTTTTTGAAAAACTATGATTTACATGAGTCTGGTAGTGATCTTGCTGGTAATTGTCAGTTTCATTATCATAAGTATAATAATTAAATGTTCTGCCTGCTTCCAATAAGTTCTTAGCTTGTAAATCAGTATATCCATTGTTAATAATAACCTGATTCATTCCTTCTATATCATTTGATAATCTAGACTCTGGTGTTCCCCACCATGATTGATATGTTTTTTCTTTTCCTGAAAAATTTATAAAATCAATCGATGTTTTTTTTGAATAATAACTAGCTGAGGCATAGTAAGATTTTAAGTCTGAAGATGCTCTGTCTATATAGCCGTCCGATGTAATTTTTGAAAGTCTTAAGTTAAAGTTTAATGCATTTTTTATAAGTCCAGAGTTTATTTCAAATGAATTTTTAAAAGTTTTAAATGATCCCCCAGAAGAAGAATAATTTATTGTAAATTTTTCTGATAAATTTCCGGTCTTAATACTAACAGTTCCACCAAAAGCTCCACCCCCATTTGTTGATGAACCCACACCTCTTTGAACTTGTATACTGCTAGAAGATGAAGCAAGATCCGGCATATTTACCCAGAAGACACCATGTGACTCTGAGTCATTATATGGAACCCCATTTATTGTAACATTTATTCTAGTGGCATCACTTCCTCTTATTCTAACCCCTGTGTATCCTACCCCATTTCCAGCATCAGATGTTGAATAAGCCGAAGGTGTTGACTGAATTAGAAAAGGAATATCTCTGCCAATATTGTTTTCCTCTATAAAATTTCTTGAGATATTTGAAAATGCAAATGGACTGTTTTCTTTAACTCTAGTTGAGGTAACTTTAATTTCATCACTTAGCAAGATGCCATCTTCAAGTGTGATTTCATAATATTTTTTTTCGTTTGATATTATTGTAATCTCCTTAGTTATATAACCGACATGAGATATAGATATTTTAAATTTTTCTGATGGAATTTTAATGTAAAAATCACCTTTAATATTAGAGAATAATACCTCCTTAGTGGAAGAGATGTAAATGTTTGCGCCTGATATAATATTACCTTTTGAATCCTTAATGTTACCCTCTACAAGGTCTTGAGAAAAGGCAGTAAAACTTAAATAAATAAAAAAAAGTATCCTCATAACGTAAAATTTTAAATATGGGGACTTGAAAAAGAATAATATAATATTTTATCTTTTCTACGCCAGCATTACCTGGATCAGTTTTAAGAGTATAATCTCAGCCCTTATTTTTAAGGCACCCCCTAGGAACAAAAGTAATTAATAATTATTAATAATTTTTAGAGCAGAACTTATTCTTTTAGAAACAGAACCCTCTATAATAAAATAATTTAATTTTTTTTCTTTCATGACAGATTTAAACTCCTCATAAATGCTTTCTCTATTATATTGATTTTCTCTCAACTTATCATATTCCCAAGGAATATCTGGTTTACATAACAAGTAAAAGTCAAACTCTTCTTTTCTTGATAAATCTAATATCTTTTCATCTACCTTATTATATTTTATTTTGCTCCAAAGTTCAATATCTAGGACACAAGTATCTACAATTAAATAATTTCCTCCTCTAACTATTTCTTTCCTTATTAATTGATCTTGTTTTTTAGCAATTGTTTTAAGATCGGTAACGTCATAATCTGTTTTTTTTTCTAAATATTTTCTTGAATACTCCTCACAAAGTTTACAGTCTAATTTTTGAGAAAGAGACAGTGCCAAAGTACTTTTTCCTGAAGACTCAGGTCCAACTATACTAATCTTTATCATTTTCTAAACTTTTTTTCCATTCAAAATATCCTGATACAGCTAAAATTAGAAAAATAAAATATTGAACACTAGTAATGTAAAGACCTTTATATATGAAAAGAGGGATGTATATAATGTCTGCTATAATCCAAAAGATCCAGTTTTCTAATTTTCTTCTAGCAAGAAGTAACATCGCTGTTAAACTAAGTGCTGTGGTTATACTATCTAGAAAAACAACATCACTATCTGTCATTTTAAGAATTAAAAATAAAATAACAAAAAAAACAACAAATAAGATTAGATAAATTCCGTTTTCAGATTTTTTATTTCTTGAAATATTTTTTTTGATTTTAGTGTTTTTAGATGTCCATAATATCCACCCATAAACACTCATTATAAAATAATATAAGTTAATACCGGCTTCGGCATAAATTTTATTCTCATATGTTATATATACATAAATTAAGACACTAACGATGCCAGTTGGAAAAACAAGCACGTTATTTTTCCTTGCGAACCATACACTCACTACCCCAGCAAGGGAGGCAATTATTTCTAAGATTGACATTTAATAATATAAAAAGAATTTTTTAACTCAATTATAATGCATTAGTTTTGCTTGGCAAATAGTTAAATCTCTTATTTGCCATGAAAAACAAGTCATTATTCCAACACGAAGCACTAACATTTGACGATGTGCTCTTAGTTCCATCTTACTCAGAAATAGTACCTGCTGATACGGATGTGACATCCTTTTTAACTAGAAATATTGGTATTAACATACCTATTGTATCTGCCTCTATGGATACAGTTACAGAATCAAGATTAGCTATTGCTATTGCTTTGAAAGGAGGAATGGGAATAGTTCATAAAAACATGAGTGTAGATAAGCAAGCTGAAGAAGTTAGGAGAGTGAAAAGGTCACAAAGTGGTATGATAAAAGATCCTATAACCATGAATAAAAACTCTAACGTTAAAGATGCATTGTCTATTATGAAAAAACATCAAATAGGAGGCATTCCAATTATAAATTCAAAAAATGAATTAATTGGAATAGTAACGAATAGAGATTTGAGATTTCAAAAAGATAACTCAACTGAGATATCTAAGATTATGACTAAGAAGCTCATAACAGCAAAAACAGGAATTAGTCTTGATAGTGCTGAAAAAATTTTAAAGAAACATAAGATAGAAAAACTTCCAATTGTTGAAGGCAAAAAGTTTGTTGGATTAATAACTTATAAAGATATTTTAAAAAGTAAATCAATGCCTGATGCGTGTAAAGATCAGTTAGGAAGATTAAGGGTTGGTGCTGCAATTGGTGTTTCAGATGATTGGGAAGAAAGGATAGAAAAGTTAATTAATTCTAGTGTTGATGTAATATCTATTGACACAGCCCATGCACATTCCAAGTCAGTATTAGATCTCCTTAAAATAATTAAGAAAAATTATTCAGTTGATGTTGTTGTAGGCAATGTTGCAACTGGTGAAGCAGCAAAAAAACTTGTAGACTTTGGAGCAGATGCGGTCAAGGTAGGAGTGGGTCCAGGTAGTATTTGTACAACAAGAATTATAGCTGGGGTCGGAATGCCTCAACTATCAGCGATACATAATGTTTCTAATAAAATTAAAGGAACAGGCGTCCCTGTCATTGCAGACGGTGGTATAAGATTTTCTGGAGATGTTGTCAAAGCATTAGCTGCAGGCGCAAACTCTGTAATGATAGGTTCTTTATTAGCTGGAACAGAAGAAACTCCAGGGGATATAATTTTATATGAAGGAAGAAAATATAAAGCTTATAGGGGTATGGGTTCAGTTGAGGCAATGGAGGCTGGCACTAAAGATAGGTATTTCCAGCAAAATGAGGATAATCCCAAAAAATTGGTTCCAGAGGGAATTGTAGGAAGGGTTCCCTACAAGGGGGATTTGTCAGAGGTTATTTATCAACTAACAGGGGGTTTGAGAGCAGGTATGGGATATGTAGGTGCAAAAAATATTTCTAAACTACAAGAAGCTTCTTTTGTAAGAATAACAAATGCAGGATCAATTGAAGGTCATCCCCATGATGTCTTTATTACAAGAGAGTCTCCTAATTATTCAAAGAAATAATTTATTCTTTCTTACTTTTGAAGGATGGCTCTAAGAATTAACCCCAATTTTTATCTAATAACAGGATCTTTGTTTTGGGTTCTCTATTCTTTCCTTCATATAATACTTTTTTTTGAGGATCAAACTTTTTACTCTCCAACATACAGACTTATTTATCTTATTTTATTGGGTTCATTCGTTTTCTCTTTTTACAAATATTATGATTTAGTTTTCCCTAAGATTAGTAGAAAGGTAATTTTTACCAATTTTTTTAAACTTTTTATTTATAGTATAAAAGCAATTTTTCCTATTGTATTAATATACATACTATATTTATTTAAAATTGGAGATAATTTTATTTACTATCCTGTTTTTTCGAATTTAATCAATGAATTTGTCACCGGAATTTCTTTATTATTTCTTATAATAAATTTTATTTTTTTTAAAAGACTCATACTTTTTGAATCTACTTCAATTATGAAATCTATTTTCTGGTTGTTTCAGTATGGAGCAATAATTATTTTCCTTTTTGATATAATTTATAATTTCTATCCTTCTCCTATCTACCAATATTTTCTTGGCTTATTATTTATGATAGGAGCAATTTTATTTTTTAATCAGAAATGGATTGCATATCTGCACTTTGATCAGAAATGGAAAACTATACTTATATGTTTTTTTCTGTTAGGTTCTAATATACTTATTTATCAGTTTTTTTCTTTAAATAATAATTTCTTTACCCCTTATTTTAATATTCAAAGTTTACTGTTTTTTGTATTATTGATATCCTTTAACTTTAGTTATATTTCCATATCAGTTCTTATAAACATATTTAATTTACCTACTTCTCCTGTTTTTGATGATATTGAAAATGAAAGGTATATTGCAAGAAAGGTACAAGAAAATTTAATTCCAAATTCACTCCCTAACTCTAAAAAATTAAAAATAACTTCGTCGTATATGCCACACTATGCGTTGGGGGGAGATTATTATGATTACATATCCTTAGGGGAAGATAAGTTTTTAATTTGTATAGCAGACGTTTCAGGAAAAGGAATTCCTGCAGCGTTATTAATGTCTAATGTTCAGGCTTCCCTTAGGACAATGGTAAGACATTCTCAAAATCTGAAAAAAATTGTTGAAGAACTAAATTTTCAAATCAATTTAAGAGGATTGAGTGAAAGGTTTGTTAGTATTTTTATAGCTGTCTACGATTATAAATCACAAGTATTAGAATATGTTAACTGTGGGCACCCTCATCCAATAATTTATTATGATAAAAAAGTAGAAACTCTTGATAAAGGTTCTACAGTTTTAGGAATGTTTTCTGAATTACCTAAGATTGATGTTTCTAAGGTTAAAATAAAAAATGATTTTAATGTCTTCTGTTATACTGATGGTCTTATAGAAACACAAAATGATTTTGGCGAATTTTATGGCTCAAAGAGATTATTAAAGCTTTTCTCAGATACAAAAAAGAAACCTCAAAAATTTATTAAGTTAGTAATAGATGATCTTAATAATTTTAGGGGAAACAATTTAACTGATGATGATATAACTCTGTTGATGACAAAAGTTAAGAATGGATAATAAAATATTAATATTTCTTATAGCACTTTTAAGTTCTTGTGGTTTAATTATAAGTCAAGACCAAGATAAAAAAGGGGTAATTGCAAAGGTTGGAGAAGCTTATTTGTATGATGATGATATTATTTATAATTCATCTCTTGGTGACAGTACAGTTATATATAATAGTCAAATTAACGCCTGGATTACAAAACAATTGATATTAAATTCAGCTTTTCAGAACGAAAACGTTATGAGCCAAATAGAAAGAAAAGTTGAAGATTACAAAGAAAGCTTAATGCTATTTGAATTTGAGAAGTATCTATACGCTAATTCAATGGATATAAAAATTTCAGAAGATCAAATTTCTAATTATTACAATGAAAATAAAGATGATTTTATTTTACCTTTCAATTTAATTAAAACAATATACGCTAAATTACCTCTTGACGCTCCTTCCATTAATACTTTTAGAAATAATTTAAGAAAATATCCTGATTCGGATACTTCAGAAGTCATTTCTTATTGTTTTCAGTTTGCTGAAAAATCTTTTCTAGAGGACTCAACTTGGATCAAATTTGATGATATCATTTTAAACATTCCCTTTCCCAGAGATTTAGACAAATCTAATTTCCTGAAATCAAGAACCTTTTATGAAATAAGAGAAGGTGACTATATTCATTTTATAAGGATATTAGATAAAAAATTAATTGGAGATTATTCTCCTCTTACCTTTGAGGAAGATATAATTAATACAATCTTATTAAATAATAGAAAACAAGAATTATTTGATAACTTGCGTGATAGTATTTTTAACAACTCTGTGAGAGGTGTAGATTATGAAATATATTAAACTAACATATCTCTTTTTTTTATTTATTATTTCATCATATTCTTTCAAGGGTATTTCCCAAGAAAGCGCTGGTGTAGTTGTAGATGAAATAATAGTTAGGGTTGATGATTATATCGTATTAAGGTCGGAATTAGAAAGTACATACCTAGATATACTTTCCAGGGGAGAGAGAATTTCAGGAAACACAAAATGTGCTGTATTAAAAGATTTAATTACAAACAAGCTATTGGTTGCTAAAGCAGAAATCGATTCTATTTTAGTTGAGGACGGTCAAGTTGATCAAGAATTAAACTCTAGAATGGCTCTTATTATAAATCAGGTAGGCTCTGAAGATGAAATTGAAAAATATTATAACAAAACAATAGCCGAGTTTAAGAAAGAGCTTTTCGACGATATTAAAGAACAGCTTATTGTGAGAAAAATGCGTCAAGAAATTTTAGCTGATGTTGTTGTAAGCCCAGAAGAAGTAAAAGATTTTTATGAGAGTGTTCCAAGAGATAGTTTGCCCTACTTCTCAACTCAAGTAAAAGTTTCTCAGATTGTTAAAGTTCCTGAAGTCGGTAAAGAACAAAAAGACAAAACAAGAGGAGAGTTACTTAAAATTCGAGATAAAATATTAAATGGAGAAAGTTTTGAAATTTTAGCCACACTTAATAGTCAGGACCCAGGAAGTGCACAGAACGGTGGAAATTTAGGTTTTGTTGGAAGAGGAACATTTCAGCCTGAGTTTGAAGCGGCTGTGTTTAAATTAAAAGAAGGAGAAATTTCGATGCCTGTTGAGACAGAATTTGGATTTCACTTGATTCAATTGATAGAAAAAAGAGGAAACTTATTTAATTCTAGACATATTCTTTTACAACCTGAGTTTTCAGACTCAGATATTCAAAGAACTAAAGATTTTTTAGATAGTCTCAAGGGTTTAGCGTATTCTGATTCAGTAACTTTTGAAGAGTTGGCTAGAGAATATTCTGATGATAAATTCACCTCCTCATTTGGAGGATATTTTACAGACGCAATGGGTTCAGAAAATGTTCTTGTTGAAGAGCTTGATCCAGTAATATTTTTTACTATAGATACTATGGATGTTAGCCAGATATCCGTTCCTTTTGAGAGCAGAACAGATGATGGTAAAATTGCTTATAAGTTAATTTTCTTCAAAGAAAAAATTCCCCCTCATCTAGGTAACCTAGAAGAAGACTATCAAAGGTTTAGAAACTTTACCTTAAATAGGAAGCAAGGAATTGAGTTAGATAGGTGGTTTGAGAAGGCAAGGAAGGAAATTTTTATTAATGTTGATCCGGAGTACAATTCCTGTAATATTATTAATTAATGAAATTCTATTTCATCTTATTATTATTATTTATTAGTAGTAATACTTTTTCACAAGATCTTACTTTTAAACAAATTAAAGAGTGGAATAATTCAGACTATTTTGCAGAAACAATGTTTGAAAACTATTGGAGTGTTAACCAAAGTGGAAAGTTTTTTATTAAGGCTACACACTCTGAATTAGGAGATGTCTTTTATTATAAAGAAGACACTCCATTAAATGTAGCCAATACTTTTGAGGTTAGGCTTTTAGATAAAAAATTGATGATGGAAATCAGAAGAGAAATTCTAGAGGAATGTGGTTTTCTTAGAAGGTTTAAGCTTAAAGAAAATGTATATTCTTTTTATGATTGTAAAGACAAGAAATACTTTGGAGTTATTGGTATTGGTATTATTTCTGATGAGAAAGGAAATGATATATATTCTATTCTTAACAAGGAATCTTTCATAGATTAGAGTCTGCTGAAGCTATACAGAATATCCCATCTTTTATTGTGACATTTGAAAATGTTATGACATCACCAGAAGCACTATCGCCTGTCTCTAGTTCTAAGAAATTACAGAACTCACATGTCTTGAAAAGAAGTTTATAATTTGATGCGGCGCTAACTGAACCACTGTGTCCTGTGGCATCGCTTATGTCTATCTTAATGTCTGCTGTAACTGTACCTTTCTCATCAAAGTTCCACTCTCTTTTAGATCTCTTTGATATCCCGGAAAGACTTGAAGATGTTGTTCCAGTGTCGTCGTTGTTATTTCCGAAGATCACAAAGTTTGCTTCGGCTAAGGCTGAGCTCACACTCATTGATAACCCATCAGAAGCTTCGCTATCAGAAGTTCCTGATGAAGTCCATATACCCTCTACAT
>CAZGPH010000002.1:0-180217 GCA_964527965.1 uncultured Marinoscillum sp.
GTCTGGAAGAGTAGCACTATCAAAAAAGAAAAGAAAAACAGTAAACTTTATTAAAAAACTAGAAAAAACTAAATCAAATAAATTAAATATTTAAATAAATAATTATGGCAAAAATAAATTTTGGAGGTACTATTGAAGAAGTTGTTACTAGAGAAGAACATCCACTTTCTCAAGCAGTCGAATACTTAAAAAATGATACTATAGCAATAATCGGATATGGAGTTCAAGGTCCTGGTCAGTCTCTTAACTTAAAAGACAATGGATTTAATGTAATAATAGGACAAAGAAAAAATTCAAAATCATGGGACAAGGCTCTTTCTGATGGATGGGTGGAAGGTGTCAATTTATTTGAAATAGAAGATGCATGTAAAAAGGGTACAATTATTCAATATTTATTGTCTGATGCTGGACAGATTCAGATGTGGCCAACCGTAAAAAAACATTTAACAAAAGGTAAGACTTTATATTTTTCTCATGGTTTTGGAATTACTTACAAAGATCAGACTAATATAATCCCTCCAAATGACATTGATGTTATTTTAGTTGCACCTAAGGGATCTGGTACAAGTTTAAGAAGACTTTTTGTAGAAGGAAATGGATTAAATTCAAGTTTTGCAATTCATCAGGATTTTAGTGGTAAAGCTAGAGATAAAGTTATATCTCTAGGAATAGGTGTTGGGTCTGGATATTTATTTGAGACAACATTCAAAAAGGAAGTTTTTAGTGATTTAACAGGGGAAAGAGGCACGCTAATGGGAGCAATTCAAGGTTTATTTGCTGCACAATATTCAATTTTAAGAAAAAAAGGACACTCACCATCGGAGGCATTTAATGAAACTGTTGAAGAAGCAACTCAATCTCTATACCCTCTTGTAGCTGAAAATGGAATGGATTGGATGTATGCTAATTGTTCTACAACAGCCCAAAGAGGTGCTTTAGATTGGTGGAAAAAATTCAGAGATGCTGTTTATCCAGTTTTTGAAGAACTCTATGAGTCTGTTGAAACTGGAAAAGAAGCAAAAATTACTATTGAAGCTAATAAAAAAAGTAATTATAGAGAGGGGTTAGATAAAGAATTATCTGAGTTAAAAGATTCAGAGTTATGGAAAACGGGAAATGAGGTAAGAAAACTTAGACCTTAGATCTTATACTTGTGTTAGTGGATAAACTGAATCTTGAGGATTATGACTATTTACTTCATAAAAAAAACATTGCATTATATCCAACAAGAAAGAGAGAAAACTCCAAGTTACTAGTATATAAATCAAAAATAATAACTGAGACTCTTTTTAATAATATTATCAATTATATTCCTAAGGATTCTACTATTTTTTTTAATGACACAAAAGTTATTAAGAGTAGGTTTTTATTTAATAAAGGTAAGAATGTTATTATTGAAATTTTAATAACTGATTATTCTATTCTAAGTAAGAATAGTGTTGAAATCAATGGGTTAGTTGGTAACAACAAAAAATGGAAAGAAAATGAATTATTAATTTTAGTAAAAAACTCTTTAAAATTAAAAGCTATTAGAGAAAACAATAAGATTATATTCTCTTGGAATAGTAATAAAGAGTGGGAAGAAATTATAAATATATTCGGAACTCTACCCCTACCTCCTTATATTAAAAGAGAAGTTGAAGAAAGTGATTTAGAAGATTACCAGACTGTTTATTCTAAAAAAGAAGGTTCAATAGCTTCTCCCACAGCAGGATTACATTTTACAAAAAAAATAATTCAAAAATTAAAATTAAAAGTCAAGACAGACTATTTAACACTTCATGTAGGAATTGGAACCTTCAAACCAATAAATGAAAAGATTATAATTGATCATAAAATGCATTCAGAAGAAATTATTATTTCAAAACAAAATATCTACAACCTAAAAAAGTCAAAAAACATTATTGCTGTAGGCACAACAAGTTTAAGAACCTTAGAATCATTATACTTTCTAGGAATAAAACTATTAAATAATAATACAGATATCAATATTGAACAATATCCTTATATAAAAAATTATAAAAAATATGATAAAAATGAAATATGTAATATTATTTTAAAGTTTATGAATTCAAAAAAATTAAATTTTATAAAATTTAGGTCCTCCTTATTTATTCTACCTGGTTATAATTTCAATTTCTGCGATCAATTAATTACAAATTTTCATTATCCTAAATCAACTTTAATTCTATTAATCGCTGCTTTTGTAGGAGAAGACTGGAAAAAAATTTATAAGTTCGCAACAAAAAAAAAATTTAGATTTCTAAGTTATGGTGACTCATCTTTATTATTTAAGAAATGATTAAATCTGGAAAAAATATTGATTATGCTAGTAGGATTTTAGAAGATGATGGTATAGTAGTAATACCAACAGAGACAGTATATGGCTTAGGAGGAAATGCAATAAATATAAATTCAGTTAGCAAAATTTATTCATTAAAAAAAAGGCCTAAAAATGATCCATTGATCTGTCACACAGACTCCCTGGATAAAATATTAAAATATGTAAAAAAAATCCCTGAGAATGCTTATAAATTAGCTGAAATGTTTTGGCCAGGTCCAATGACTATTATTTTTGAAAAAAAAAATATAATTCCAAACCTAACAACATCAAATCTAAATACTGTAGCATTTAGAATTCCAAAAAAAAAAATAACTCTTGAATTATTTAAAAGGTTAAATTTTCCGGTTGCTGCTCCTAGCGCAAATATTTTTGGATACATATCACCTACTTCAATAGATCATGTTCATAAAAACTTTTCAAATGGAGTAGATTATATTTTAGATGGAGGTGATTGTAAATTAGGAATAGAATCAACAATTATAGGATTAAATAAAAATAAAATTTTAGTTTATAGATTAGGAAGTTTGATTTTAAATGATCTAAAAAAAGTAAGTAATATAGAATTATTTGATAATCAAGAAAATTACCCTGGTTCATTTAAATCACATTATTCACCAAGAAAAAAATTATATATAGGTGATATTAAAAGTCTATGTAAAAGTCACCAAGATAAAAAAATTGGAATTTTATGTTTTGATAAAAAATATGATTATGTTGACAAAAAAAAACAAATTGTTTTATCAGATAAGTCATGTCTAAATGAAGCAAGCCGAAACCTTTACTCTTCACTTTATAAACTAGACAATATGAAGAATGTAGAAATAATTGTATCAAGCTTATTGCCTAATGATTTTATTGGAAGAACAATAAATGACAGATTAAAAAAATCAGCTCATTAGTATGTTAGATTGTAAAAAAATTAATGAAATAAATTTCCAAAATAAAGTAGCAATTATTAGAGTTGACTTTAATGTTCCTCTTCAAGAAAATTTAGAAGTTTTTGATGCAACAAGAATTGATAATGGTGTTAAATCAATTAAATATATATTAAAAAATAAAGGAAAATGTGTTATCATGAGCCATCTAGGTAGACCAAAAGGAGAAGGATATGAAAAAAAGTTTTCTTTAGAAAACATATTAAGTTATCTAGAAAAAAAATTAAATATAAAAATACCACTTATCAAAGATTATTATGAAAGAAATTATTCAGTAAATAGGTTTTTGGAAAATAATAATATAATACTTTTAGAAAATTTAAGGTTTTATTCTGAAGAAAAAGAAAACAATAAAAAATTCGCAAAAGTATTAGCTTCTTTTGCCGACATTTATGTAAATGATGCATTTGGCACCTGTCATAGATTACACGCCTCAACTAATGCAATAGTGAAAGAGATAAGTACTTCATGTATAGGTCTATTAATTGAAGAGGAATTAAAAAATATTAATAAATTATTATATAAAAATAAAGCACCATTCACTGCTATTTTAGGTGGAGCAAAAGTTTCAGATAAAATTGGAGTAATAGAAAAATTGATAAAAGTTGTAGATAATATAATTATTGGGGGTGCCATGGCTAATACTTTTATAAAAAGCCAAGGAGGAGTAATAGGCAATTCTATTTATGAAAAAGATAAATTAACCGTAGCTGATAATTTATTAAAAAAAGCCAAAGAAAAAAATGTTAATATTTTTCTTCCGGTTGATTATGTATGCTCTAATTCAATTAATGAAATAAAAAAAGTAAAAACATATGATTCATATCATATTCCTGATAATTTAAGTGGCTATGATATAGGAGAGAAATCAATTAAAATTTTTACTAATATTATTTATGAATCCAAAACTATTATTTGGAATGGTCCTATGGGAGTATTTGAAGTAAATAAATTTTCAAATGGGACTTTCAAAATTAGTGAAGCAATATCTTCTTCAACAATAGATGGAGCATATTCTTTGGTTGGAGGAGGAGATTCTGTCGCTGCAATAAATAAAAATAACAATGTGAATAATATTTCGTTTATATCTACTGGTGGCGGAGCTTTATTAGAATTATTATCTAAGGGGACACTTCCATCACTTAAATTATTATAATTTAAATATTTTTAAAAATTTTTAAATTTCATTTAAAATAAAAAGCTTAAATTTTAAATATCATAATATTATGATTTACATGTTAAAAAATTTATAATTTTTATTTTTTTTATATGATTAATAAATATTTTTGTCGCTATGAAAAAATTATTTCTACTACTATTTATTTCCTTAATTACTTTCAAAGGTAATTCTCAAAAACTTGAGTTTGATTTTATAGCATCAAGTTTAGATGAAGGAGTTTTAGAAGATTATCAGTATATAAAATCACACTTTTTAGGTG
The DNA here is from genome assembly GCA_964527965.1 of uncultured Marinoscillum sp. Taxonomy (GTDB): domain Bacteria; phylum Bacteroidota; class Bacteroidia; order Cytophagales; family MED-G16; genus MED-G16. The sequence goes on from CAZGPH010000002.1 coordinate 4,719, forward strand.
ATGAAGTTGCTAGAAAAGTAAAATTAGTTGATTTAGCATATAAATGGGAGGATCCCCCTACCCCAACAAGAAGCACCACTCTTGTTAAAATAGAAAAACAACCTATCTATTTTGCATTAAAAAAAGTTATAAGTCCAAGATTTTATAAGAGTAAAATAAAATCTAAAAATATAACTAAGGACGATGCTAAATCCGAGATAATTGAAATACTTGATATTGCCATTATGATAAGGTATCAAGAGACAGAAGAACTTGAATCAATTCTAAGAGGAATTGAAAATGGAGATCAGGTTTTAGATATTTTCAAAAATCAAATAGAACTTATTTATTTTTAATTATTTTGGAATTATTCTATAGATATATATAGTAATTAAACCAAAAATTATATTAGGTAACCAAACAGCAAAAAGAGGATTAATACTTCCATTCTCAGCAAAAGCTCTTGACATCACAAACGATATAATAAACGCAAATGCAAATGCAAATCCTAATGCTATAAGATAACCAGTTCCCTGTCTTGATTTCTTTGATGCAATTATCACACCAAGAATTACCAATAAAATAACTGTAAAAGGTTGTGCTATTCTTATATATTTTTCAATTTTATATAAATCTATATCATCAGCTCCTCTTAAAGATTGAAGTTTAATAAATTCATTTAATTCCCCCATTGTAAAAGTTTCACTTAATCTATAGTTATTATCAAAATCAGAAGGTCTTACTAAAAGAGCAGTATCCAATTCAAAACCATCTTCAATTTTTTCTCCATTATCAACTAAATCTCTTTTTCTCCAACTTTTTAATCTCCACTTTTTTAACTCATTTTTCCAAATAATTTGTCTAGCAAACAACTTACTTTTTAATTTAATTCCTTCAAAGTTTTCAAGAGTTACATTATATCCAATTTCCATATTATTATCATATCTCTCTAGATACAGATAAGAGTCTTCACTTACTTTAAAGTGAACATTTTTGTCTGAAAAATAATAAGGACTTTTGATATACATGACCTCAAAAGACACCCTATCCTTATTTAAATGAGGTATTACCCATCCATTTAGGATAAAACTTATAGAGGCAATAATTACAGCACCAATAAAAAATGATCTAATTACAGAAAATAAACTTTTTCCTGAAGATAAAATTGCAATTAACTCAGATCTCATTGATAACTGAGCTGTGACATATACTGTAGCAATAAATGCAGTTATAGGAGTAACTAAAGAAATAATATAAGGGATAAAACCATAATAATATCCAACTATATCATTCCATGAAAGTTTATTTTGGATGAACTTATGATTTTTTTCAGTAAAGTCAATAACAACTACCACAAGAACCATTATTGCTACAACAAAAAGAAAAGTTTTTAAAAATTTATTTAGAATATATTTATTTAAAATATTCATATTAAAGTCTATTATTCAGTTTAGGAATTATAATTTCTTTCCATGTATGAAACGTATCATTTTTTATATTTTTCCTAGCCTCATTGACTAACCACAAATAAAAATTTAAGTTATGAAAACTAGCAATTTGTGATCCTAGAATTTCCTTATTTATGATAAGATGTCTAAGATAAGCTTTTGAAAATTTTGAACTATAATGTAATAAATTTCTATCTATGGGTGAGAAATCTTTTTCCCATTTTTTGTTTTTAATATTTATTGAGCCTTCTGATGTAAATAACATTCCATTTCTCCCATTTCTGGTTGGCATAACACAGTCAAACATGTCTACACCTAAAGAGATACACTCTAAAATATTTTCAGGGGTACCTACACCCATAAGATATCTTGGTTTTTCTTTAGGTAAAATAGAACAAACCAAATCAACATTTTCATATATAACTTCTTTAGGCTCTCCAACAGAAAGACCTCCAATAGCATTACCAGGTAAATTCTTTTCAGAAATATATTCCGAGGACTGAGTTCTTAAATCTTTGAAGGTCCCGCCTTGAACAATAGGAAAAAGAAATTGTTCATGGCCATATTTTGGATCAGTTTTATTAAATTCTAAAATAGATCTATCTAACCAGTCATGTGTTATACCTAATGAATTCCTAGCATATTTATAATCACAAGGATACGGTAAACACTCATCTAATACCATACAAATATCAGAGCCTATTATGTTTTGAGAACTAATAACAGACTCAGGAGTAAATAAATGCTTTGATCCATCAATATGAGAAGAAAAATAAACGCCTTCATTTTTAATTTTTACATTTTTAGATAAAGAAAAAACTTGATATCCTCCAGAGTCTGTAAGAATTGGCAATTCCCAATTAATAAACTTATGAAGACCTTTTGAAGCACTTAAAACCTCAAGGCCTGGCCTCAAATAAAGATGATAATTATTAGATAAAATTATTTTAGCATTGATTTTATCAATCAAATCATCCTGAAAAACACCTTTTACTGATCCTAGAGTGCCGACAGGCATAAATATAGGAGTATCAATTTGCCCCCTACTAGTAAAAATTTTACCAACCCTAGCGTTTGATTTTGATGATCTATGTGTTAATTTGAAGAACATATTGAAGTAAAGCAAATTTTACCCAATATTATACCCATTAATGGATAAAAAAAGAAAATTTTCAAAAAAAGCGTTAAGAGACTTCGAATTAATTGATGCTGCAATAGCATATAATGATCAAAATGCATTTGCTGAATTAATGGCCAACTATAAAAAATCAATATATTTTACAATTTTAAAAATGATTAGAGATCCCGATGATGCTGAGGATCTTACAATTGAAGCATTTTCTAAGGCATTTAATAAACTTGATAAATTCAAGAAGGACTATACTTTCTCAACATGGTTATTTAGAATAGCTACTAATAATACAATTGACTTTATAAGAAAGAAAAAATTAAAAACAACAAGTCTAAATACTACATTTAAAGATGATAGTGGAAAAAACATAGATATTGATGTGAAAGATAGTGATAAGACTCCAGGAGAAGAGGCAATTCATAAGCAGAAAATAATGTTAGTTAGAAAATTTGTGTCTAAGCTTCCAGATAAATATGAAAATTTAATAAAATATAGATACTTTGAAGAACTATCATATAACGAAATTGCTGAGAAAACAAAAGCACCTCTTGGTACTATTAAAGCTCAGTTATTTAGAGCCAGAGAATTATTATTTGAAATATTAAAAGATAAAAAATCTCAGATTTAAGATGAAAGTTTACTTTGATCTAATCAAAAAATATCATAATGAGATTTCTGAAGAAAAATTAATTACCTATTATAAATTATTTGATATCTATAAAAAAATTAATTTTCGTATTAATCTAATATCTCGTAAAGATTTTGAAAATTTCTATTTACACCATATTCTTCATTCACTATCAATCTTAAAATTTAATTTACTTCCTGAAAAAGATTCTAAAATAATTGATCTAGGAACAGGAGGAGGTATCCCCGGCATACCATTATCAATATTTTATGAAAAAAATAATTTTATTCTTGTCGACTCTATTGGAAAAAAAATTAAAGCAGTTGATGAAATTATAAAAGAGATAAAATTAGAAAATGTAAGAACAATAAATAATAGAATTGAAAACTTAGAGTTAAATGCTGATATAATAATATGTAGATCTGTATCATCAATCAAAAATATCCTTAACTGGTCAAAAAAATCTTTAAAGAAAGACGGAAAAGTTATTTTATTTAAAGGTGGAGATGTTGAAAAAGAGTTGATAAATATTAATAAAAGGTTTACGATATATAACATAGATAATATATATTCAAATGAATATTTCCAAAATAAAAAAATCATCAAAATAGAATCCTAGAATATGTTTTTAACATTTGACACAGAAACAACTGGACTTCCAAAAAATTTTAAAGCTGATGTTTCAGACAGTGAAAATTGGCCAAGGTTAGTTCAGTTAGCATGGCAACTTAATAATGAAAAAGGTGACCTATTATCAAATGATTCTTTAATAATAAAACCAGATGGATTTACAATTCCTTTTAATTCTGAAAAAGTGCACGGAATTTCTACTGAAATAGCTAATAATAATGGGATTGATTTAAAAGAAGCAATATTGAAATTTGAAAAAGATTTAAAAAAATCGAAATACATAATAGGACACAATATTAATTTTGATATTAATATATTAGGAGCAGAATATTTTAGACTAAAATTTAAATCTGAATTAACAGAAAAAAATAAAATAGACACAGGATTTATTTCAAAAAAATTCTGTAATCTAAAAGGTGGATTTGGTGGAGGATTAAAGATGCCAAAACTAATTGAGATGTATGAAATTTTATTTAATCAAAAATTTTCTGAAGCTCATGACGCATCATATGACGTTAATGCTACTGCAAAATGTTTCTTTGAATTAGTTAAAAAGGAAGAGTATTCAAATGAGGATTTGGATTCAAGTAAAATAACTTATCAGGGACCAAAGTTATCAAAATCTAACTTTGATATTAAAAATGAAAATCAAAAAATAAACACAGATATAGATAAAAAGAAGATATCAGAAAAAATAAAATTTGCTCATCTTCATAACCACTCTCAGTACTCTGTTCTTCAAGCTACATCAAGTATTGAAAATATAATTGAAAAAGCAATAAAATTAAATATGGATGCCGTAGCAATAACTGATCTGGGAAACATGTTTGGCTCATTCAAATTCAGCAAATTGGCAAATAAACATAATATTAAAAAAGTATTAGGATGTGAGTTTTTTATATCTGAAAACAGAAAAAAAACAAAATTTACAAGAGATAATAAAGATAAAAGACACCAACAGATATTACTTGCTAAAAATAGAAAAGGATATGATAATTTAACCTATTTATCTTCATTAGCATATACAGAGGGTCTATATGGTCAATATGCTAGAATAGATAAAGATCTTATACATAAACACAGAAAAAATATAATTGCTTTGTCAGGAAATTTAAATGGTATTATCCCACAATTAATTTTAAATACTGGAATTGAAGCAGCTGAAAATGAATTAAAATGGTGGATTGATACATTTGGAGAAGATTTTTATTTAGAACTAAATAGACATGGATTAGAGGAAGAAGATCATGTAAATGAGATACTACTTGATTTTTCAAAAAAATATAATATTAAAACAATAGCATGTAATGATGTTTTTTATTTGAACAAAGAAGACTCAACTGCCCATGATATTTTATTATGTATAAAACAAGGAGAATATAAATCAACTCCTATCGGAAGGGGAAGAGGTAAAAGATTTGGATATCAAAATGACCAATATTATTTCAAAAATAAAGATGAGATGATAGATCTTTTTAGTGATATACCTGAATCATTAACAAATATTTCAAAGTTGTTAGATAAAATAGAAGATTATGATCTAGAGAGAGAAGTAGTTCTTCCAAATTATAATGTACCTGAAAAATTTCATGTTGATAATGACGTTAAGGAAAGTCAAAATAATTTTCTAAAAAAAATAACCTATGATGGAGCTAAAGATAAATATGGAAAGATAGATGATCAATTAATTGATAGGTTAGAATTTGAATTAGATACTATCAAAAACACAGGTTATCCAGGATATTTTTTAATAGTACAAGACATTACTAATATTGCTAAAAAATTAGGTGTTTCTGTTGGGCCTGGAAGAGGATCAGCTGCAGGATCAGTTGTAGCTTATTGTATTGGCATAACTGATGTTGACCCAATTAAATACAATCTGCTTTTTGAAAGATTTTTGAATCCGGATAGAATTTCATTACCAGATATTGATATTGACTTTGATGATGAAGGAAGAGATAAAATTATAAATTATGTAATTGAAAAATACGGATATGATCAAGTAGCACAAATAATAACGTATGGTAGTATGGCAGCTAAATCATCAATAAGAGATGCGGGAAGAGTTTTAGAACTTCCTCTCTCAGAAACAGACAAACTAGCTAAGCTTGTCCCTGAAAGACCAGGAATTAGTTTAATTGATGCCTTTAAAGAAGTTCCTGAACTCTTAGAAATTAGAAAAAGAAAATCTTTAGAATCAGAAGTTTTAAAACAAGCAGAAATTATAGAAGGCTCAATCCGAAATATTGGAACTCATGCATGTGGAATAATTATTACACCTGATAAACTTACAAATTATATTCCTGTATCTAAATCTAAAGACTCAGAACTATTAATAACTCAATTTGATAATAGTGTTATAGAATCAGCAGGAATGTTAAAAATGGATTTTTTAGGTTTAAAAACATTATCTATTATAAATACAACTATTAAAAATATTTATAAAAAAAGTGGAGAAAAAATTAACCTTGATAAATTAAGTTTAGATGATAAGGCAACTTTTGAATTATTCCAAAAAGGTGAAACAAATGGTACATTTCAATTTGAATCTGACGGAATGCAAAAACACTTAAAATCTTTAAAACCGGATAGATTTGAAGATCTAATTGCGATGAATGCTTTATATAGACCAGGTCCAATGGAATATATTCCAAATTATATTGCTAGAAAACATGGAAAAGAAGAAATAAAATATGATTTACCTCAGATGGAAGAATATCTTTCAGAAACTTATGGAATTACAGTATATCAAGAGCAAGTAATGTTATTATCTCAGAAACTTTGTGGGTTTACAAAAGGTGAAGCAGACCAGCTAAGAAAGGCAATGGGTAAAAAAGATGCAAAATTATTGGAATTGCTTAAACCTAAATTTTTTGAAGGTGGCAAAAAAAATAAAATTGATGAAAAAAAACTTGAAAAAATTTGGTCTGACTGGCAATCTTTTGCTGCATATGCATTTAACAAATCACATTCCACATGTTACTCCTTAATTGCATATAAGACAGCATACCTAAAAGCAAATTTCAAATCAGAGTATATGGCATCGGTACTTACTCACAATCAAAGCAATATAGATAAAATCTCATACTTTATGGATGATTGCAAGAAACAAAACATTAGGGTATTGGGACCTGATATTAATAATTCTGATAATAATTTTGTTGTTGGAAAAGAAGGAGAAATTTTATTTGGTCTTGGAGCAATTAAAGGAACTGGTGATGCTGCTGTTAATTATATAATTGAAGAAAGAGAAAAAAATGGAAATTATAAAAATATATTTGAATTCATTTGCAGAACTAGTTCAAGAGCTGTAAATAAAAAAACCTATGAATCTTTAGCCCTTGCTGGTTCATTTGATGATCTAGAAGATATTGATAGAAAAAAATATATTTACTCGAATGAAAATGAATCTTCATTTATAGAAAAGGCTATATCATATTCAAATAAGCTTCAAAAGGAGAAAGAAACAAAACAAACATTTCTATTTAATAATTCTGAAGAAAGTAATTTAATAACTCCTGAAATACCTGAAATTGAACCCTTTACAGAAATTGAAAAACTAAAAATCGAAAAAGAATTATTAGGAATATATGTCTCAGGTCATCCACTTGATAAATACTCATTTGAAATTAAAAATTTATGTAATTCAAGTTTCAGAGAAATTAAGGATCAAAATCGATTACTAGGAAAAACTAATATTTATACTGCAGGAATTGTAACAAATGTAGAACATAGAGTCTCAAAAAATGGCAAACCTTATGGCACAATAACCATAGAAGATTTTTCAGATTCTTATAATTTTATATTTTTTAGTGATGATTATGTTAAATACAAAAACTTTTTTGAAGAAGGCTGGTTTTTATTTTTAAGAGGAAAAATGAAAAATAAATGGAATAAAGAAGATGAATTAGAGTATAAAATAGATGAAATTAATTTGTTATCTAAGGTAAGAGAAAAAATGATTAAGGAGTTACATCTTAAAATAAATATAGATAATATCAACACTAAATTAGTAGAAAATTTAAATGAGAAATTTAAAAATTTAAAAAATGGAAATTGCCATCTAAAAGTAACAATTCTATCAAATAATAATGGAAAAAATATTTCACTGGACATGATTTCAAGAGAAAAGAAATTTGAATTAGATGATAACCTTTTAAACTTATTATCTTCAAATCCAGAAATAGATTATATTGTCAATAAATAAATTTTTTTAATTATTTTTACAATAAAAAAAATGGGAAAAGCATTAGAAATTACAGATTCAAACTTTAATGAAATAGTTTCAAAAAATAAAACAGTTCTAATAGATTTCTGGGCTGAATGGTGTGGGCCATGTAGAATGATTGCTCCTATGATAGAAGAGCTTGCTGGAGAATATAACGGGAAAGCAATAGTAGGGAAATTAGATGTTGATAATAACCAAGAATCTAGTGTTAAATTTGGTGTTAGAAGTATTCCAACTTTATTAGTTTTTAAAGATGGAGAATTGGTTGATAGACATGTAGGAGCTGTTCCTAAAGAAACTTTATCTAAATCAATCGATTCAAACTTATAGTTTACTTAGAACACAGCTTCTTATAAGAACAAAATTTACAATTCTCTTTATCATCAGTTTCAATAAAAGGGGAATTAATATCAAATATTTGATTAAGCTTATCTTTTAGTAATTTTTCAAAATCTTGAAGATGATCATTAATATCATTTACCTTTTTATTGTTTATAAATATATTTATTGAAAAATTTCGATTACTCATCTCTCTAATATTTAATAAACCAGGAGTAATGGGCAAATTGTTTTTCAACTTTTCTTTTAATAACAGAGAGTAGTAAAATAATTGAAAAATAGCATCATTTCTCTGATTCTTTTTATCTGAAAAAAGCATTTCAATACTTTTAATTTTTTTAGTATCTCCTCCAGTTTTATAATCAATAATTCTATAATTATTATCTTTTTTATCAACTCTATCTATTATCCCAGAAATACGAACTGAAAGTTTATTTAAGATATCTATTTTTTTTATATAACCTGAATTTTTATTTCCTTCTAAATCAATAATTTGAAATGGAGCATATTTCTCATCAAAAGATATTGTATCAGAAATGTATTTTTTCATAATTTCAGATAGTATGATATTATTACCCTCTAATTTTAATTCATTTTTTTTTCTTAATTTAAAATGTTTTCTAGTAGCTAATTCTAATGCACCCGAGATACTACTTTTAATTCTAAAAAAATCGTTTTTATTTATAATCCAATTAGGATCCTGAGACTTAATATCTGAATATAAAACCTCTAATGCTTTATGTGTTATTCTTCCAAAATCAGGTTTTAAAATTTCTTTTGAAATAGGATTTATTTCTCTAATATTTGCAATGTATTTATAATAAAATCTCAGAGAACAGTCCATATAATCTTTTACACCAGATGGAGAGAGATACCCTTCCTTACAAAATCTATTAGATAACTTATCAATTATATTTTGGCTCTTATTAATTATTAATTTTTCACTTGATAATGAATCAAGATTTTCTGAAACAAAAATATTTTTTATTTTGATATCTGATTCTGACTCTAATTGTTTTATGAATCTACTTCTTTCACCTTTACTTGAAAAACTTGAGGTAGTATTATGGATGAGTGTTATATCTTTAGATCTCTGAATAACTCTATAAAAGAGATAACTAAAAACTTTATCCATAGAATCAGCAGTATCTAATTTAAATGATTTTCGAATATTATATGGAATAAATGAAATACTATATAAACTCTTAGGAAAATCACCTTCATTCATAGAAAGGATATATACTTCATCAAAATCTAGATTTCTAGATTCAAGCACACCCATAATCTGAAGACCTGAAAGAGGTTCTCCTGAAAAAGGAATTCTAATAGATTTAAAAATTTGATTTAATAGTTTTGATTGATTTTCCAATGATTTAAATTCAATATTAATACTAGTTAATCTATTTAATATCTCAAGAAAAGACTTAATGTACTCCCTATCTAATTTACCTATATCTTTAGATGAATTAAATAAGTGATAACAAACATTTCTAATATTTTCTATCAAATTCTTAGAGATAAAAAGTGAACTTAAAATATCTGATAGTTCAATAAGATTTTCATGGGTTATATATAAAATTTTATTGTCACTTATTTTAATTATAAATTCATCAAATAATTTAGAATTATATTGATAAATATATGGATGAGATAATAATTCAATAACATCTTTAATGTAATTTGTTTTTTTAAAATCTCTAACTTTTGTTCTTTTATGAACTTTATAAATTATTTGAAATAAACTGAATAAAGGAGTTTCTGCCAAAGATAAACCCATCGTCACATTTATATTTTTAATAGAATCCGGTATAGAATTAAGTACTGGTAATAATAATTTTTCATCAGGAAGAAGAATAAGAACCTTATCTTGATCAAAGTTCTTATCATTTACTTTCTTTGCTAAAAGGTTTCCTAGCACTTTACATTGTCCGACTTGCGAACCTATACCAATAGATTTGATTTTTTTATTAACTTTTATGAAATTTTTAGGTATTACTTTAGGAAATGTTGAATTTAAAATTTTATCATTAGAGAAATCTCTAAATGCATCCCCAGCCTCTTGTTTATAGTCATTAAAATAGTAACTATCAAAGTCCCAAAATGCCATGGAACTTTGTTCTTTAATAAAATATTTAATTATTTTTTTTTCACAATTAGATAAAACATTAAATCCAACAAAGAGATATTCTCTTCTACCATCAATTATTCCAGAATTTATTTTTTTTATAAATTCTTTATAAACTAATCCCTTATATCCGAGTTTATTTTTCCTCAATACCTTTCTGAAATCTATATATACATCTAATAAAATTTTCCAGGTTTTTCTAAAATTTTGTTGATTGATACTCATTTTAGGAAAGAACTTGTTCCAAAAGGATTTTATTCTTTCTAAATTCTCCTTTTCTAGAAAATTAAATGACTCATCAATTTCTTTCTGATATTTAATAACCTTAAAAACCTTTGATTCATTCTTTAAACTTTGGTCTATATCATCAAAATCATTAATTAATATTTGTCCCCAATAATAAAAATCATCAAATGAGACAGAAGATTTTTTATCTAATTTCTTTTGAATTATTTCATATAAATAGTGATTAATGACTATAGAATCACTTACATCATCAGATATTTTAATATCTGAAAACTCTTGAATAAAATCTTCAAAAGTTTTTACGGATGGAGACCATAATGAATTATTTGTTTTTTTTGATAATGCCTTCTGAAAATAAAGACCCGCTCTTCTATTAGGAAAAATAACAGTAAGGTTTCTAAAATCTTTATATTTCTTAAATGTATAGTCTACTACCTCTTCTAAAAAAAATTTCTTTATCATTAAATTTCAATTGTTTGATTCAAATCAACATATATAATTGCACCCTTTATTTCTCTTTTATAAATTTCAGATAACAACTTTTTATAATTATCTATTTGTTTTAGATAAGAATCTCTAATTTCACCAGTCTTATAATCTATTACATAAACAAGTTTATCTCGCATTTCAACTACTCTATCTAATCTATAAACATCTCCATTTTCACTTAAAACCTCAACCTCGTTAAATGAAGTATTTTTAGGATTAAAAAATTTTCTAATACTCTTTATTTGTAAAAAATTATAAAAAAAGTTTTTATAAAATCTTATTTCTTTTTTTTCAATTATATTTTTTGATTCCGCTATTTCAATACTTTTATCTAAATCATTATAATTATTTATAAAATAAAGAATATCATGAATTTTTTTACCTCTATTAATATTTTCAAAATCAATTCCTTTTTTTGATGAAGTTCTTATTCTGACTCTATCTCTCCATGAAAATGAAGGATAATCATTTAGATAAAAAACTTTTTTAGCATGACTATTATTGGCATTTAGAATTTTACCAGATTTATAAATATTGTCTTTTAAGTTTTCTTTCAGTGATAAATAAAGGATGTCTGAAACATTTTTTACATCATCTCTATTAGTCTTCTCGGCATTTACTAATAACCCTAATTTTGGTCTAGTAAATGCAACATACATTAAATTTATGTTATCTTCATATGCTTTTTTTCTTTCAATAATATATGATGATTCAAAAAGAGTTTTAGGGTGGGATGACTTATATTTTAACGGATAAGGAAAGTCAAACTTTTCATTAAAACATTTTAAATTCACCCAAATTAACTTTTCTTTTCCTCCCCTGCTATCGTTATCTAATTTCCAATTAAAAAATGGCATGATAACATAATTAAACTCCAAACCCTTCGATTTATGGATAGTAATTAATTGAATTGCGTTCTTTTGTGAAGATAAACTTAATTTTTTATTACCATTCTTTTCCCACCATTCTAAAAAAGATGTTATCTCTTTTCCTTTTGACTGTTTATATTCTAATATCAAATCCGTAAAAGCTTGAAGGAATGGTAATTGATTTTTAATTTTTTGTAATTCAAATATCCTAATTAATTCCTCTACCATATCATAAATTGGGAGTCTAGATATACTAAAAAGGTTATTTTTAAATTGAATTGGTAATAAATTTAATTTTTCTTCATTTGATAGAGGAAAATGATCTAAATCATCAGAATTAAGAATATTAATATAATAAAAGTGAACTATTTCAGATAATGCTAATCTGTCTCTAAAGTTTGAAAAATAATTAAAAATACTTATAAAAAACCCAACTATTGGAGCAGATTTTATTTCAAGAGCATCAGCTGAAACATGATTATAATTATAATCAGAATCATGCGCTGACTCCTCAATTAAAACTTCAGCAATTATTTTTGCATCTTTATTGTCTCTTACTATTATTCCAATATCACCCGCATCATAACCATTATCCTGAATCTTTTTAATTGATTCAATAGTGAATTTTTTTGCAGCATTAATTTTATCTTCATTATTCTCATCAAAAACTATTTCAACATAGCCTTTGTCAATCATTTTATCACTTGTTTTCTGAACTAAAGAATTATTATAAATTTTATTAATATGATCTTTAATAATTTCTTGATTTATCTGATTATGTATAGATCTAAATACCTTATTATTAAATGAAATTATCTTTTCACCACTTCTCCAATTTGTATTTAAATGAGTAACGTTTTGAATATTATTTTCAATATCAGAAAAAATTACATTTTCCATTATATCTGAGTCAGAACCCCTCCATCTATAAATACTTTGTTTAATATCTCCAACTATAATATTTTCATCACCAGATGCTAGAGATTCTTCTATTAGTAATTTAAAATTCTTCCATTGATAATGGCTAGTGTCTTGAAATTCATCAATAAGAAAATTTTTAAATGAATTTCCCACTTTCTCAAAGACAAAAGGTATATTATCATCTCTTATAATTTCATATAAAAGCTCTGAAATATCAGATATTAAAACAACTTCGTTTTCGTCTCTATATTCTCTGATCTGATTTTTCAAAATGCCTGTAATACCAAAAGAATAAATATTATTTCTTAATTCATTTGCAGTATTATATTTTAAGAATTCATGATCAAAAAATTGAATAAGAATTAGTAATTCTGAGTTTATACTCCTTTCAATTAGACTTATAATCTCTTCTTTTTTTTGATTAGTTTTATTAATCCAATTACTATTATCTTCAAGACATGACAAAACTCTTTTACCTGGGGGATTTATTAATCCAATAGATAAATTATTTAAATAACCAAAAATCCCATTTTCTTTAAATTTAAAATCATTAACATTATAACCCTCTTTCTTTAATGACTCTAATATTTTTGCAGATTGACTTTTTACTTTATTTTCAAAATTTTTCTTGACCAAATAAATTTCTTTTTTGAGTTCGTTTACACTTTTAGATATATCATTACTTGGAAATCCGTTTGATAAAGATTTAAATTCTTCTGAAAAAATATTTTTAACCATTTTAACAAGCTCATTATTAATTAGAAAATCTTTTCCATTAATAATTTTATCTTTAGAAAAATCCGTTAACCATCGGGAAACATCTGAACCTTTTTTAATATTCGTTAAAAAATTATCAACAACCTCATTAGCAACAAAATCAAGATCCATTTCAATATTAAATTTTCCTCTGAATTTTAAATCTCGTGTGAAAGATTGGATTATAGAATAAAAAAAAGTATCGATTGTAGTAATTGAAAAATATGAATAATTATGCAAAATTTTAGATTTTAGGTTATTTGATCTAAATATTATTTCTTCTGGAGATACATTATAAAATTTTGAAAATTCAATAATTAAATCTTTTTCTTCTCCATTAGCAATCTGATGAATCATTTGAAGGATTCTAGTCTTCATTTCCTCTGCTGCCTTATTAGTAAAAGTTACAGCTAAAATTTTCTTATAACTATTTTTACTTTTTAACGCTAATCTTATATAGTTTTTAGATAAGGTATAAGTTTTACCCGATCCTGCAGAAGACTTATATATATTAAATGGTTTCACATTCACTGTTAATTATTAAAGTGACTTAATATATATAATAAAGTAGATATTGGAAATTATAAATGAGTAAAATGAAAGTTTACTAATTAGAAAATTCTGCGATTATTTCTTTATCAGAATCTATATTTATTATCAAAGGATTTTCTTTTGAATTAATACTTCCATTCCATTGTTTAAATGAATACCCATCAGATGGTACAGCCCAAATTTCTATTAATGTTCCTTCAAAAAAATATTGTGATTTTATATCACAATTAAATAACTCTGATTTACCTAGACATGAATGCCTATCTGTGATATAACCTCCAGGGTATGATGATTTAAAATCAACATAAAAATTTTTCTTATTTATATTATCTACTATTAATTCAGATTCATTTGAACAGGAAGATATTAGAATAAGAATTATGATATATCTCATGAAAAAAATAAACGAGATATTTATTATAATGTTTTAAGCAATACTAATTATATAACTTTTTTAATACAGAGCGCATATCATCAAATCTAGATTCTATTGATCCCACAAAGTTTTTGTCAATTTTATCTTCTAAATCAGAAAAGTTTAAAAACTCTAATTTATCTACTTTATAAGTTTGTTCCATTCCAAAAGATTCAAACTTTAGTATAAATTTTAAATTAACTTCAAAATAAGTAATTGTGATATTATTATAGCTTGATGTCTTAATTACCCTCATAAATAGGAAAGTTTAAAGTTTTTAAATATTAGTTAAAAAGAAAATAAGTGAATTTATTTAATTTCATCGATACATAATGATTTTAAATCCTGATACTTAATTTTAAGTTCCCCTAATTCTTTAAGATATGCTGAAATATTTTTTTTTGATTCTATAATATTACCATAAAATTCATCGCTAAGATAAAATTCATTATTATATCTGTATTTTAAAATTTCAATTTGATTTACTTCAGATACATTAGTCTTCCAATTATGTTCTAGAAAGAACTTTTCAGATAATTTATAATTAAACTTAAGAAAAAAATCATCATACTCCTTAGTATGTACATCATGTCTTCTTAAATCTTCATTATATAATTTAAACAACTTATTTTTTAATGTTTCTGAATTAATTCTTTTTATCAAATCGGAACTTATTAACTGATTAAATATTCCCTCTTGAGGGAAAAAAGATTTAAGAGCTCTTCCAACAGAAGAAGAGTGATACATTTTTTTATCATTTGATAAATTTAGTTCTTGATTGAGGTTATCATATAAAACCAAACAGCTTTCAAGAGATATTTCTTGAAGGGTTATGAAATTATCTATTTGAGAAATATCTTGATTAATTACTTTAATTAATTGTTCTATAGATTTATTTTTCCTATCATTTTCAATTCTATTTTGTCTTGATTGCTCAAAATATAATGAGATTAGAATACCTAAGAAAATAACAACAAATTCAAAACCATACTTTATTAAATATTTTTTCATTTAATATGATTTTAATGATGGATCAACTTCATCTCTCCATCTCATTATACCTCCATCTAGATTATGTACATTATCAAATGAAAAGTTTTTTTCAAGTAAATTCACAATATTTGCACTTCTTACTCCTGTTCTACAATAAATAATAATTTTTTTATTTTTTGAAAGTTTATCAATATTATCAGGTATTGAATACATATTTATTTTTTCACCACCTATGCAACAAATATCATGTTCATATTCATCTCTTATATCAATAAGCTGAAAATCCAAATTATTTGATTCAATAATATTATTTAATTCTTTTGGAGAAATACTCTTCATTTTAAGCTTTTATGCTACCGGAAATACCTCCTGAAACTATATATTTCATAACTTCAGAAGATGAATTTTTTAGAGGAACAACATTTTTCTTATCTGTAATGAAAACATTTCCACTAAAATTATATGAATGCGGTAAATAAACAGATACTTTACCTGGCAATCCAATTTCCTTCAAATCATTACTAGTTACAAATCCAGGCTTGTATAAACTAGATTCAACTTTAACTAAGACAGGTTTATTGAACTTTTTCTTTTCTCCCATAAAAGATGTCATAAGATCTTTTATTGAAGAATACACAAGATTTAAAAGAGGTATATCTTTTATTACATTTTCAAACCAATTTATCATTCCTGTATTATACCTTCTGGCAAATGAGCCTACCATTGTTATAAAAAGTACAACTAAAACAAAGCTCAAACCAGGTATGTTTTTAACAACTGGAATCAAATTATCTAGAAAATTATATAAATAGACGACCACATAAATTGCTGCAGCCATAGGAACTAATAAAAGCAACCCCCTCAAGAAGTTATTCAATAAATTACTCATAAAATTAAATTTAAAGAAATTATAGTGTCATTCCAATAAATGTCTTGAATGCTAGACCCATAAGACCTGTAATTAACATAGTAATCCCAAGACCTTTTAATCCATTAGGAACATGAGAATATTTTAGTTTTTCTCTAATAGCTGCAAGAGCTACTATAGCAAGGTAGAAACCAAAACCACTTCCAAAACCAAATGCTGTAGCTTCTGATAAATTAAAATCTCTTTGAACCATAAATAAAGAACCACCTAGAATTGAGCAGTTTACTGCAATAAGAGGCAAGAAAATTCCTAAAGATCCATATAATGCTGGAGAAAACTTTTCAATAATCATCTCAACTAACTGCACAAAAGAAGCTATCACTGCAATAAACATAAGTAATTGTAAGAAAGTTAAGTCAATAGTAGTAAAAGTTGGACTTATCCAAACAAGAGCTCCTTCAGCTAAAATATGTTTTTGAATTAGCCAATTAAGAGGTGCAGTACAAGTTAAAACAAATATAACTGCTAGACCTAACCCATTTGCAGTACTAACTTTTTTTGATACTGCTAAAAAGGAACACATTCCTAGAAAATAGGCAAAAACCATATTATCCATAAATGCGCTTTTAATAATTAAATTAATTAAATCTGTCATTTTTTAATTTTCTATATATCCATTATTAGTTCTTTGAATCCAAATTAAGATTCCTAATATAATAAATGCTCCAATTGAATCTACAAATAATCCATTTGTAGGGAATGAAGACCATCCAATCATCTCAAAAACTTTATAACCAAGAACAGAACCTGAACCTAAAAGCTCTCTAAAGAAAGCTACTGTTAGAATAATCCATGCGTATCCTACACTACTTCCTAAAGCATCTAAGACACTATCATAAGGCTTATTTCCCATAGCATAAGCCTCTAATCTTCCAAGAATTATACAATTTGTTATAATTAATCCTACAAATGCGCCAAGAACTTTATACATCTCATAATTGAAAGCTTGTAGAAATTCTGAAACTAATGTTACCAAACTTGCTATTATAGCAAGTTGCACAATAATTCTAACTCTTGAAGGAATATAATCTCTTACTAAGGATGTTAATAAGCTTGAGAATATCATAACAAAAACAACACTAAGAGACATCACAATAGTTGGTTCAAGTTTTATGGTAACAGCAAGAGCAGAACATATACCCAACACTTGGATTGTAACTGGATTATTATCATCTAATGGATCAACGAGAATTTTCTTTCTTCTTTTTGAAAGCAATGACTCACTTTTCTTAGCTACAATAACTTCTTTTTCCTTAATTTCAGTTGTACTCATCTATTTGATAGTAAAATTTGATTTTGATTTTTTTTTATGAAAGGAAGGTAACAATCTAGATAATTTTTTAACATATCATTAAGACCATTGGCAGTTATTGTTGCACCCGACATACCATCAACTTCATGCAGAGTTAACATCTCGTTATTTTCTTTTTTCAACATTTTAATTGATACTAAATTACCTAATTCATTAAATATTTTTTTTCCTTTATATCTGTCTTGTATCTCATCTGAAGATATCCTCGCTCCAAGACCAGGAGTTTCAGCCTTATGATCAAAAGCAACACCTACAATTTGATTTAAATCTTTATCTAATGCAACAAAGCCAGATATCCAATCCCAAAGACCATTACCAAACATTGGAAAAATATAAAAATCAATTGAACTTCCATCATCACTATACATAAATACAGGATATAATCTTTCATCCTTATTAATCTTATAATTTTTACTAATATTTACTTCTTCAGCAATATAAATACTCCCATCTTCTTGATATAACTCATTACCCTTGATATCAAGTACTTTTGAACTCATCTTATTCTCATAAGTTTCTAAAATTTCTTCAGGATTTAAAGATGAAATATCCATAACAGCACCAAGAATTTTTTTCTTTGTATCAATTTCTACTTGAACCTTTTGAATTGGAGCTAACTTCATTCTTGTAAAAGAAAGCAATGTCCCAAAAAATATGGTCATAATTAAGGTAAATATTATAATATATGTATTAGACTGTTGCACGTTTTAATCTTCTTTTTTTGTTTGCTTCAATAACATAAAAATCAATTAGAGGAGCAAAAACATTCATAAATAATACTGCTAACATAATTCCCTCAGGATATGCTGGATTAAAAATACGAATTAAAACAGTTAATAATCCAATCATAAATCCATAAATCCATTTTCCAGTTTCTGTTTGAGCAGCAGAGACAGGGTCTGTAGCCATAAAAACAGCACCAAATGCAAGGCCACCCATCACAAAATGATAATGAGGAGGTATTAGCATAAACTCATTTAATCCAAATAAGTTAAATACCCAACCCATAAAATATGCTCCTGCAAAAACACTTACAATAACTTTCCAACTTGCGACACCTGAAAAAATTAAAATAATAGCTCCTATTAAACACATAAGTGCAGATGTTTCTCCTATTGAACCAGGAATAGCACCTAAAAACATATTTTCAAATGAATAAAAATCTGGAATACTAATACCAGCAGAATACTCATCCATTATATTCACTACACTTTCTGAATTTGTTTTACCTACAGTTTCAGCACCTAATGATAAAGGTGTAGCTCCTGAATAACCACTAATAACTTCTTCCTTTGGTTCACCATAAAACGTCCACACATCACCACTAATGTCACTTGGAAAACCAAAATATAAAAATACTCTTGCAGTCAACGCAACATTTAATATATTCATTCCCGTACCACCAAAAACTTCTTTAGCAATTACAATTGCAAAAATAGTGGCAATAGCAACTTGCCATAAAGGTATATTTGGAGGCATTATTAAAGGAATAAGCATTCCTGTAACCAAGAATCCTTCATTAATTGGATGTCTTCTAATAGTAGAAAATACTACCTCAACTAAGCCACCAGCAATATATGAAACTAATACTATTGGCAAAACTTGTTTTGAACCAATTAAAATTTTTTCCATTATTGTCGCTTCTAAACCAACTGAGATAAAATATTGATGTCCAACATTCCAAATTCCAAATAATAAACATGGAATCATAGCAATAACAACAGTCATCATCAACCTCTTGAGATCTATAGCATCTCTAATTTGTGCACCTTTCTTTGGGGTTACTTGATCAGGTACAAACATGAATGTTTCACCAGCTTCAAATAAATAGTGAAATTTTTCAAACTTCCCCCCCTTTTCAAACATAGGTTTTTGGCTATTAAGTATCTTTCTTAAAAATTTCATTATCCTTCTTTTAACATATTTAATCCTTTCCTTAATAATACTTGAAGTTCATTCTTAGATACATCAACAAATTCACATAAGGCAATATCTTCTTCAACTAATTCATAAATTCCTAACTCCTCCATCTCATCATAATCTCCAGCCAATATAGACTTAAATAGATATGTTGGTAAAATATCCATTGGAAGAACTTTTTCAAAAACTCCTGATTGCACAAAAGCTCTTAATTCTCCATTTGTATTTGTATCTAAATTAAATTTTTTATTTGGAGTTAAAAATGAAAATAACCCAAAAGCCCTTTGAAAACTGAGTTTATTAAATATAGGCATAATCCATCCTAAAAAACTATGTTTATTTCCCTCAGGTATTACTGTAATCATATTATCATAAAACCCAAGGTATCCATCAGAGCCAATAGATGTGCCGGTTAATACATTACCTGATATTACTCTATAGTTAGATTCATTAACGTGAGATGAAATTAATTCTTTTACAGAAAATCCCGAATTACATTTAAAATATTTTGGGTTATCAACACATGACCCATTAAGAGAAATAATCTTTGATGAGTCATAGATTCCTTTATTAAATAATCTTCCAATTTGAATCAAACCATAAGGAGATATTGACCATACAATATCATTTTTGTTAACTGGATCAATATGATGAATTTGAACACCTACATTTCCAGAAGGATGGGGTCCAGAAAATAAATTATTTTGATAATTATTAAAACTAAATTGTTTGATAGAATCTTCATTATGATTTAAATGAACCTTTCCTTTAGTAAGTTTACTTATTACATATAATCCAGTATTAATATCATCAAGATCATCATTGTACATAAATTCATAAGATGGTGCTAATGGATTTGTATCAAAAAAAGAGACATGAATTGATTTTGGTTCTACATTAGTATCAGCTACTAATCCAAAAGGCCTTTGAATAAAATGAGGCCAAACACCAGTTTTAGTTAAATGGCTAATTATTTTATCTCTGGATAAATTTTCGATTTCAGAATTATTTATTATTCTGTGTTTAATATATTTATTTTTTTTATCAGGTAAAATTCTAATTTCTTCAAGCCTTCTTTTATGACCTCTCACAATATCTATAATCTCACCGCTTACAGGAGAACAATACATAATGTTTTCATTTAATTTATCAAATAAAATAGGAGTGCCAGCCTTTACATCTTCCCCTATATCAACTAAAAGTTTTGGTCTTGTTATTCCTATAAAATCTGTAGGTTTTATTGCAAAAGAATTTTGATTAAAATCGGCACCTATTTCAGTGAAAGCTCTACCTTCTAAATTAATGTTGAAACCTTTCTTAAGATTAAATTTAAGAGACATTAAAGTATATAAAAATTTTCTTTTCTTAAAGCGACAAAAATAATCTTAATAATTCTTTTATTAATCTTTTTCTTTAAAAAAATTATTAAAATTTATTCTTAATTATATCAATTATTTTATGGGTTTGTTCATTGATTTCTAAATCACTAGTATCTATCACTATTGCTTCATCTGCCACACGTAGGGGACTATCTTTCCTATTAGAATCTTTACTATCTCTTTCAGATAAATTTTCTAATACATCGCTATATGTAACTTCTGGATTGTTGTTTTTCATATCTTCAAATCTTCTTTTAGCACGAACTTCTATATCAGCAGTCATAAAAATTTTTATTTCAGCATCCGGAAAAACAACAGTAGTAATATCTCTTCCTTCAACAACAATTTTTTTTCTTTTTCCCATTTGTTTTTGAATCGATACTAGATGTTCTCTGATTATTGATATAGAACTGTATTTACTTACATTATTTGAGATTTTATCTCCTCTAATCTCCATCTCAACATTTTCATTATTTAGAAATGTATTTTGGTTTCCTTCTACATATTTAAAAGTTATAATAATATTCTTTAAATTATTCCTTATTGCATCTTCATTATCATAAGAAATTTTATTTCTCAATAAATACAAAGTAATAGCTCTATACATAGCACCTGAATCTAAATATTTATAATTAAAATGTTCTGCAACTAATTTTGAAGTAGTACTTTTCCCACACCCAGAATGACCATCAATAGCTATTATTATATCTCTAATCATATTTTTCTTTTTTAATTTCTAAGCCTCTTTTATTATAAGTATACCAATAACCAATCTTTAAATTATTTTTATAACTACCAACTACAGAATTTTTTCCATTTAGATGAAACTCCTTGTATTCACCATTTAAATAACCTTCTTTATAATTTGAAATTGAAAAAAGAGATCCATTATCATAATAATCTTTTAAATCACCATTCCCATCCTTTAGCGTTCCAGAAGAAATACTAGATCCATCAGAAAGGAAATAATCAGTAATATTTACCAATCTACCTAAATTATATGTTTCTTCTATTTTCAAAATACCATTTTTATGAAATCTACCCCACATTCCATTTTTTAAACCGTAGGAATAAGACCCTATTTCATCAAGTTGACCTTCGTCATAGTAATAAATCCACTGATCTATTTCAAATCCATTTCCAAAAATACCCTCGGAAGATATATTACCAGATCTATGAAAGAACTTCCAGCTTCCATCTTGAAAATCATTTTTAAAAACACCTATAGAAAAAATGCTACCATCTTCACGGTATGATTCCCAAAAACCATCCTTTAAACCATTTTTGAAATTACCTTTTACACTTAATGTACCATCAGGTAAAAACTCAATATACTCTCCTTCTTGTAAGTTATTTTTATATCTATATGACTTAGCCAAATTCCTATTATAATAATATTCACTAAAAACCCCATCTTTTATTCCATTATAATAATGCTCTTCCTTCTGAATAATATTAGAATTTGGATAATAATAAATCCACTTTGAATGTGCTAAATCATTTTTATATCTTTTTTCAAAAGATATATTTCTAAATTGACTAAATTCCGTCCAAACGCTATCTTTATATCCTAATTTATAAAAACCTCTAAGAGCAACCCTACCATTATAGTAAAACTCTAAATACTCTCCATCTACTTTATTCCTAATATAATTAGCCTTAGATACAATAGTACCATAATCATCAAAAGCAATTAATTCCCCATGAAGTAATCCATCAACATTATAATTAGATATTTCTTTTAAATTTCCACTTTTAAAATAATATTTCCACTCTTTATACCTTTTTCCATTTAACATCTGACCCTCTGTCTCTAACTCACCATTTAAATAGAATGTTTTCCAAATTCCTACTTGAATATTTTCCTTAAATTTTCCAATAATTTTAATTCTACCATCATAAAAATATTCTACAAATGTACCATCGAGAGATCCCACTTCAGAATATGAATAATTAGACATTAATTTCCCATTTTCAAAAAAAATATACCATTTGCCTACTGGTTTTAATTTATCAAATTTTCCCTTAATTCTAATATTTCCAGAACTATCTCTTGAGATATAAGTCCCATCTTTATCCTTTTCTCCTAGCTTATAAATTGAAATTATTTCTGGGTCATTAACTGGAATAAAAATCTTTTGAGAAAAACTATTTGTAATGTTTAAAATAAAGAATGAAACAGTTAAAATTATTTTAATCTTAAAATTTACCATCTTATTAAAGCAGAAGCCCAAGTAAATCCACTACCGAATGCAGCCAAACATAAAATATCTCCTTTTTTTAATTTCCCTTTATCTAAAGCTTCTTTTAATGCAATTGGTATTGAAGCAGCAGTAGTGTTTCCATATTTCATTATGTTATTAAATACCTGAGTATTTGATAACTTTAATCTACTTTGTATATACTGACTTATTCTCAAATTTGCTTGGTGAGGTATTAATAGTGAAATATCCTTTGAGGAAAGATTTGAATAATTTAATGCTTCATTTATAACTTCCTCAAATCTGATAACAGCATTTTTAAAGACAAAATTTCCATTCATTTTAGGTGAATATCCTGTACCATCCTCATTTTCATCTTCTATAATTTTATCTATCCAAAATGTAGTAGCTGGTTTTATTAGAGCAAGTTCCTCAGCATATTTTCCTTCAGAATGAAGATGTGTAGATAAAATACCTGAATTGGTATTACTTGAAGATACTACAACAGCTCCTGCCCCATCTCCAAAAATTACAGAAACAGCTCTTCCTCTAGAAGTTTTATCTAAACCTCCTGAATGAATTTCACTACCAACAACTAAAATATTTTTATACATTCCAGACTTTATATATTGATCAGCTACTGATAAACCATAAAGAAAACCAGAACATTGATTTCTAACATCTAATGCTCCTATTTCTTTTATACCTAAATTTCTTTGTAATAAAACACCTGATCCAGGGAAATAGTAATCAGGACTTAATGTTGAAAAAATTATAAAATCTATATCATCATTTTTTAATCCTGCATCTTTAATAGCATCCTCAGCTGCATAGGTTCCCATTAATGATGTTGATGTTTTATTGTCATTAACCCATCTTCTTTCTTGAATTCCAGTTCTCTCCTGAATCCATTTATCAGATGTATCCATCAACTCTTCTAAATCTTTATTTTTGACAATATTTTCTGGAACAAAATAACCAACCCCTTTTATTTTTGACATTATCATAACCAAAACTATGTTTTTTTTTTTTAATCAAAAAGAGAATAATTCCCATATTGGTTTAAACTATCTTTTGGTTCAATTAAAGATTTATCATCAATATTTTTTTTTTCAAAATAAGGAGAAACTATATAGTTTGAAAAATCAGTAAACTTTAAACTAGTAGTGAATGGCAATAATTTTTTTAAAGTTGATTTTTTATTAAACCAAATATCAAAATATCTCATATCAAAAAATAATGGAACTCGTAAAGTGAATTTTTTCCATTCTAAAGATGATGGAGAGGTTAAAAAGTAAAAATACATAAACTTATTTCCTGAAAAATCTTCAAATGATTCCCTTATCCCAACACAGTATATTAATTTGTCTTTTATATATTTAAAATAATATGGTCTTTTATCAATAGAATTAATATTTTTCCAAAAATAAAAACCATCGCAAGGAATTAGACATCTATTTATTTTAAATTGATTAGTGAGAATGTTACTTTTTTTTACTTTAGAAATGTCAACATTAATTAATCTCCTTGCTAAGGAATTATTTCTTGAAAACTCATCATTGGATCCCCAATAATTTAAAGAAACTTTATCATTATTCTCAATTGAAATTATAGGTAGTTTCTTAGTTGGAAAAGCATTATAAATAGATTTTGTTAATCCTTCATCAAGATGGAAAGAGTTTTTAACATATTTAATATTTATTAGAGTATATCTACTTATCATTAGATAAAAATAATAATTTTCTTTAGTTAAATCCTTTAAATAAATTTTTGGATTAAATTTGAGCAAAAATTTAAATATATGGCCGAAATAATCAGAATGCCAAAAATGAGTGACACCATGGAAGAAGGTGTCATAGCTGGATGGTTAAAAAAAGTAGGTGAAGAAGTTAAATCTGGAGACATTTTAGCTGAAGTCGAGACTGATAAAGCAACAATGGAATTAGAATCATATGATGATGGATTCTTATTGCATATTGGAGTTAATGATGGTGCCTCAGTTCCAGTAGATGGAGTTATTGCAATTATTGGAGAAAAAGATGAAGATGTTTCAAGTATTCTTAATGACTTAAAATCCAAAGAAGAAGAGGAGAATGAAAAAGAACCATTAGTTGTTTCCAATGATGTTGAAGATAAAATTGAGAGTAAAGAAAATATTATCCCTTCTGTGGAGGTGGAAGAAAAAACTTTATCAACTGTAGAGGTGAAAGAAACTATTGATTCTGAAAATAATTCTAGAATTATAGCATCTCCTTTAGCTAAAAAATTAGCTTTAGAGAAAGGTATTAATATCCATGAAGTTACAGGTTCTGGAGATGGTGGGAGAATTACAAAAAAAGACATAGAAAGTTTCAGTCCTACTAAATCAATTTCAGATTCAGAAAATGAAATTGTTTTACCAAAAATTCATTCAGAGGAATCTTATGAAGAGGTTCCTGTTTCTCAAATGAGAAAAACTATTTCAAAACGTCTTGCAGAAAGTAAATTTACTGCTCCACACTTTTATCTTACAATGGAAATAGATATGGATAATTGCATAGAGGGAAGAAAAAAAATTAACGAATCCTCTGATATAAAAATTTCATTTAATGACATAATTCTAAAAGCTTGCGCGGTAGCATTAAGAAAACATCCAATGGTAAATTCAAGTTTTCTTGGAGATAAAATAAGAATAAATCATCATGTACATATTGGTGTTGCAGTTGCAGTAGATGAGGGACTTTTAGTTCCCGTAATAAGATTTGCTGATAATAAATCATTATCTCACATATCATCTGAGGTGAAATCTCTTGCAGGAAAGGCTAAATCTAAACAACTTCAACCATCAGAATGGGAAGGTAATACATTTACTATTTCTAATTTAGGAATGTTTGGAATAGATGAGTTCACAGCAATTATTAATCCTAATGACTCTTGTATATTAGCAGTTGGTGGAATAAAAAACACACCTGTTATTAAAGGTGAGGAAATTGTTCCTGGAAACCTAATGAAGGTAACACTGTCTTGTGATCATAGAATTGTTGATGGGGCTACTGGTTCATCTTTCCTTAAAACACTAAAAGAATTAATTGAAGATCCTATTAAAATTTTAGTATAATTATGAGTAAACTAATTAAATCAACAACTGTTTGTGCTGTACTTAAAGATAATAAAATTGCTATTGGAGCTGATGGTCAAGCTACTATGGGAAATACAGTAGCTAAAAGCAATGTAAATAAAATAAGAGTTTTAAATGAAGGTAAAATTCTTGCTGGATTTGCAGGGTCTACAGCAGATGCATTCACACTTATTGAGAGATTTGAAGAGAAGCTATCAAAGTATGGAGGAAACATGAAAAGATCAGCTATCGAATTAGCTAAAGACTGGAGAATGGATAGATACTTAAGAAGACTAGAAGCTATGATGATAGTTGCAGATAAAAATCAAATTCTAGTTATTTCTGGAACAGGAGATGTCCTAGAACCTGATAATAATATTGCAACTATTGGTTCTGGAAGTATGTATGCACAATCTGCAGCAATTGCATTAAAAGAAAACAATCCTAAAATGTCATCTGAAGAGATTGTTAAGAAAAGCTTAACAATTGCAGCTGACATTTGTATTTATACTAATCATAATATAGTTCTTGAAAAATTAGATTAGTTATAAGTTTAGTTCTCAATCGTAATAGAACCAATTCCATTTGTAGCTTCCCAAAAATTATATAAATGGGTTCCATCATCTTCTTTTTTTGAAAACCATTCTGCTGTCGCATCTACTTTATCCCACTGTTCATCAGTCAAAGTTTTATTTGTTAGCACAACTATTAGTAACTTAAAATTTTTCTGAGAGTTATTAGAGTTAGGAATCCTTTTTCCTAATAAATTCTCAATAGACTTTCCGTCATGAGTTATTCTTGAATTAGCTGAAAAATTAAATTCACTACCAGAAGAAGAAAAAGAGGTTATATCTGAAAATACATCAAATTCTGATACTGAAGAAGAAGGAATCAAGCCCATAAGGTATAACTCTAATTCATTAAAGGGCACACTATTTCCACCATTTGCAAAACCACCAAAACTTTCTACTTTATAAGAATTTCCACCATTTTCTATAAGTGAACTTTGCTTAAACCCACCAAGTTGTCCTTTGGTACTACCACCTGTAAATCCCCAATGAGGTCTATAGTTAAATGAGGATATATTACTTCCTGAACTATTAATATAATGTGTTTCAATTCCAAAATTAGCCCAATTATGAGCTAATTCATGTAAAGCTGGACCACTCCTTAAATATTCTAATCCTGAAAGCTGCATAACAGATTTTAATTTCCCTTCAGATCCATAATCAGATGAATAATCATATATACTTTGACCAGTACCCTCAATATTATTTGACACACCAATTAGTTTACCATAATAATTTATATTTTCAGGTATATCTGGTTCATTTAATACAAAAAAAATAAAATCATATTTATCTGGAAACTTTTTATAAATATCATTAGTTATAGCTTTTCTTTTTTCTGAGTTTGAAAATCCATCATTATTAATCCAATCTTTATATTCACTATTACTCATTAATAGAGAACTTACTCTATTATTAGAATGCAAAGTTATTTCATGATCAGTCTTTTCATTAGGATAATTAAGATCATCCTCTTCTTTAGAGCATGAAATTGAAAAAAGAAATAAACCAATAATATAAAATTTTAAATATTTCATATCATAACCTTCTAATCCAAATATTTCTAAAACTAACGAGGTTGCTATGATCTTGTAATTTGATAGGTAACTTAGATACGTGAGCTTTATATTCAGGATAACCAATAAATTTTACATAGCCTTGTATTTGAGAATTATTTTGAATTAAAACACCATTATGAAATACAGTAATATATGCTGGTGATTCAACTCCACCATTTTCATTAAAAACTGGAGCTTTAAATATTATATCATATGTCTGCCACTCTCCAGGTTTTTTTGAAGCATTAACCAAAGGACTATGTTGTTTATATACACTACCAGCTTGTCCATTAGAATAAGTCCTATTTTCATAAGAATCTAAAACTTGAATCTCATATCCAGTATCCCCATCTTCTGTATTTTCCATAAAGTAAACTCCACTATTACCTCTATTTTGACCATCACCCTCAATTTTAACTGGAGACATAAATTCTACATGTAACTGACAACTACCAAAAACATCTCTGCTCAATATATCTCCTGTTCCAGGTTTTACAGTAAAAAACCCATCTTTTATATCCCATTTAGCAGGTTCTCCATTTTTATGAACCCATTTATCTAAATTTAATCCATCGAATAAAACAATTGCATCTGAAGGTGCATCTCTGAAGGAATTTCCTGGATTAACAACTTTTGGTTCAGGATCCCAAATTTCGGTTAATTCCCATGCTTTCGTTTTAGTATCTTGAGAATATATAATTCCAATTGTCAGAAAATATAATGGTAATAGAATGGTTTTTTTCATTTTTTTATATTTAGTTAATTTCAAATTCAATAATTGATGAGTACTTATCTAAGTTAGTTACTTGCAATTCATACTTTCCTTTAGATAAATATTTTTCATCATTTTCATCATATAAATTGTTTTCAATAAAATTTAACCCGTAATCTAATTTACGTTTTTCATTATAAACTACTTCGTCATTACTAGTAATAACTAAATTTATTTCCTGAACAGAGTCAGAATAAATAACAAATTGTATAGAGGGTTCTATAGTTTGACCAGACCAGTTTTTTGACCCCCATCTATTTGAAAATTTTATCTTATCTTTCTTAAAAAGATATAAACTTTTTGATAATACAGTTTCATCAATTTTTTGTAGGTGAGACACATCAGCTATATAGACAGATCTACCATGAGTACCAACTACTAAGTCATTATCCCTGGGGTGTACAACTAGGTCATGGACTGGCGCACCAGATAATCCCTTGGAAAAGGGGCTAAATGTATTTCCAAAATCTAAAGATGCATATACCCCATGGTCTGTTCCAACATAAATCAAACTTTCATTTTCATTATCCTCAATTATTACATTTACAGGTTCCATAGGTAGGTTATGTCCAATTTTACTCCAATTCAATCCATAATCTTCAGATATATATACCATAGGAGAGAAATTATCCCATCTATAACCATTTAATGCTAAATAGACTCTACTCTGTTTAAATTTGGAAGGATAAATTCCACTTACCCACATATTATTAGGTAAAGATGAAGAAATGTTTTCCCAAGATATACCTCCATCTTTTGATATATGAATAAGTCCGTCATCGCTACCAACATAAATTAAACCAAATTTTAAATCGGATTCTATTATAGTAGTTAAAGTCCCATAACTCACATTTCCTTTAATCCCTCCATTAGTTAAATCATTTGATAAGGTTTCAAAATTATCTCCTTGATTAAGAGATCTATGAAATTTATTAGAACCCATATATAATATATCTTGATTATGTCTAGATAAATAAATAGGTGTCTCCCAATTCCATCTATAAGGTCTTTCGCCTAAAACATGAGATGGAGTAATCCTTTTTCTTTCTCCAGTCCTTGTATTAATTCTTGAATAATTACCAAACTGAGAACCGGTATAAACAGTCTCATTATCTCTAAAATCAATTTCTGTTTGCATTCCGTCTCCACCATAAATAGATTTCCATGGGTATTGACCTGAACTATGCCATCTCAAGCTTGAAGTATAATCAGAGGGGCCCATCCAAACTCCATTATCTTGAAAACCACCATAAACATTGTATGGTTCTTTCATATCAATATTGATATCATAGAATTGACCTACTGAAGTACTATTATATTTCATCCAGTTAGATCCATCATCATAACTAATATTTACACCTCCATCATTACCAACTATTAAATGTCCAGATCTATTAGGATTTAACCATAAAGCATGGTAATCACCATGCATATTTTCATAATCAATTGACTCCCATGTCTTGCCATAATCATTTGATTTAACAAGAGGAACACCCATTGTATAAACTTTGGCTGGATTTTGAGGATCAACCCTTATCTCTCCAAAATAATACCCGTATGAATAAAAAAGATTAAATAAATCATCCTGATTTACTTTATTCCATGTCAATCCAGAATCTTCAGACATATAAACTTCAGCTCCAATTACTGGTGTATCATATAATAATGAGTTTGAATCTTCAAGATATTCAACTAATGAATATGGTAGAATGTCTCCTCTTTCTATCATAGATTTAATTAGAGAAGATGAATATTTAGGAGGAAAACGATTAGTTCTTAGAAAACTATTTAATTTTTTATCAGATATTTTTAGAAAGTTTTCTACTGTGATATCTCTAATTTGATCTTTATTTAAATCATCATTATCATTTACTTTTTGAGATTCTTTTCTATCCTGATTATCTAAAATAGCATATAGGATATTTGGATTTGACCTAGATATGTCAAGGCCTATTCTTCCAGTACCTTCTGTATCAGGAAAACCACTAGATCCACCTGAAATCTCTAACCAATTAATTCCACCATCTGTTGATTTATAAATTCCTGAACCTAAACCTGCTCCATCAAAGTTCCAAGCTTTCCTATCCTTTTCCCACATTGAAGCATATAATATATCTGGGTTTGATTCATCTATTATAAGATCAATTGCTCCAGTTAGTTCATTGACATACAAAGTTTTTATCCAACTTTCACCTCCATTAACTGATTTATATACTCCTCTTTCAATATTTTCTGAATATAGATGTCCAAGGGCTGCAATCCATAAGACCTCTGAATCATTAGGATGTATTATAATTCTACCAATATGGTGTGAGTCATCAAGACCAATATGAGTCCAATTTTTTCCATTATCAGATGACTTATATATACCATTACCCGAATAGGATGATCTACTTGAATTATTTTCACCAGTACCTACATAGATTATATCTTTATTCCAGTCGACTTTAATATCACCTATTGTCATAACCATTTGATTATCAAATAAAGGTGTGAAAGTATTACCATGATTTTTAGTTTCCCATAATCCTCCAGAAGCATATGCAACATAAAAATTTGCAGGATCATTAGGATTAACATCTAAATCAACTACCCTTCCACTCATTACTGTTGGTCCTATGTTTCTAAAATTAATATTTTGAAGTAATGATCCATTATTATTTAGATCATTGTGATTGGAGCTAACTCTTTCTTGGGCAGATGTTGATTTAGGAAAATTATTTTTTTTATTTTTTTTTTGTGCGAAAGAAATATTAAAAAATAATAAAAGAATAAATAAGTTTGAAACTTTAATCATAATGAAAAGGAATTAGGTTTATATTGTTAATAAAAAATAAATATATAAAAATTGCAGCTATTTTACACATCAAACCCTGATGCTACTATTTTAGAGGGTGATGAATTCTTTCATTGCACTAAAGTATTAAGAAATCGAGAAAATGATAATATTTTTTTAACAGATGGAAGAGGTAATTTATTTGAATCAAAAATATTAAAAATAAAAAAAAATCATTGTGAGATTAAAAAATTAAAAAAAATAAAAACATTAAAAAAAAATAATACAAATCATGTAGTATTTAGTATAATCAAAAGCCAAAATAGATTAGAATGGATGATTGAGAAGTTAACAGAGATTGGAATAGATGAAATCACTTTTATTTCAACAAAAAACTCTGAAAGATCTAATATTAATTACAAGAGGATTGATAAAAAAATTATTTCTGCTCTTAAACAATGTAAATCATTATTCAAACCAAAAATAAATGAATTAATTTCTTTAAATGAATTTCTAAAAAATGATTATAAAACATCAAATAAATATGTTGCTGACCTCTCTTCAAAAATAGAGATGAAAAAGAATAACAATGATAAAAATTCTTTAATTGTAGTTGGTCCTGAAGGAGATTTCTCAAAAGAAGAATTAGAAATTTTAAATAAAAAAGGATATCAAAAAATAAGTCTTGGAAATCAAGTGCTTAGATCAGAAACAGCTGCTTTAGTAGGTGGTTACTTATTACTAAGAAAATAAGAAATAAATGTGATTGGCCTGGGTCTCGAACCCAGGACCCTCTCCTTAAAAGGGAGATGCTCTACCAACTGAGCTAGCCAATCATGTAAACATTGGAACGCGCAAAACTAGAAAATGTTATTGAAATTACAATAATGAGATTAATATTATTTGAAAATTGTTATATTAAATAATGAAAAATATATACTACCCTCTCCTAGTTTTAATTCTACTAACAAATAATTCATTTTCTCAACAGAAAATATCTCCCTTAGTAGGTTCTTATGATGAATATAAATTACTAAAAGATAAGAGTTCATATAATATGAGTTGGGTATCATTAGGCCCAGTTTTAAATTCTGCAAGAGTAGAATCTATACAAGTAGATGAAACAAAACCTGGGACAATGTATGTAGCATTTGGATCAGGAAATTTATGGAAGACTATAAATAATGGGATGTCATGGAAACCTATTTTTAATGATATTCCCTCAATTGGAATTGGTGATATTGCAATAGCTCCATCGAATAAAGATATAATCTATGTAGGTACTGGTGAAAGCCTTAAAAAGGGAAGAAATTTTACTATGCCAGGCACTGGAATTTACAAATCTATTGATGGAGGAGAAAGCTGGAATCACTTGGGGCTAAATGACTCTTGGCATATAGGTGAGATATCTATTAATCCAAATAATCCTGACATTGTTTTTGTAAGTGTCATGGGTCATTTCTGGAGTAAAAATAAAAACAGAGGAGTTTTCAGAACTATTGATGGTGGAAAAAACTGGGAAAAAGTTTTATATATAGATGAAATGACTGGAGCTAATGATATTGTAATATCAAATTCAAATTCAAATATTATATATGCATCATTATGGGAAAATTATCCTGGAATTAGTGGTAAAAAAAGTGGGATTTATAAAAGTATTGACAATGGAGAGAATTGGACCAAATTGGAAAAAGGACTTCCATATGGTGATAAAATGGGGAGGATAGGTCTTGCTGTTTCTTACTCAGATCCTGATAAAGTTTATGCATTAATTGATAATTTATCTAAAGAAAGAAGTAAGGCTGCAGAAGTATATTCCAGCGATAATGGAGGGAGAGATTGGTACAGAACTCACGAAGAGGAATTATTAATTTTTCCAGGAATTGGATGGTATTTTGCAGATATATATGTAAATCCTATTGATCATAATGAGGTATATGCTCTGGGAGTTAGAGCGGCTTTCAGCGATGATGGCGGAAAAAGTTTTAATAATATAAGAGGTGATGTTAAAAGGTTAAATAATAGTCAGGCTAAAGGTCTACATCTTGACCATTGTGAGTTGTGGATTAATCCATCAAACCCTAATCATATTGTTCTAGGTAATGACGGGGGGTTATTTGTTAGTTATGATAAAGGAAAGACATGGCTTCATTATAATAATATTCCCACAGGAGAGTTTTATGATATTGAGTTGACAAATGGAACACCATACTTGATTTATGGTGGAACTCAAGATGATGCTACAGTATATGGACCAGCTAAAGAATGGAAAAATAATTTTGAAGATAAATGGAAATATTTGTGGATTGATGCATGGGACGGAGGTGACGGATGCGTTACACAGGTTGATCCTTCTGATAATAATACTGTTTATTTTAGTATGCAAAATGGAGCTATAAGAAGAAAAAACCTAAAAGATGATATTTCTGTATCAATTAAACCAAAATTACCTAAAGAGATTGAAGATACCCTAAAATATAATTTCATAACACCTTATTTTATATCTGCACATAATCATAATCATCTTTATCATGCAGGAAATTATGTATTTAAATCGATAGATAAAGGAAATAATTGGAAAGTTATAAGCGATAATTTAACAAAAAAAAATAATTCTTATTCGGGTGGAGCAATTGCTGAATCTAAGTTATCAAAAGGTCTTATATATTATGGTTCAGATAGAGGATTATTTTGGTACACAAAAGATGATGGAAAGAAATGGCACGAAAGTTCAAAAAATATATCAAATGGTTACATTAGAAACATTTATCCTTCCAATTTTGTGGAATCTAGGGTTTATATGTCAATGACAGGAATTAATTACGATGATTTAAATAATTATCTATATGAATCTGAAAATTATGGGAAAAATTGGAAAAAAATACAAGGCAATCTACCAAATGAACCTGCAAATATTATAATTGAAGACCTAAAGTATGAAAATGTATTATATGCTGGTCTATACAGAGGGGTGTATATTTCATTAGACAGAGGGAAGAATTGGGAAATAATTGGAAAAAATTTCCCGATGAGTAGTGTTTCAGATATAGAAATCCATAAAGAAACTAATGACATGATTGTTTCTACTCACGGAAGGGGTATATATAAAATAAATTTAGACCCAATTCATAATTTAATATCTAGCAATAATATTAAGGATAAAGATATGATTCTGAGTACTGGTGAGTTTATATTACCTAAATTTAATGACACTCATGGAGAACCAATTATGGAATCATATGAGAAAGTTCCTATTTCCTTTTATTTAAATAATTCAAAAAAATATTCTTTAATTATAGAAGATGAAAATAAAGAGATCTGGAGAATGGATGGAAGTGGCAAAAAGGGTATAAATCAATTTAGATGGGATTTAATAACTGAAAAAAATAATAGTCAGAAGCCATACTATATCCATTTTAATAAATTTATTTCATCTGGAAATTATAAATTAATTTTAAAAACAGAAAATATAATTTTAGAAGAAAAAATAACCATAAATGAATTCCAAAATCCTTAGAATATCCCTATTTGTATTTTTATTTTTTCCAATAATTCTAAAAGGAAAGAACAAGCTATTATATGTTGGTGATTCCTTATTTAAAGAACAAAAATATTATGATGCAAAAAAATATTATGATAGCTTATTTTATAATAAAAATATGTTCAGTTATAGTATGCTTATAAAGATGTCATTTATAGAGGAAAGTCTAGGAAACTTTGAGAAAAGTATTTACTATTTATCATTTTATAAAAAAAGGAAAGAAAATAATAAGGTAGATAACTCACTACAAAAAATTATAGATGATAATAATATAAAAAGTTTTGAAAAATCTGACTTTAATTTTTTTGAAAACAAATTTTTAATTTATAAAAATTATATAATCTATTCTCTTCTTTTTTTATCAATTTTCATATTTTCTTATAATTCTTATAGGGTATTTAAAAAAAGAAAAATAAATTATGTTAAATCTTTCTTCTTGATCAATACTCTATTATTATTTATTTTAAATTTTACAAATAACTCTATAGGTATAGTCTCAAATAATAATACATTCATAATGCATAATCCATCCTCTGGGTCTGATGTGTATGATATAATAAATAAAGGAGAAAAACTCGATATTACTGGTCAGACAGACGTCTGGTATGAAATTAAAATAGATAATAAAAAAAGGTATATCAGGAAGAAAAACTTATTAAAGATTAATTAGTAATCTTTCAAAAGAGATTCTCTCTCATTGAGAATTTCTTTAAATGCTAATTTATCAGATAACTTTGGAAACCAATTTTTGATTAAATGAGCTAGTCTACCTCTAAAAGTAAAAATTAAATCTCTTTTTTTATTTTTATACCCATTATAAATTTTTTGAGCAATATAATCCGAACTCATCATTCCTTTTTCATCTCTAGTAGAGTTTCCTTCCTTATTACCATCACTTTTAAGTGTATTTTTCCTAAAATTACTCTGAAAATACCCAGGTGATGCAACCATTACATGAATATCTTTTTTTAATAACTCAAGTCTTAAAGAATCAAAAAAACCCTGCATAGCATGTTTTGAAGAGACATATGCTGATCTAGTTGGAGTTGCAATAAAACCATTTAAAGAGGATATAGCAATTATAGAACCTTTTGATTTTATCAAATGAGGAATAGAATATTTAACTGAATATATTGATCCAAAAAAATTAATTTTAAATAGTTTTTCAAATACATCTAAATTTGCATTTTCAAAAACTGATCTATATGAAATTCCTGCATTACATATTAATACATCAACTCTACCAAATGATTTAACTGTCATATCAATCATCTTTTTCACATCATTTTCAATTGAAACATCATGGACAATAAATTCACAATTAGTTCCTATTGATTTTATATTCGATTGAACTTTCTTTAGCCTTTCTATATTCGTTCCTCCTATAACAATATTAAATCCCTTACTCGAAAACTTATAGGCTAAAGCTTCTCCTGCCCCTGATGAACCCCCTGTAATAACTACTACTTTATTTTCCATATTATAAATATAGTTTATAAAAATTATTATAATTTCGTAAAATCAACTTAACTAACTAATGACCAAAGATATTATAAATCAACTCGGTGAAAACCGAGAAGAATACTTCAACGCAGCTATTCCACCAATCTTTTCAAATTCTAATTTTTTATTTTCCAAAGTTGAAGATATGCGTTCAGCAATGATTAATAAAAATGATATCCCCTTTTATACTAGAGGTCACAATCCTACTACAAGAATATTTGAAAAAAAAATTGCTGCATTGGAAAAAACAGAAAATGCTCTGGCACTAAGTAGTGGTATGGCAGCAATTTCAACGGCTGTATTATCTCAAATAAAAAGTGGAGAACATATGATTTCAATTAACCAGCCATACACTGGCACTGATATGTTCATGAAAAACATATTACCTAATTACAATATTGATATCACATTTATAAATGGAGAAAAAGAAGAAAATTTTGAAAAAAAAATACAAAAAAATACAAAAATAATATACCTAGAGAGTCCAAATTCATGGACTTATGATATGCAAGACCTTGAAAAAATTTCAAAAATTGCTAAGCTAAATAATATAACAACCATAATAGATAATAGCTATGCATCCCCAATTAATTGTAATCCATCATTATGGGGTATTGATATTATAATTCATTCCGCTACTAAGTATATTGGTGGCCATGCAAATGCAATGGGAGGAGTTATATGTAGTTCAAATAAGATAATAAATGATATTTATAATTCTGAATTCAAGTTAATAGGAAGTGTCTTATCTCCATTTCACTCTTGGCTTTTTATTAATGGGTTGAGAACATTAAAAATTAGAATGAAACATGTAAGTGAGTCCACACCAAAAGTTGTAAATTTCTTAGAAAAGCAGTCAAAAATTAAAAAAGTTCTTTACCCTCACTCTAAAAATTTTAGTCAAAAAAATCTTGTAAAAAAATATTTAAAGAAAGCATGTGGCCAATTCACAGTAATATTAAATACTGATGATGACAAAAAAATAGAAAAATTCTGTGATAGTTTATCACATTTCAGAATGGCTGCATCTTGGGGTGGTCACGAATCATTAATTTTTCCAGAAATTTCACGCTATAATAATGAGAGTGAATACTATTCAAGGACTGATCTTCTTCCAAAAAACTATATCAGATTCTATATTGGATTAGAAGATACTGACATAATAATTGATGATATTAAGAATTCTTTAAGCAAAATTTAAAATACAATTGTAACAGACCCTTTGTATTCTGATTTTGTATATTTAATATAATAATAATATACTCCTGCAGACCTATCACTACCGTCCCACGCAAAAGATTTATCTGTTGATTTATAAACTTCAACTCCAGTCCTATCTACAAATATTATTGACTCAAAATTGTCATCACAACCATCTACAGGTAAATTTTGTGATGGAATTGATAAATTAGTTAATGAGAATACATCATTAATACCATCACCATTAGGACTAAAGGCATTTGGAGGATCAAATATATCCCAATTAACTATGGGCTTTTCTAATATAAATTTTATTTGTTTTGTGTCTTCACTGTAATAAGGACAACTATTATCTTTTACTCTGAAGGTAAGATTATATGCTTTTGAAGAGAAATCACTATTTAAAAATTCACATGTTGGGTTCCATGTCAGCTTACTAGTTACCTCACCGACTCCAGAAGATTGAGCAAAAACAAAATCACCAGGTAATCCCTCAGAAATCAATTCTAATAGAATCAAGTCATTATCCTCGTCAATTGCATTAATATCAACCTCAAATGGTTTATTGACTGTCATTATATATTCACTTTCATTTTTAATTAAAGGTTTTTTATTATCATCAATGTTAATCTTAAGAATTAACTGGATAGTATCAGGATTTGATTCTTGGCAGTAATCAATATCTTCAGTAATAAAATTAATTTTATATTCATTTATATCTTCATATGGGAAATTTACACATTCAAGATCTACATTAAATTGACCTTCAATATGACCTGTTTGAAAGTTATTAGCAGAAAAAGTAGAATTTATATCTTCTAAATTAAATCCTATGCCATTTGCAGACATAATTAAGGTATCATTATCTTGATCATCGGAGAAAAGGTTTAAAGAAAAAAGACCAGAGAGATCAGTTTCATATTCAATAATTGAAAAATTAGGTCTTGAATTTACTGAATCAGTTATCTGCATATCTGCTGTTAACTTTGGTCCAGAATTTTGAGGCAGTTCTACTTTTAGATCATAGTAAATTGTATCCTGATTAAATTGATCACAGGTGTCTAAATCATCTAAAACAATACCTATCATAAAACTATCTTTATCAGAATAATCAAAATCACTGCAATCAGTATCAAAACTTAGAGTAGATGAAATTGTACCAGCACCGCTTTCAGATACATCAAATGAAATACCAAAATCTTCAATATTATATTCTGGTTTTTGAGGAACAATGAAATAATCTAAAGTAAGAGAATCTAGATCTATATCTAAACCTTCAATTAAAGTTGTATATTTTGAATTCCATGGAACAGTAACAAAATTGGTATCCTGTTGATTTAAAAAATAAGGATCTTTATTTGTGGGAGGTTCAACTATTATAGTAACTCGAACTGTATCTCTTTGTGGTAGAGGGCAAGCATCATCGGCTGCAATTAAATCAATTAGAAAAGGTTCATTCTGAACATAAGGACAATCTGAAATACAGACTTGTACTTTTAAAGTATCACCAGAAGAGTTAATTGAACCTTCACTAAATGAGAAAATATCATCAAGATCTGTAGTTCCACCCTTTCCAAAATTAACTCCTTCAGCATTTAATGTTACATTAGTTCCTAAATCATCAGTAACAAATAAGTCAAAACATTTTGGCTGGGATGCAACATAAATTATAGTATCATCTTCTTTATAAAAGTCAAGTTGTCCAGGAATTTTAACTAAAGCTTCTGGTGGGTCAGGAGGATTACATCCATCAACAACTAACATCTGAAAGTCTCTTCTTGACTCACCAATCTTAATACCATTTCTATACTCTTCAGCTTTAACTGAAAAGACATATAATCCAACTTCTGATGGAGTTACTGTTATAAATCCTTCATTAGATATTG
Organism: uncultured Marinoscillum sp.; assembly: GCA_964527965.1. GTDB lineage: Bacteria > Bacteroidota > Bacteroidia > Cytophagales > MED-G16 > MED-G16. The sequence continues at coordinate 44,611 of CAZGPH010000002.1, forward strand.
ATAAAGCTGGATCTCCAGGTATCATAGTCGCTAGATCATACCCAGGAGCAAAATCAACTATAGGATGAGGAGGAGCAGTAGAAGGTGGTAATGCAACTATATTAGCATCATTTTCTTGTTTATCATCCAGAGGTGCTGCAAGAGAATATACAATTGAATCTCCATCATCATCTGTTCCAGCAAAATCAATATAGAATAATTGATTTACACATGCATAATCACTTAATGGAGGAAATAATTTAGGAGATGAATTAACAAAAGGATCTCCATTTTCATCAACCACTGGAGGAAAATGTAATATATAGGTCATACCATTCCAACCAGGATTTATTAAATTTTTTGTATCCCAATTTCTACAACATCTTTCCCATACTATAGCATATCCATCTGGATCATTAAATATTTCAGGCTCTAAAGTTATCTCATGTGAATATTCAACCTTCAATGTACACATAAATCCTACAGCACAATCAGGATTAGTGTAAGGAACAAACTCCTGATTAGTAATAAACATTGTACCTTCTCTCATAAACTGACCATCGGATTTTCTAAATATTGAATATGTTATAAGGTTATCAGGACCAGGGTTCTCAGTCTGAGCACAATCAAAATATTGGATTAATTTAACTTGATAGGTAAATGAGTTTTCATTTCCAATATGAATCATCTCTATCTCACCTCCTACAATATGATTTGATACAACATATTCTAGCGGTAATAATGAAAGAAATAAAATTAAGAAGCTCCTTAACATAAAATTGTTATAAATATAGTAAGTTTATTGTAGTATGGAGAACAAAAATGATGATTTAGATTATAATAAAATTGGAAAGATAACCTCAGACTTTATCAAAGTTTCTGATCAAATTAAAATTACTTGTAAAAAAATTATCGAAAAAAAATTTTCAAAATTTCCTGTAATTATAATGAGCAAAGTAAATACTAACCTAGGAACTCTTTTAGTAGATCAGAATGAAATTTTTGGTAATGAATGGAAGTATTTTGCTAGCTATGCTGAGGTATTAAATAAGAATAAGATTATTTCTGATTTATCTGTTTTTGAAGATAAATATAAAAACCCAGACGAGTTTTGTTGTTTATTGACAAAAGTTGATAATAATTCTAAGATAATTTTCATACCATATCCAGAAGATTAATTTAAATTTGTTTTATGACAGATATATTAAGTGCTGATAGTTATACATTTCTTTTAAATATATTAATAGAATATGCCCCTAAGATTATTCTAGGTTTTGTTTTCCTTTTCTTTGGGTTAAGGATAATTAGAAAAACTTTAAATGTTCTAGATAGTTTTTTAAAATCTAAAAATATTGATGAATCTTTAAGACCTTTCTTTAAATCATTATTATCTATCACACTTCAAGTGGCTCTAATTATTTCGGTTCTTTCAATGATAGGAGTTGAAATGACTTCATTTCTTGCAATCCTAGGTGCAGCAGGTCTAGCAATTGGATTAGCACTGAAAGATACACTTCAAAATTTTGCAGCAGGAGTAATGATATTATTTTTTAAACCATTTAAAGTTGGTGATTTTATAGATTATGAAGGAACCAAAGGAACTGTAAAAGAAATTCAAATTTTTAATTCCGTTCTCATGACAGTTGATAATAAAAGAGTTATAATACCTAATGGTATACTGCAAACTTCTATAGTAATTAATTATTCCTCTGAAGACATAAGAAGAGTAATTTGGACATTTTCAATAGCTTATGGAGATGATTTTAATAAAGCAAAATCAATTTTATTAGAATGGATTGATCAAGATGCTAGAATATTACAAGATAAAGAGCCAATGGTTGTAATATCAGAACTTGCTGATAGTTCAGTAAATATTATGGTAAGAGTATGGGTGAAATCTGAAAACTTCCTGGATGTGAAATTTGATTTTAATGAGAAAGTATACAGAGAGTTTCCTAAGAATGGTCTAAATATTCCATTCCCTCAACTTGATGTAAATATTAAAAAATGAAAAAAATTTTATCATTAATATTACTGATTATAGTTTTTATAAGTAGCTGTAACTCTCAAAGTAAAAATGAAGATTATTGGAAAAAAAAGTTAACAAAAGAACAATATAAAATATTAAGAGAAAAAGGGACAGAAAGAGCTTTCACTGGAAAATACTGGGATAATAAAGAAGAAGGGGAATATAAATGTGCTGGTTGTGGTCAAAAATTATTTTCTTCCGATAAAAAGTATGATTCAGGTACAGGCTGGCCTTGTTTCTTTGAAGTTGAAGATAAAAAATATGTGAGTTTTGTTGATGACAATAGTTATGGAATGCAAAGAATAGAAGTAATATGCTCAAATTGTCAAGGTCATTTGGGACATATTTTTAATGATGGTCCTAATCCAACTGGGTTAAGATATTGTATTAATTCAGCTTCATTAGAATTTGCTAAAAAAAATAAATGAAAGAACTTTTCTTTGTTGGAGCTGGAGGGATGTTAGGAGCTATTTTAAGATATCTAATTATAAAACTTCCCATATTCAACCTTACCTTCCCTATAAATACTTTTATTGTAAATATATTGGGATGCTTTTTAGTTGGTGTACTTCTAAAATATTCTTCAATTTCAAATAAAGAATTATCAAATATGATAAACAATTTTATGATAATTGGTTTTTGTGGAGGTTTTACTACATTTTCAGCATTTTCATTAGATTCTATTAACTTACTGAATGAAAGTAAATATCTTCTTTTTTTAAGTTATATGATATCTAGCTCAATTATTGGAATCATATTTTGCTACATAGGTTTAAATATTATTAAATAATGAACTTTACAAAAAATAAAATAATTTCTATTTATAATAAAATTAATCTCAATCATAAAAATTTTAAAAATAGTTCAGTAAAAAAGAGAATTTTAAAACTTAAGAAGCTCAAAAAAAATATTTTAGAATATAGAACAGAAATAAAAACCGCTCTTAATGAAGATTTTGGTAAAAATGGAAGTGAAGTTGATCTTACTGAAATATTTCCTGTAGTATCAGAACTTAATCATTGTATAAACAATTTAAAAAAATGGGTAAAAAGAGAATATGTTAAAACTCCGATTACACTTATTGGCTCAAAGTCTTATATCGAGTATGAAGCAAAGGGTATAGTACTTATCATAACTCCTTGGAATTTTCCAATTAATCTAACATTTGTCTCTTTAATTAGTGCAATTTCAGCTAATAACTCCGTAATTATTAAGCCATCAGAGATAACAAATAAAACATCTCTAGTTATAAAGAAAATAATTGAATCTACTTTTGATTCTGAGAATGTATCTGTGGTTCTAGGAGGAGCAGATACAGCCTCAAATTTATTAAAATTAAAGTTTAATCATATCCTGTTTATTGGATCTCCTACAATAGGAAAGGTTGTAATGAACTCAGCTGCTAAAAACCTATCTTCAATTACTTTAGAATTAGGCGGTAAATCACCAACTATAATTGATAAAGAAAGCAATTTAAATGATGCTGCTAAAAAAATCACATGGTCTAAATTTATAAATAATGGGCAGGTTTGCATTTCTCCTGATTATGTTCTTATTCATGAAAAAGAGAAAGAAAAGTTTATTAAGCTTATAATTAAAAACATTATAAAGTTTTATTCAAATAATTCAATAAACTCAACTTCATACTGTAGAATAGTTAATAATAATCATTTTAGAAGAGTTAAAGAATTAATAGATAATGCTAAGTTACATGGAGGTGATATTTTATATGGAGGAAAAACTAATAAAGAAAAAAATTATATAGAACCTACATTAATTGAAAATATTAGTAAAAAATCAAAAATTTATAATCAAGAAATTTTTGGGCCGATTTTGCCGATTTTCACCTTTAAGGATATAAATGATTCTATATCTTTTATCAATGAAAAAGAAAAACCTTTAGCTCTATACATTTTTAGTAATAACAAAAAAAATGTCAATAAAATATTAAATGAAACTTCCTCTGGTGGAGTATGTATTAATCATAGCACACTCCACTACTCTAATTATAATCTACCCTTTGGTGGTATAGGAAATAGTGGCTTTGGAAAATGCCATGGTATTTATGGATTTAAAGAATTCTCAAATCAAAAAAGTGTACTAAAACAATTTTCTTCTTTTAGCCCAACTGATTTGTTAGTACCACCTTATAATAGATTTAAACAAAATCTTATTGATATTATAATCAAATATTTTTAAGCCTTTCTCTTAAATTTCTATCAATATCTCTTTTTTTAATATCTTCTCTTTTATCATAGGATTTTTTGCCTTTTCCTAATCCTATTTCAAGTTTCACGTATCCTCTATTATTGATAAATAATTTTATTGGGACTATAGATAATTTTTTTTCAGATACCTTCTTTTTGATTTGTTTGATTTCATTTTTATTTAAAAGTAATTTTCTATCTCTATCTGGATCATGATTATTAATATTACCATATAAATATTCTGAAATATTCATTCCTTTTAAGTAAATCTGATCATCAATAATTGTACAATATGAGTTTGAGAAATTTATCTTAGACTCTTTTAATGATTTAATTTCTGTGCCTTTTAATACCATTCCTGAAGTATATTTATCAGAAATATCAAAATTAAAATTTGCCTTTTTATTTTTTATTAGAAGATTTTTAAAATTCATTTTATTAAATATTTTGTTTTGAAAATGGCACAATATCAAAATCTGAAAAAGAATTATCTCTGTATAAATAATAAGCATAATTAGCTATCATTGCAGCGTTATCAGTACAATATTCCATTTCGGGAATATGAATTTTAATGTTTATAGATTTTGAAAGCTTAGAAATTTCTTTTCTTAGATAAGAATTAGCTGCAACTCCTCCACAAATTGAAACATCAGTGACTTTATAATTAATTATAACTTTTTTAAGTTTCATAATTAACATACTTATAAGCTTAGATTGAATAGAAGCACATATGTCATTTAAATTATCTTCAATAAATTTAGGATTCTTTTTTAATTCTTTTTTTATAAAATATAAAAACGATGTTTTAATTCCACTAAAAGAATAATCATAACCATCTACTTTAGTATCTGGAAAAGAATAAGAATTAGAATTACCTTCAAGTGATAACTTATCTATTAAAGGTCCTCCAGGGTAATCTAATCCTAATATTTTAGCACATTTATCAAAAGCTTCTCCCACTGCATCATCTCTTGTTTCACCGATAATTGTCATCTTATCATATGATTCAACTAAAATTATTTGTGTATGACCTCCACTAACTAGAAGAGAAATAAATGGATAAATAATTTTTTTCTTATTTATAGTGTGAGAAAAGGCATGAGCTTTAAGATGATTAACTCCTATAATAGGAATATTCAAAGCATAACCTAATGATTTTGAAAATGTTGAACCAACAAGTAATGATCCCAATAAACCTGGGCCTATTGTAAATGCTATTGCATCTAATGTATTTTTATTAATCCCTGCTTCATCTAAAGCTCTCTCTACTATATAAATTATATTTTTTTGATGAGCTCTTGATGCTATCTCAGGTACTACACCTCCAAGCTTTGAATGATCAATTTGAGAAGATACAATATTAGATTTAATTATACCATTAGATATAACTGAAGCGGAGGTATCATCACATGATGTTTCAATAGCTAATATTGAGTTATTCATTTTTTAAAATATTTAAACAAAAATATATATACTTTTGCGATGTAAGTCGTCTTATCGCTTCATATTTTTGAAGAGGAAAGTCCGGACAATATAGAGCATTATACTTCTTAACTGGAAGGTCTCTTTGGAGAACAGATAGTGCAACAGAAAATAAACCGCCAATTTGGTAAGGGTGAAAAGGTAAGGTAAGAGCTTACCGGTCAGGTAGTGATATCTGATGCTTTGTAAACCTTATAAATTGAAAGATCAAGCAATTCGAATGTTAAAAACATATAGTTGCTCGCTATAAATCGAATGGGTAGATTGATAGAACTTAGTAGTAATATTAAGTCTAGATAAATGATAAGAGTCTGATAATATCAGATACAGAATCCGGCTTATAGACTTACTTTTTTTAAGAAAATTTGATAGAATTTTCAGTTTTATTTGATTGATTATCTATTGAAGAGTATGTAGGACAGAGTTTTCTCTCACAAGATGAAAAAAGAATCAATAAGATTACAAGTAATTTTTTCACTATTATATATCTATGTAAAGATACAAAACTTTATTCATTATATAAAAATTAATATATTCTGATGCCAAATAAACTTTATACTGAGAAAAGTTATTATTTACAACAACATTCAAAAAATCCAATAAATTGGTATCCTTGGAGTAAAGAAGCATTAAATAAAGCTAAGAAGGAAAATAAGATTATAATTTTAAGTATTGGTTATTCTAGTTGTCATTGGTGCCATGTAATGGAAAAAGAATCATTCCAGAATACTTCAATTGCAAAATTTATGAATGATAATTTTATTTCTATTAAGGTTGATAGAGAAGAGAGACCAGACATAGATAATTTATATATGGAAGCTTTACAATATATGGGTATACAAGGAGGATGGCCATTAAATATATTTCTATTACCTAATTTAAAACCATTTTATGGAGGAACTTACTTTAATCCTAATCAATGGTATGGTATTTTAAATAATATTTTAGATGCATATATTATAAATAAAAAAGAATTCACAAAATCTTCAGAAAAATTCACAAAAGATTTAAAAAAATCTCACAGTGAAAAATATAGTACAAAAAATGAATTTTCTATTAAAACTCTTGTTAATGAAATCAAAATTAAATTTGATTATGAAGATGGTGGTATTGATAGAGTCCAAAAATTTCCTATGCCTTCACTATGGAATTCTCTTCTTTTTTATTCTTATAATAAAAATGATAAAGAGATTTTTAATCATATTTCTAATACAGTAGACAAAATAATTGAAGGAGGAATATACGACCAATTAAAAGGTGGATTTTATAGGTATTCAACTGACAAAAAGTGGATAATACCTCATTTTGAAAAAATGTTATATGATAACGGACAATTATTAGAACTTTTATCTAATATGTATTCAATTACCAAAAAAGAAAGGTTTAAAGGTGTAATTGAAGAGACAATTAAATGGGTTAGCGATGAGATGACAAATAATTCTGGTGGTTTTTACTCTTCTATAGATGCTGATTCTGAAGGAAAAGAGGGTAAGTATTACTTATGGGATTACGATGAAATTAAAAATATTTTGAATAAAGAAGATATAGAATTGGCAAAAAACATATTTAAAATATCATTAGAAGGAGATTTAAATAAAAAAATTATTTTAAAAAGAAAATATTTCTCATCTGAAAATAAAGATGAAATTAATTATTTAAAAAGAAAATTATTAAAAATTAGAGAATCAAGAGTTAAACCAGTAACAGATAAAAAAATAATTCTAAGTTGGAATTCAATAATGTTAAAAGGAATTCTATCGAGTTACCAAGCTACTGGTAATGAAAAATATCTTTCCATTGCTATGAAAAATGCGGAATTTTTAAAAAATGAATTCTTAAAAAAGAAAAATTTGAAAAGAATACATAACAGTAAAATAAATGCATTTTTAGAAGATTATGCTCACTCAATTAGTGCATTTATTAAACTATTTGAAACAACTCAAAACATTAAATATTTAGACATAGCTAAAAAATTGTTAGAGGATTCTATTAAACTATTTTATGATAATAAAAATAAAATGTTCTATTTCAGTGGGTCTAATAATGAAAAGTTACTTACAAATAAAATTGAAATTTTTGATAATGTAATCCCATCTTCCAATTCAGTAATGTTTCATAACCTTCTAATTCTAGGAAAAATTTATAATGACAAATTATATATTAACTTATATAATGAAATGACAAAAAAATTAAAAAAATATTTAAATAATTATGAGTTCATGTCTAACTGGATTTTTATAAATGAAATAAATCAAAAAATGATTAATGAAATAGAAATTAAAGATGTTTCCTATAACCATAAAATAACAAAAGAAATAAATTCGTGGTATTTACCTAATAAGATAATAATGTATAATAACAGACCATTTTCACATTACACTAAAAATGAAAATTTAAAACTAAGTATTTATTTATGCCGTAATAATGTATGTAATGAAACAATACATTCAGTAAATAATTTAAAAAAAACAATAACTTCTAATAAATTTGGTTATTAAGTCATGAAGAACCTCATACTGATTTCAATTTTTTTTCTTTTTATTTCATGTGAAAAAGATGAAGGAATTTCGAAAATTCCTTCAATATCTTATGATAAGATAGAATTTAAAAAAAGTATCAATAATTTAAATCAAGACTCTCTAATACTAACAATAAATTTTATAGATGGAGATGGTAATCTAGGTTTATCTAATGATGAGAACAATTATCCCTACCATCCTTATAATGCTATAATTGATCAAGATTTCAATTGGGTAACATTTGGATCGACCTCAGTTAATCCACCATTATATATTTATGAACCAAACGGAACATATTATCCATTTAGCACAGAGGATAATAGACCAAGCTATAATTGTGAGAATTATATTATAGATACAATTAGCTCATCATCAGAACTTGATACTTTTCTAATTCAGAAAAATAATTTCAATAAAAATATTTTTGTAGAGTTTTTGAAAAAAGAAAACGACGATTTTATAATAATTGATTGGAAAAGAATTTTTGATGAAGACTTTGGATGTGGAATTGATTTCAATTCTAGATTTCCACCTCTTAATATATCTAATTCTTCACAATTACTCTCTGGAAAACTTAGGTATGGTATGGTTTCATATGGATTTGATATGATTCTTAAGAATGATATTTTTAAATTAAGAGTTCATATTATAGATAGAGAATTAAACGAGAGTAATACTATTGAGACACCTGAAGTTACATTAGAAGAAATTCTTATAGAATAAATTCAGTTTAAGCTTGGAAATGCTTTAGGATTTAATTCATTAAATAATAAATAAATTTTTTCAAATATAGATTCGCAATTTGGTTTTGAAAAATAATCACCATCCGTACTATATGCGGGTCTATGATCATTAGAGTGAATTGTAAGTGGTTTAGAATCTAAATAAAAATATGCATCTTGATTTTCTATTACAGACTGCATCATATACGCACTCGCTCCACCAGAAACATCCTCATCAGCAAATACTACCCTATTAGTTTTTTTAATAGATTCTACTATCATTTTATTTTTGTCAAAAGGTATTAAACTTCTTACATCAATAATTTCACATGATATACCGATTTCATTTAATTGAGAAGCTGCTTCCAAAACAATTTTACACATTGAACCATACGTTACGACTGTAATATCTTTTCCCTCCCTAAGAATTTCTGGAACACCAAACTCAACAGCTACATTATCTAGATTTTCTGGTAAATTTTCCTTTAACCTATATGCATTCAATGGCTCAATAACAATACCAGGTTCATCAGAAAGAAGCAATGTATTATACATTCCCGAAGCTTCAACAAAATTTCTAGGAACTAAAATATTAATTCCTCTTAAACTATTGATTAGAGTTCCCATGGGAGAACCTGAATGCCAAATACCTTCTAGTCTATGTCCTCTTGTTCTAATTATGACTGGTGCTTTCTGACCACCTTTTGTCCTATATTGAAGTGTTGATAAATCATCAGAAAGTGTTTGTAAAGCCCAGTAAACATAATCTAAATATTGTATTTCAACTATAGGCCTTAACCCCCTTAGGGCTGCACCTATACCTTGACCAATAATAGATGATTCTCTTATTCCTGTATCAGTTATTCTTAATTTTCCATATTTTTTTTGAATCCCAGCAAAACCTTGATTTACACCACCAATTGTACCTACATCTTCCCCTACAGCAAAAACTAAAGGGTTATTAGAAAATGTTATATCAAAAAATTTATTAATAACCTCTCTACCATCAACTAATTTATTTTGTGTTGGGTATAATGGTTTTACTTCTTTTATCTTATCAACTGAAAAATTAGACTCACTGTACAGGTGTGAACTATATTGAATTTTATACTTATTTTTTAATTCTTCAATTAAGTTTAACAAGTAGTTTTTAGATATATTATTTTCATTTCTTATAATCCTTTGGGCATACTTAAGACTTTTGAAAATATCTGACTTTAGAGGTTGAATAGTTTTAGATAGTTGATCCCTAACACCAATTATTTCCTTTTTGTTTTTTGGACTATTCTGAGCTAGTCTGGTTAATATTACCATTGAATCATTTAAATCCCCTTCGATAGATTTTCTATAATTTTTCCAGGATTTATCTCTTAACTCTTTAGATTTATCTAGAGCTTTTTTTTCAATTTCATCCAATTCCTTATTATTTGAAAAATTATTTTCAATTATCCATTCTCTCATCTTCTTTATACAACAAAAGTCTTCCTCCCACTGAAGTCTTTCTTTTGATTTGTATCTTTCATGAGAACCAGAAGTTGTATGTCCCTGAGGTTGAGTTACGTCTTTGACATGAATTATAGATGGTACATGTTCATTTCTTGCAAGTTTTTCTGCTTTTGAATAAGCATCTAATAAACCAACATAATCCCAAGCTTTAACAGTAAATAACTCAAATCCATTTTCTTTATTAGATGACCTTTGAAAACCAGATAATACTTTGGATAAATCATTTCGGGTTGTATGATACTCAGAAGGAACTGAGATACCATATCCATCATCCCATATAGACATTATCACAGGTATTTGAAGAACTCCACATGCATTTATAGATTCCCAAAAATGACCCTCAGAGGTACTAGCATCACCTATAGTACCAAATATTACCTCATTTCCATTAATAGAAAAATTTGGCATATTAGATAAGTTTTTATTTTCTCTATACAATTTTGATGCATAACCTAATCCAACAATTCTTGGCATTTGACCTGAGACACATGAAATATCACTTGCAGAATTTTTCATATCAGTTTGTGTTTTCCAGTCACCATTATCATTAAGCATTCTTGTGCCAAAATGACAATTCATTTGTCTACCTCCTGAATGGGGATCAAAATTAATGTCAGCATGAGCATACAATTGAGCAAAAAATTGACTAGCATTTAACTGATCAATAGCCATCATAAAAGTCTGATCTCTATAATAACCACTTCTAAAATCACCATTTTTAAAAAACTTTGACATTGCTATTTGAGGTAACTCTTTACCGTCTCCAAATACGCCAAACTTTGCTCTGCCCATAAAAACCTCTTTTCTACCTATTAGACTAAGGTTTCTACTTTCATTAATTAAATAATAATCTTTTAGAATTTCTTCTTTAGATATTTTTAGAGATTTATTTACTGTAAGATTAGAGTCAATCATATATAAAATAACAGACGCAAATATACAATAAAACAGGTGAAATAAATTTTAAATAATTTAATAATCAAGTATAATATTATGACTAGATATAAAAAGAAAAATTATATTTCAATATTATATTAAATACAAAATAATATTTTGAATTAATATAAAAATATAAAATTAAAAAAAACAAAAATTATTTAATTAATATATTCAAAAACATCATATTTGTGGCCTATGAAAATAGGTATACCTAAAGAAATTAAAAATAATGAGTTTAGAGTTTCATTAACTCCAAATGGTGTGAAAGAATTAGTTTCTAATGGCCATGAAGTTTTTATTCAAAAAAACGCAGGACTTAATTCAAGCTTTACAGATCAGAATTATATTGACAAAGGAGGAAAAATTTTAAATGATAATAAATCTATATTTAATATTTCTGACCTTATTTTAAAAGTTAAAGAACCTATAAAGGAGGAATATGCTTTAATAAAAAAAGATCAAATTGTATTCACATATTTTCATTTTGCATCTCATGAACCTCTTCTTGACGCGATGATTAAAAATAATTCAGTTTGTATTGCATACGAAACAGTACAAGATAATAAAGGAAACTTACCATTACTCGTACCAATGTCAGAAGTAGCTGGAAGAATGGCTACCCAAGAAGGTGCAAAATATCTTGAAAAGCCAATGGGAGGAAGAGGAATTTTGTTAGGTGGAGTTACTGGTGTTAAACCAGCTAAAGTATTGATAATTGGTGGAGGTATATCTGGTACAGAAGCAGCTAAAATGGCTATTGGATTAGGTGCTAATGTAACTTTATTAGATACAAATGATAAAAGAATTGAAGAACTTAATAATCTTTTTGGAGAAAAAGCAAGATGTATTAAATCAAATCAGAATATAATTGATGGTGAAGCCATCAAAAGTGACTTAATTATAGGTGCAGTACTTATTGCTGGTGCGAAAGCACCTAAACTTATTTCTAAAAATTTATTAAAAAAATTAAAACCTGGATGTGTAATGGTAGATATAGCTATTGATCAAGGAGGTTGTTTTGAAACTTCTGTTCCTACTACTCATGAAAATCCAATATATACTATTGATAATGTGGTCCATTACTGCGTTGCAAATATGCCTGGCGCAGTACCATATACATCGACTTATGCTTTAACTAATAAAACTCTACCATATCTACTCGAAATAGCTAATAAAGGGTGGAAAATTGCTTCAAAAGAAAACTTAGAAATTAAATCTGGAGTAAATGTAATATCAGGAAAAATAGTTAATAAAAATGTTTCAGAAGCATTTGACAGAGAGTATTATAATATAAATTCCTTAATATAATTATTTATATTTTGGTATTGAATCTAAAAAAGCATACGACTCATTTAACCAGTTATATTCACAAATTATATGTTGTAAACCATTTGTTAACATAAGATATCTACTTTTATAAATCTTATTATACATTGCAGCTTGATTCAAATTTGAATTATTTAGTTTTAATTTGAAAGATTTACATTCTATTACCATAAAGTTTTTCATGGCTCTATCTAAAATAATTATATCTGATCTTTTCTTTAACATATTATATTTTAATGAGGACTCAGTTTTTATTAGACCTTTTGGGTAATTAAGATCATTGACTAAATGACTAACAAGGTTTTGTCTTACCCATTCTTCAGGAGTTAAGATTAATTTTTTTTTTCTTAAAAAGTCGAAAATATATGTTTTGGAATTAATTTTTTTTATCTGAAGATTTTGATCTGGTATATTTAATTTGATCATTTAGGATCACTTTTTAATTTTAGTGAAAATTAAAAAAATAAGACCAATAATAAAAAAGGACATCAAGGCTAAAATGCTAGCCCTCATACTACCAGTTAATTGTTCAATATAACCATAAGAAAAAGTTCCAATTACTACTGAAATATTATATGTGATAGCGTAAAAATTAAATAAAGAAGCATTATCACTTCGATTTGGTGGTATTAATTTTGAAAATGTAGATCTTGATAAAGATTGAATACCCCCCATAAGAATCCCCACTCCTAATGCTAACAAGTAAAATTGATTTTCATTAGTTGTATAGTAAGCTGATAAACAAATAAAAATCCAACAAATATTCATTACAACCAGTGAAAACTTATTCCCTTTTAATTTAGATATATATGCAAAAAAGTATGCTCCGAATATGGCAATAATCTGAATTATTAAAATTGTCATTATTAATTTTGACTGTTCTAATTTCAATTCTTTATCACCAAAATAAGATGCAATTAACATGATTGTTTGCACACCCATACTATAAAAAAAATAGGAAAATAGATACAATTTTAAATTCCTTACACTCTTAATATAATTCCATGCTTTAATTAATTCATTAGTACCATACAATAAAATCTTTTTTGATAAAATAATCTTATTAGATTTTTCAGGTATAAAATAAATTGTTAACTGTGAAAATAAAATCCACCATATACCTACTAATAAAAAAGTAAATTGAGTAGCTTCTTTAGAATCAGAAAAACCAAATAAATCATAATTTTGAATTAATAATAAACATATTATTAATAGAATAACGCTTCCGACGTAACCAAAACTATAACCTCTTGCACTTACTTTATCAAAATCTTTTGGTTCTGATATTTCTGGCAAAAAAGCATTATAAAATACTAGACTTCCTGTAAACCCAACACTTGCTAATACTGAACAAATAATCCCATATTCTACATTATCACCTTCAAAAAAATAAAGTGATATACAAGATAATGATCCTAGGTACATAAAAAGTTTTAAGAAAAACTTCTTATTTCCAGAATAGTCTGCAATACCTGAAAGAATAGGTTGAAAAAAAGTTAATAATAAGAAAGAAAAAGAAAGAGAGTAGGAATATAGTACAGAGTTTACTATGTTAATTCCAAAAAAACTTACAATGTCAGACCCAGAGTTACTAGTTGTAACAGAATTATAAAATATAGGAAATATTGCAGTAGTAATAACTAATGAATATACTGAATTTGCCCAGTCATACATACACCAGGCATTTATCTTTTTACTATAAGAACTTTGAATCATAATTTAAATAAGAGTTATATATCTTATTTAAATTAAATATCTATCGATTGGACAGAACTATAAAGAATTTTTCTAGCATTAGCTTCTCTGAGCTCTTGTTGAACATCAGATACAATTCCCATTTTAGATTCAACATCAACCTTTAAGGACATTGTGATCTGATCCCTTTCAGCTTCATTCAATTTATCTTTTTCTTGGTTAACGAATTGTATTATTTCATCAACCTCAACAAAAACATCATTAACCTGAATTTTAGGTTCTTTACCAAACAAATTACTTTGTTTTGGTTCACCTATATATATATAACTTACTAAAGATTTTCTTTCTAGTTTAGATAACTGAGCAGCCTTAGGTAATTTCTGCTTAACTAATATATCTGTCTCTCTAAGAACAGTAGTTACCATGAAGAAAAATAATAGCATAAAAATTATATCAGGTAATGCTGCAGTAGGAATATCCTGAGAGGTATTTGATTTTTTTCCGAATTTAGCCATTAGTTAACAATTTTATTAGGTTCAGCAATTGATATAGCACGTGGAATACCCTGCCTCGCAGCAAGATATTTTTTATCTTGAATGGGATCATCTCTATCAAGTTGAAGAAACTCATTAGCAGAAAGACCTACCCTTTCACCATAAACATCGTTATATGCAGCATTTACTTGGTCAAGTACTTGGACATATAATTCATAAGAAGTCCCTCTATCAGCTTTGAACGAAACAACGGCTTCGGTTGGGTCATCAGAAAAGTCAGATCTTCTTCCATTTAAAGAAACATATGATTTCATAGAATTAGGTAAACTATTATAAATTGCAACACCCTCTTCTCCTGGACTACCAAAATTTAGTATAAAACCCTTTACCATTTCTCTTAATTCAAAGACATCTGTTAAAGGTTCATCCTCAACCAAAAGTTTATCTTGAGAATTTGCTAAAATTTTAAATATATTTCTATCATTTTTGGTAACCTCTGGTGGTGGTTGATTTGGATCAGGTTTTGGAGGCAATAACATCGCTATACCTTTATCATTTGCTATAGTTGTGGTAACTAAGAAAAATATTAATAAAAGAAAGGCAATATCAGCCATTGATCCGTTAGGAATTTCAGCAGTAGGTCTATTTTTTCTAGCCATTTTTTAATGATTTGGTTATTTCAGAATATATAATACCAGAAACAGCTAAACCAACTAACATGTAAACAAGTATCAACATTCCACCTATAAATTTAGAAAGAGAAGCATCTACACCAAATTCACTGTAACTAGAATAAACTTCACTACCGGAAAGCAACCAGGCTATTAAAAATAACACGAGAATAGAGCCTAAACCCATTCCAGTTCCAACTAAGGATTTTGGGTTTTTTGAAGCAATCCACAAAGGAAAACCAATAGCTAGGACTGCTCCTACCATTACCATTCCATATCCGAAATATAAAATAACATCAACGAGATCTAATAATATCATTATTTAGAAAGTTTGTTTTTAACAAGAATATCTACTAAAGATATAGATGCATCTTCCATAGTATTGACTAAAGAATCAATTTTAGATACTAAATAATTATAAAATAATTGAAGAATTACAGCAACGATTAAACCACCAACAGTAGTAAGAAGTGCTATTTTGATACCACCAGCAACAAGAGAAGGAGAAACATCTCCAGCCTCAGCAATAGCATCAAATGCCCCAATCATACCTATAACTGTTCCCATGAAACCAAGCATAGGTGCAAGAGAAATAAATAAAGAAATCCATACCATACCTTTCTCAAGTTTTCCCATTTCAACAGATCCATAAGAAATAATTGATTTTTCTACCATATCAATACCTTCTGAAGCTCTCATGAGCCCTTGTACAAATATAGATGCAACTGGTCCTCTAGTATTTTTACAAATTTCTTTAGCTGATTCAACACCTCCTTTAGATGAAAGTGCATTATCAATATCAGATAATAATTTTTTTGTATTAGTTGTAGCAAGATTAAGAGTAATAATTCTCTCTATAGCAACTGCAAGTCCAAGGATTAAACATAACAATACGATACCCATAAATTGCCATCCCCCCTGTATGAATTGTTCTTTAATTGCGTAATGAAAAGACTGAGACTCCTCAACCACTTCTTCAATCTCCTCTTCTTCAACAAACTGAACAGTGTTCATTATTTCTGTTGTTGAATCAACGATAACTGCTGATGAAGTATCATCTTGCATTTCAGTTTCAGCTACCTGCTCTTCTTGAGAATAAGTAACATTTGAAAAAGTCAAGAGACTAAATGTTAATATTAATGTAAATAATTTTTTCATAGTTAAATGTGTTATTTTTAATATAGAATTTTTCAAAAATAAAGATTTAGTATTAATATAAAAATTATAACATAAATTTTTATAATTGAAATTTTTGCAGAGAGGAAGGGATTCGAACCCTCGATACGAATTACTTCGTATACGCACTTTCCAGGCGCGCGCCTTCGACCGCTCGGCCACCTCTCTAAATTAAGAAGACAAATCAAATAAATTATTTGCATTTTGAGAAGTAACTTTTGAAACTAATTCAAGAGGAACGGATAATATATCTGATAATTTTTCTGCAATATATTTAATATTTGAAGGTTCATTTATTTTTCCTCTATTTGGTTCCGGCGAAAGGTATGGACTATCTGTCTCAAGAAGAATTGAAGATAAATCAATCTTTGATATAACATCCTTTAAATGAGAGTTTTTAAATGTTAATATCCCTCCTACTCCAATTTTAAATCCTAGATCAATAATTTGATTAGCCTGTTTCAAATTTCCAGTAAAACAATGAAAAACACCTTTAATATTTTTATTAGAATATTTTTTAATAACATTTATCGATTCATCTATAGAGTTTCTAGTATGTATTACAATAGGTAATTTTTTTTCAATAGCAATCTCACATTGTAATTCAAAAGCTTTTAATTGATTAGTAAAAGTTTTATCTGATTGATAATAATCAAGCCCTATTTCTCCAATAGCAATAATTTCAGAATCAAAAAATTTAAAAATATCATTTATCTCTTTTTCGTAATTATCTTCGACATAACACGGATGCAACCCAAGCATAGAAAAACATACACCTTCATATTTTAATGATAAATTTTTCATTGAGTTAACTGTTTTCAAATTAATATTTGGCATTAAAATTTTATCAACATTATTCTTAATAGAATTATCAATAATATTTTCTATTTGATTATTAAAGTCATCAAGATAAATATGGGCATGAGAATCAATAAAAGAATTCATAACTTTTTAAATTATTTAATAGTTTTTATGATCGTGAAATTAATAATAATATATTCACATAATGGCTACAGATAAAATTATTTTAGGACTTGATCCAGGAACAAATGTTATGGGTTTTGGTATAATTAGTTTTAAAAATCAAAAATTAAAAGCTTTACAATATGGAGTGATTAAGATGAATAAAGAAAAGGACCATATTAAGAAATTGAAAGTTATTTTTGAAACAGTAAATAACTTAATTAATGAATTCAAACCAAATGAAATATCAATAGAATCTCCTTTTTATGGTAAAAACATCCAATCTATGTTAAAATTAGGAAGAGCCCAAGGTGTGGCAATGGTAGCAGGAGAGATAAATAATATCACTATTACTGAATATGCTCCAAAAAAAATAAAACAAGCTGTCACCGGAAATGGGAATGCGTCAAAAGAACAATTGAACAAAATGATACAGAAAATATTAAATATTAAAATTTTAGATTCTAATAAACTTGATGCTTCTGATGCTTTAGGTGCTGCTTTATGTCATTTATATCAAAAGTCTAATAACCAAACTACAAAAAAATCCTGGAAAGAGTATCTAATTTCAAACCCAGATAAACTAGTTTAAATTATTTACAATTTTTTTCTGAAGTTCTAAAAATTCATCATTAGATAATTTTAATCTTTTATTAGAAAAACTCATTTCTCTTTCATTATTAAATGGAATTAAATGTAGGTGAGCATGTGGTACCTCCAAACCAACAACTGTCAAGCCGACTCGTTTACAAATGACACTTTTAGAAAGAGCATTTGATACGACTTTTGAAAACATCATTATTTTATTTAAGTATTTATCATCCAAATCAAAAAAGTAATCAATTTCTACTTTAGGAATTACTAATGAATGACCTAGAGTTAATGGACTAATATCAAGAATAGAAATGAAATCTTCATTTTCGTATAAAATATTAGCTGGAATTTCTCTCTGAATAATTTTTGTAAAAATAGTGGCCATTATTACTATAGAGAAATATCTAAAATTTTAAATTTTAATTTACCAGAGGGAACGTCGATATTTACTGTCTGTCCTTTCTTCTTGCCAAGCAAACCTTTTCCAATAGGTGATTGAACAGAAATTTTTCCAGCTTGAAGATCTGACTCTTCTTCAGATACAATTGTATATTGAAATTCTTTATTAAATGAGAGATTAAGAATCTTAACTTTAGATAATATAGAAACTTTATCAGTATTTATTTCTGACTCATCAATTACTCTAGCATTACTAATTGACTCCTCTAATTTAGATATTTTTAACTCGTGTAAGCCTTGAGCATCTTTTGCTGCATCATATTCAGCATTTTCAGAAAGATCACCTTTATCTCTTGCTTCTGCTATTTGATTGGCAATATCTGTCCTTCCCTTTGTTTTTAAATAATGTAATTCATCATTTAATTTTTTTAGACCAGACTCTGTAAAATATTTTATTTTACTCATAATTTTTAGATAAAAAAAACGGATTATATCCGTTATTCAAACAAATATATGCAATATGAATTAAATTCCTCCTAATACAAGAGCAACTATGAAATATATTGCTAATGCTATTAAGTCATTAGTTGTAGTTATAAATGGACCAGATGCAAGAGCAGGATTAAAATTAAGTTTATCTAATATTAAAGGTGTAATTGTTCCTAAAAGTGAAGAAAGCATAACTATTGAAAATAGAGAAACTGATACTATAAGTGCAGTTTGAGAATAAAGACCAAAATCTAAATAACCTAAATAATCAAAAGCAATTAATCCTAAATAAACAATTATTGATAATACTATACCATTAATAATTGATACGAGTAAAACTTTAAATAATCTATTAGTAACAGAACTCTCAAAAGCACTAGGATTAGATAAACTTTGTATAACAATTGAAGATGACTGAATTCCTACATTACCTGCAGTTGCCATAATTAAAGGTATAAATAGAGATAAAGTAAGAAACATTTGATTGTCTTTAAAATAATTGTTTTCAAATGACCCAAGAAAGAATGCACCAAAAAGGCCTCCAACTATGCCTATTATTAACCAAGGAAGACGAGCGTTAGATAACTTCCATATTGAATCATCTTCTTCTACATCAGAAGTTATACCTGACATGATTTGTCTTTCTTCTTCAGCTGTATCAGTAATTACATCAACAACATCATCTATAGTAATTCTACCTAATAATTTTCCTCTTTTATTAATTACAGGAAGAACAGTTAAATCATACTTCTGCATTATTTGTGACACTTCCTCCTGGTTCATGTGAGCATCAACTGAAATTATATAATCATCAAAAACATCTTTGATACTAGAATTGTCTTTAGCTAAAATAATATCCTTAAGAGAAACTGTTCCAAGTAATTTTCCTTTATCGTCCGTTACATAAACACTAAAAATATTTTGAACGTTTTTTGCTTGTTTTTTAATTAATTCTATACACTGATTTATTTTCCAATTTATATTACACTTAACTAACTCAATAGCCATTAACCCGCCTGCTACATCTTCATCATATTGAAGAAGTTTTTTTAAGTTTTTTGATTTTTCAGCATCTTTTATTAGTGATATTACATCATTTCTTTTTTGAAAATTAAGTTCAGATAGTATGTCTGCCCCATCATCAGAGTCTATAATATCTAAATATTGAGCTATTTCTTTAGATGAATAAATCTTTAAAAAGTTTTGTCTATTATCCTCATCTAATTCTGAAATTATTTTAGAAGAAATATCTATATCTATATTATCTAAGACATATTTTGAATCATTAGAATCAAATTCATATAATAATTCTGTTATATCAACATAACTAATATTATCAAAAGACTTTTGTATAAAATCAATATTTTGATTTATTATCTCTAATCTTAGTTTCTCTTTAAACTCATTAGTTAATGAAAACTTCATTGTATTAATAATTTAATCTTCTTAGAAAGCCATATAAAATCATCTAAATCTAATTGTTCAGCTCTCTTAGAAAACATTTTTTTTGAAGTAAAATCTTCAGGTAAATTTAGGTTTTTTAAAGAATTTCTCAATGTTTTTCTTCTATTTCGGAAGGAGTTCTTTACAATATTTTTTAAAAATGAAAATGAAACTCCAATATTTGATCTTTTATTTCTATTACCTTTTATTACACATGAAATAACACGAGGTTGAGGGTGAAATTCTTTAGAATCAACATCAAAAAGATATTGAACATCAAAATAAATCTGAATTAATACTGATAATATTCCGTAAGTCTTCTTTTTAGGTTTTGAGCATATTCTTTCACCAACCTCCTTTTGAACCATAAATGTAAAATGATCTACTTTATCTCTTGATTCTAGAATCTTAAAAAAAACTTGAGAAGATATATTATATGGCAAATTACTAATTACAGAAAATTTATTATTAAATAAATTGTTAAGATTAATCTTTAAAATATCTTCATTAATAATTTTAATATCTCTATGAATTTTATTTAAATATTTTATACAATCAGAATCAATTTCAACTAAAATTAAATTTGATGCACCTTTAATAATATATTTTGTTAGAAACCCCATGCCAGGACCAATTTCAAGAATATTATTCCTTCCTTCAAAAGTATTTGAAATTGATTTTGCTATTGTTTCATTTATTAAAAAGTGCTGACCTAATTTTTTTTTAGTTTGAAATTTTATCATTAAGATAAATTTGAATGTAAATTTGAAATTATTTAAAGAATTTAATGAAAAAAGATATCAACAAAAAAAATATTATAGGCTTTAGCATTGGAGATTATAATGGAATTGGACCAGAAATTTTACTTAAATCATTTCTCAATTCTAATTTATTTGATAGATGTATTCCAATAATATTTTGTGAAAAAAAAATATTAGAATTTTACAACAATCTTTTTAATTATAAATTAGAAATTAAAGAACTTGATAGCTTTAAATCAGAATACAGAAAAAACATATTATATACTTATGATAAAAATGCAAATGAATTAAAAATAGAGCCTGGACAGATAAGTAAATCTGCTGGAAATTATTCAATAAAATCTCTAAAGAATTCTGTAAATTCTTTAGATAAAAATGAAATTGATGGGTTAGTAACGCTACCTATAAGTAAAATGAACTCTCATTCAGATTTATTTTCTTTTCCGGGTCATACTGAATTTTTAAAATCAAGATATAATGTTGATGATAATATTATGATCATGTATTCAAAGGTTATGATCATTGGGTTTCATACTGGTCACATACCCTTAAATGAAGTAGCAAACTATATGAATAATAGCTTTATTGAAAAAAAATTGAAGCTATTTATAAATACTTTAAAAAATGATTTTAATATAAAGTCTCCAAAAATTGCAGTTTTAGGATTAAACCCTCATTCGGGAGAAAATGGAATGCTAGGGACTGAAGAATTAGATAAAATAGAGCCAATTACAAATAAATTAAAAAATAAAGAAAATCAAATTGAAGGTCCATTTCCGGCTGATTCTTTTTTTGGGTCTAAAAAGTTTCAAAATTATGATGGAGTTTTTTCATGGTATCATGACCAAGGTTTAGTAGGATTTAAATCATTTTCATTTGATAGTGGAGTTAATTATACTGGAGGCCTACCAATTATAAGAACTTCACCAGATCACGGAACAGCATTTAACATCGCCGGTAAAGGAATTGCTAATAATAATTCTTTAACAGAATCAATTAAGCTAAATATTCAAATTATAAATCAAAGAATATTTTCTAAATAAGAGATTAGATAATACTTTTGCTCACTTATTTATTAAAAATGGATAAAAAATACCTTAGGAAATTTGACGTAAAGATTCAAAGTTTATCAAACAATGAACATTCATTTGATTTTGAATTTAATCAAACTCTTTTAGAACATTTTTCAGATGAACTTGAAATGAAAAATACTTCTGGAGAGTGTAAATTAAATATAATTAAGACAGATATGATGTTAGAAACATCCTTTTTAATTACAGGATCTACTGAATTAATTTGTGACAGATCATTAAAAAAGTTTAATTATTCACTTGACTTAAAGAATAAAATATTATTCAAATTTGGAGATTTTGATGAAGAAATATCTGAAGATATGATTGTAATTGACAGAAATAAATCGATAATTAACATAGCTAATTACATTTATGAATTTGTGATTTTAAAAATTCCTGCAAAAAGATTGCACCCTTCTTTAAAAAATGAAGATAATATTGATAATTTTGTATTTAGAACAAATGCTATAAAAAAAACAGATCCGAGATTGGATCCCTTAAATAAATTAAAATAAATTAAAATGGCACATCCAAAACGTAAAACCTCAAAAACCAGAAGAGACAAGAGGAGAACTCATTACAAAGCAACTGCAAAAAAATTTGTTGTGTGTTCAACTACTGGAGAATCTCACCTTCCTCACAGAGCCTATTGGTATGAAGGTAAATTATATTACAAAGGAAAAGTTGTATTAGAAAAAGAAGCAGTAGCTTAATTTTCATTCTGTATATGCCATCAAAAAAATATAGAGCTTGTATTTCAGGAGTCCATGGATATGTACCTGATTATATTTTAACAAATTCTGAACTTGAGAAGATTGTAGATACTACAGATGAATGGATATTTACTAGAACCGGAATAAAAGAAAGAAGAATATTAAAAGGTGAGTTAAAAGGAACATCTATTCTTGGAACAAGATGTCTAGAAGGGCTTCTAGAAAAGACAAATACTGACCCTAAAGACATCGATCTAATTATAGTAGCAACCGTTACGCCAGATATGTTATTTCCATCTACTGCAAATCTAATAGCAGATAATGTTGGAGCCTCAAATTCCTATGGTTTTGATTTATCAGCTGCATGTTCAGGATTTTTATATGCTCTTACAACTGGATCCCAATTTGTTGAATCAGGAACTCATAAAAAAGTTGTGGTAATCGGAGCTGATAAAATGTCTTCTATTATAGATTATGACGAGAGAAAAAATTGTGTATTATTTGGAGATGGTGGAGGTGCAGTATTACTTGAAAGGTCTAATGATGAAACAGGAATTCAAGATTATATTTTAAAAAGTGATGGTTCAGGTAGAGATATGTTATGTCTTAAAGCGGGTGGAAGTTTAAGGCCAGCATCTACTGAAACATTAAAAAATAAAGAACACTATATCTATCAAGAAGGATCTTCTGTATTTAAATTTGCTGTAACCAATATGGCTGATATCTCTGAAGAGATAATGAAAAAAAATAATCTATCATCAAATGAAGTTTCTTATCTTGTTCCTCATCAGGCAAATAAAAGGATTATCGATGCAACTGCAAAAAGGATGGGCGTAGGTCCTGAAAAAGTTTTATTAAATATTGAAAAATATGGCAATACTACAGCTGGGACAATTCCATTGTGCTTATGGGATTTTGAAAAAAAATTTAAAAAAGGAGATAATTTAATTCTTGCCGCTTTTGGTGGTGGGTTTACTTGGGGTTCTCTTTACTTAAAATGGTCTTATAATAATTAAAAAATGGCTTCTACAAGTGATATTAAAAATGGACTTTGTATAGAGTATAATGGAAATCTATACTTTGTAATTGAATTTCAACATGTCAAACCTGGGAAAGGACCAGCTTTTGTTAGAACTAAACTTAAAAATGTTAAAACAGGAAAAGTAATTGATAACACTTTTCCTTCTGGACACAAAATTACTACAGCAAGAGTTGAAAAAAGATCTCATCAATTCCTTTATAAAGATAGTTCAGGATATCATTTTATGGATACCTCTACATTTGAACAAATATCTTTAGAAGAAAATCAAATTGATTATTTTAAATTTTTAATTGATGGAATGGAAGTTGAAATATCTATTCATACTGAAACTGGTGATGTTTTATCATGTGAACTGCCGCAAAATATAGAAACTAAGGTTACATACGCTGAACCAGGAGTAAAAGGTGATACAGCTACAAATGCAACAAAACTTGCAAGAATTGAAACAGGTGCTGAAATTCAAGTTCCACTCTTTATCAATGAAGGTGACAAAATAAAAGTTGATATTAGACAAGGTAAATACATGGAGAGAGTAAAATAAATTTTAAATTTGTTAAATGAAGGTTAAAGAAATACAGGATATAATAAATTTTATAAAAAAAACTGATCTTGATGATGTTAGTATAGAAACGGAAAATTATAAGATTAGAGTTAAGAAAAATAATGCAGTTGTATCTGAAATTAAAAAAAATAAAAATATATCAACTCAAGTTTCAGAACCGATTGAGACTGAAGTAAAAAAAGTAATTAAATCTGAAGATAAAGAATCATCTACAAATAACAATGTCATTGTAAAATCACCTATGATTGGGACATTTTATCGTTCACCAAATCCGGAAAGTGATCCTTTTGTAAGTGAAGGTGATAGTATAAAAGTAGGTCAAAAAGTATGTATAATAGAAGCAATGAAATTATTTAATGATATTGAATCAGAAATATCTGGTAAAATTGTCAAAATACTTGTTGACGATAATTCACCAGTTGAATTTGATCAGCCATTATTCGAAGTTGATCCAAGTTAATAATCAAAATGATTAAAAAAGTACTTATTGCTAATCGTGGTGAAATTGCCCTAAGAGTAATTAGGAGTTGTAATGAAATGGGAATTAAAACTGTTGCAGTTTATTCCAAAGCCGATAAAGAAAGTTTACATGTTCGTTTTGCGGATGAGGCAGTTTGTATAGGTCCAGCTATATCAAAAGAATCATATTTAAATATTCCTAGAATAATGGCAGCCGCTGAAATAACTAATTCAGATGCTATTCATCCAGGGTATGGCTTCTTATCAGAAAATGCTGAATTTTCAAAAATATGTAATGAAAGTGGAATAAAATTCATTGGACCTGATTGGAAGATGATTGAAAAAATGGGTGATAAAGTAACTGCTAAAGATACAATGAAAAAAGCTGGAATTCCTACAGTACCAGGATCTGATGGTCTTTTAAATTCAATAAAGGAAGGTAAAAAATTAGCGTCTTCTATTGGTTACCCTGTAATACTAAAAGCTACAGCAGGTGGTGGTGGAAAGGGAATGAGAATAGTTAATAGTGAAAAGGAGTTTGAAGATTCTTGGAATAGTGCAAAAGCTGAATCAGAAGCTTCTTTCTCAAACTCTGGCTTATATTTAGAAAAATTTATAGTAAAACCTCGTCATATTGAGATTCAAGTTATGGGAGATCAATATGGTAATGTAAGTCATTTATCCGAAAGAGATTGCTCTATTCAAAGAAGACATCAAAAATTAATTGAAGAGACACCTTCCCCTTTTGTAGATAGTGAATTAAGAGAAAGAATGGGAGAAGCAGCTGTAAAGGCATGTAAATTTATAAAATATGAAGGAGCTGGAACCATAGAATTTCTTGTTGATATAAACAAGAATTTTTATTTTATGGAAATGAATACTCGTATTCAAGTTGAACATGGAATTACTGAAGAAGTAACAGATTATGACTTAATTAAAGAACAAATCAAAGTAGCAGGTGGCGTAAAAGTATCTGGCAAACATTATTACCCCAAGTTATATTCAATGGAATGTAGAATTAATGCAGAAGATCCATCAGCTAATTTTAGACCATGTCCTGGTAAAATTACAGCGTTACATAAACCAGGAGGTCACGGAGTCAGGGTAGATTCACATATATATTCAGGTTATGAAATACCTCCTAATTATGACTCCATGATTGCTAAGCTCATAGTTAGTCATCAATCTAGAGAAGAAGCTATAGTTAGAATGAAAAGGGCATTAAAGGAGTTTATAATAGAAGGAATTGAAACAACAATACCTTTTCATATAAAAATTATGGATGATCCTAACTTCAAAAAAGGAAATTTCACTACTAATTTTATGGAAACTTTCAAATATTGATTTCTATTTCTTTAAAATCAATACCTAATTTTTTTAATTTTTTTAGAATTGGATTATAGATGTCTTTATTAAAAGGTAATTGAATTCCTTTTTTATCTATACCATTTTTTAATATATGCTCTATTAAGACAGCCATTGGCAAACCTACTGTTTTTGACATTGCTGTATAAATATTATCTTCACCTTCTATTCTTAAATAAGAAATTAATTTATTTATTTTTTTTTCAGATTTATATACAAAAGTATGAGTCATTACAATTAAATCAATATCTCCTTTCGAAAGAGTCCATTTATCCATTAAAATAGTTAAAAGAAAATCAGAAAACTTACCTTCTTTTAATGAAATCTTTTTATTTGAAAAAAATCCTGACCAATCTAAATTCTTAAGAACTTGAGAATCTTTTTTAATACCATAAACTTCATCTAAAACCTTTTTTAAACCATTATAGTCTTCAGCTTTTATATTATAATTAAAAAAATCAAAAAAAGTCATTTCATTATCATTATAAAGAGTTTTGCTATTACTTGTAAGTCCAAGGTTGATTAACAGAGACCATGTCTCACAAAAGCCCTTATGTCTTAGTGTACCTCTTTTAAGAGTCTTTATATCATTTAGATTATATAAACTTTTATATTTCAATGAATCTCTATTTGCATAACCTTCAAAAGGTTCATTTTCTGGTATATTAATTGATGTCAAATCTTTAAATATTTCATCATATGATATTGATTTACTAATCCCCTCTTTCAAATATTTTGCGCCTTCAACTCCTGCCAGTATAACATTCATTGGGTTCCATGTGAACTTATAACCCCAAGGATTATTTTTTTTATCAAGCTTTACTAATCCACCTGTATAAGATTCAAATTCAATAATTTTATTTGATTTATTTAATTTATCTATCGTCTTCATTGCTGACATATGATCAATACCTGGATCAAGTCCCATTTCCATAAACAAAAAGCAATCATTTTCAATAAATGATTTTTCTAATTTTTTTATTTTATCATCAAGGTATGATGCCGTAATCATATTAATTTTATTTTCTGAACATATTTCAGCAATCTCAAAATGCAAAAAAGGAGGTAATAAACTTACTACTATATAAGTTCCTTGAAGAATCTGAATCAATTTTTCTTTATCTTTTATATCTAAAACAGTAAAGTTTAATTCATTGAACTCATCAATATATGTGGGTCTGTAATCTGAAAAAACGTTTAAATAAATATCTAGTTCTTTCCTTTTATCATATAAATACTTAATTAGGTAAGATGAAGATTTTCCAGCACCTAGAATTACTATTTTTTTTGACATAAATTTGGGTTTACTATTTCGAGTTATATTAAATAAAAATAATAAAAATATATAATGAAACTTATTATTACAGGAGGAAGACAATCAAATTCATCTTTATCATATTTTAATAAGGAATGGAACAATGGAATTTGTGGAGTTATATATGAATATGATATTAAAAATGATACCTTATTAGAAAAAGTTAAATATAGAACACCCTTAGATTTTCGACCAAAAGAGAATTTTAGCATATCATTTAAAAGTGGTTCTATACACAAAAATAAACTTTATATAACTACTCTAACTGAAGTACTAATTTATAGACTTCCTGAATATAGTTTAGAAGAAAGAATTTCACTTAAAATATTTAATGATTTACACCATGTTATAAATCATAAAAATGATCTATATATTGTCGTAACAGGATTAGATATAGTAGTAAGATATTCTCTATCTGAAAAAAAAGTATTATGTATTTATAATTGTTTTCCGGAGATTGAAACGTGGAATAGGTTTGATGAAAAAAAAGATTATAGGAAAATTAATACTACAAAACCTCATTTTAGTCATCCTAATCATATTACTATTTATAATAATAAATTATTTATAACAAGATACAAACAACAGGATGTATTAGTTTATTCACTTGATGGAAAGATTATTGACTATATAATTTTAAATGAGGGAATCCCTCATGATGGATGTGTTTTTGAAAATAAGTTTATTTATACTGTAGTTAATGGGAAAATCATAGAAATGAATAAAAACAATTTTAATGAAAAAAAAATTTATGATCTAAATAAATTTCAGAAAGACAATAAGTCACTGGGATGGTGTAGAGGA
This sequence comes from uncultured Marinoscillum sp., assembly GCA_964527965.1. Lineage (GTDB taxonomy): Bacteria > Bacteroidota > Bacteroidia > Cytophagales > MED-G16 > MED-G16. The sequence goes on from CAZGPH010000002.1 coordinate 73,338, forward strand.
TTTCAGAAAATAGATTCAAGAAATTATGTTGGATTTAGTAGAATAAGACCAACAAAATTTATTGAAAATGTTAAGTGGCTAGGTAATAAGCTTTCTGATAAAGTAAAACTTAAAATGCCAACAAGATTAGTGTGTTATGATAAAAATTATTCTAGATTAATAAAAGAAATAAATTTAGAAGATTATGGAATCAATTGGATATTTAGTATTCTTAAGAATTAATCCCTTTTTACCACTGTTGAAGAAGCCTGAGACTTTGGCAAAATAGTTATATCACTAATATTAACATTATCTGATCTATTCATTATAAAGCTTATTACCTCTGCAACATCATCAGCAATTAATGGGTCCATTCCTTTATATACATTTTCAGCTTTTTCTAAATCATTTTTGAATCTAACTTTAGCAAATTCTGTATTTACAAGACCAGGATTAACTTGTGATACCTTAATATTTTTATGATTAAGATCTATTCTCATTCCCTGAGAAATTGCATCAACAGCAAATTTTGATGCACAATATATATTTCCTTTAGAGTAAACCTCTTTACCAGCAATAGAACCAATATTAATAACATGACCTCTTTTATTAAATACCATAATTTTTAGAATCTCCTTAGAAACATAAAGTAATCCCTTAACATTTATATCAATCATCTTATCCCAATCATCAGAATTTCCATCAAAAATATAGTCCATACCATGAGCATTACCTGCATTATTAATTAAAAAATCAATATTTTTCCATTTTTTATCTAGACTTTTAATCTTTTCTGAAACTTGATCTTTATTTCTAACATCAAATGATAAGATTATAACATTAGTTTTTTTTGACAAAGAATCTCTAAGTTTAATCAGTCTTTCTTCTCTCCTTCCACAAAGAATTAAATCATAATTATTTGATAAAATTTTTGCTGTAGCCTCACCAATTCCAGAGGTAGCTCCAGTAATAAATACTATCTTTTTATTATTATTTTGGTCCACCTTCAAATGTAAAGAAAAATGAAATATTGTGAACTATTATTTTATCTAATGGTAAATTATATTGATTATTATTTTTTCCATTAAGCATATTCCTAAGTCCTCTTGAATACCTTAACTCAGGTGAGAACTTAAAAAGTTGAAAAAACAAATCACTACCAAAACCAATCTCCAATGATATATCAAAAGATTTCAAGTCAAGAAGATCTTCTCCAGCCTCATCTTTATTTTTCGCTCCAATCTCAAGACTTGGTTTAATCCCAGCAATTAAAAACATTCTATGATTTTTTCTTCTCTTAGATTTATATTTAAAAAGTATAGGAGACTCTAAAAAAACTGCAGGTCTAATATTCGAGAAAATGGTACCATCTACATTATAATAGTCTAATCTAAATTCAGAAAATGAAACTTGTAATAATGTTCTCAAATCAAAAGGATAAATAAGATTAAAGTCTGATACAAAACCTAATTTAAAACCTGGCATTGATTTTGAGTGAATACTATGTAAATTACTGAAATTAGGATCTAAAAATTGCTGAGAATAATATATTCTATAATATGTTGAATGAGCACCTAAAAGAAAACCAAAATGAGTGTTAACATCATCATAACCACTTAGGTTAATTCTTGTTGATTGAGAATGCAAAGAAGAATTCATTGAAATTAATACCACTAAAAGCACAAAAATCTTTCTCATTTATTGCTAAATATAACATCTAAACTTTAAAATTGAATTAAAATTGTATAATGGTTGAAAACATGATCATAAAAGAAGCCAAATTTATTAAAAGTAGCACAACACTATCAGAGTGTCCTGAAAAAAAATTACCTGAATATATTTTCTTAGGAAGATCAAATGTTGGAAAATCTTCATTAATCAATATGTTGGTTAATCAAAATAAACTATCAAAAATATCTTCTAAACCAGGAAAAACTCAGCTTATAAATCATTTTGAAATTAATAATAATCTATACTTTGTGGATTTACCAGGATACGGATGGGCTAAAACAAGTAAATCAAATAGAGATAAATGGGATAATATGACAAAAAATTTTCTTATTAATTCTGACAAAATTTCTTTAATATTTATTTTAATTGATTTAAGGTTAGAACCTCAAAAAATTGATATTGATTATATAAACTATATTGGTAAAAATAAACTACCTCTTAACCTTATCTTCACTAAAAGTGATAAGGTAAAAAAATCAAAAATAACTTCTAACATAGATAATTTTTTAAATGAATTGTCAAAATACTGGTCATCGACACCTAATTATTTTGTTTCTTCTTCTTTAAAAAATATTGGAAGAGAAGAAATTCTAAATCATATTTTCAATATTAATAAATCAATATTAAAATGATTAATATATTCTATGATCTCTTTATTAGAATATTAGATCTACTCTTATTTATTAGCTCATTTATTAATGAAAAAAATAAAAAGATATTAGATGGAAGAAAAAATACTATAAAATATATAAAAAAATATATTAGATCAGATGAAAAATTAATATGGGTTCATGTATCTTCAGTTGGAGAGTTTGAGCAAGCTAAACCAATAATCGATCTTATTCATAAAAAAAAATCTCATAAGATACTTGTGTCATATTTTTCATCATCAGCTGAAAATGAAGTCAAAAAATATAAAAAAATAAATTATAGCTTTTATTTATTATCTGATAAAAGATCAAATAATGAAAATTTATTTAAATTATTAAAACCAACATTAATTATTATTATTAAGTATGATTTTTGGGCAAATCTAATAAATACAGCTAAAAATAAATCTATCCCAATTGTTTCAGTATCATCAGTCTTTAGGCCAAGACAAATTTATTTCTATAAGATTGGATTTTTTTTAAGAAATGCATTAAAAAATATAAACCTTTTTCTTGTACAAGATGAGAAATCTAAAAATTTATTAAATAAAATTAACATAAATAATGTACAAGTAATAGGAGACACCAGATTCGATAGGGTGCTTGATATTTACCATAATTTTAAAAAAATTAATAGTATTGAAAACTTTATTAACAATAAAAATACTGTTGTAATTGGAAGTAGTTGGAGAAGTGATATTAAAATTTTGAAAAAAGAAATTGGAAGAGATTTAACCGACACAAAATATATTATAGCTCCACATAATATTGAATCAGTTGAGATTGAATATATAGAAAGTAATTTCATAAATGATACTATTAGATTCTCAGAATTACCTCAAAAAAATGTGAGGAAAAGGATTCTAATTATTGATAACTTAGGGATGTTATCTTCAATTTATAAATATTGCAAACTTGCATACGTAGGAGGTGGATTTAGAGGGGCTTTACATAATACTTTAGAAGCTGCAGTATGGGATATTCCAGTAGTATATGGGTCAAATAAAAAGAATAAAAAATTTATAGAAATTAGAAAATTAGAAAATAAAAATATTGGATTTCCAATTAGTAATGGTAATGAATTCAAACTCATCAAAAATAGAATTTTAAAAAATAGAGGTGTAGGAAAAGGAGGGAATTCATTTGTTGTAAAAAACTCAGGAGCCACAAAAAAAATAAATAAATTATTATCAAAGTATCTATAATGGAAGGAGTGGTAATTAAGTCTACAGGTGATCTATATAATGTTAAAATAAATAATAATATTATTAGATGTAATTTCAGGGGGAAAAATAAATTAAATAATATATTTTCAAATCCTATAGTCTCAGGAGATAAAGTAAAGGTTCAACTAATTGATAATCAATCTGGGATAATTGAAAAAATTGTTAAGAGAAAAAATTATTTTATAAAACGATCACTTAAAGATAAAAAGGCCCATATAGTTGGTGCAAACCTTGACCAAGTTATTGTTTTGGGTAGTATAAAAAAACCATATACTAAACTGAAATTTATTGATAAGTGTATTGCTGCATCAATATATTACAATATAAAGCCCATCATAGTATTTAATAAAATTGATCTATTAAATAAATCTGAAAATATAAAGTTAAATGATATCTCAAAAATTTATAAAAATGCAGGAATCGATACTTTAAGTATATCAGCTTATTTAAAAATAAACTTAGAAAAATTATTAGAAAAATTATTAGAAAAGAAAACTTTAATTTTAGGAAATTCGGGTGTAGGTAAATCTACATTAATAAATAAAATTTCTCCAAATTCTAAACAGAAGACTGATAGCTTATCAATTAAAACTGGTAGAGGAAAACAAACCACAACTTTCTCAGAATCTTTTGAAATAAATAAAAATAGTCAAATTATAGATTCACCTGGATTTAAAGAATTTCACTTTTTTGATATCAAAAAAAGTGATTTAAAATTTCTATATCCTGAATTTGAATTCTTTAATGATAAATGTAAATTCAATAATTGCTTACATCAAAATGAACCTAAATGTTCTGTTAAAAGTGCTATAAATAAAAGTATCTCTAAGAGAAGATATAATAATTATTTATCAATCCTTGATGAATTAGATTAACTATAAACGCTTTATTTTTATCCTTAAATAAGCTATTAAAATTGTCATAAAAGGACTTATAAGACTAAAAAAACAATAAGGTAAATAGGCTAAAGTCGATACATTTAGAACACTTGCATGATATGCACCACAAGTATTCCATGGAACTAAAACTGAAGTGACAGTTCCGCTATCTTCTAGTGTTCTACTTAGATTTTCTGGAGCAAGACCTTTTTCCTTATAAATTGAAGAATACATTTTACCAGGAACAACTATTGAAAGGTATTGATCTGAAGCTGTTAAATTAAAAAATATACATGTTCCAGTAGTAGAAGTTACTAATGATCCTACTGAATTAACTTTGTTTAAAATTAAAGATGAAATTACATTTAGAAAACCTGCTCTATCCATTACACCACCAAAAATCATTGCCGATATAACAAGCCATATTGTTCCAAGCATTCCATACATACCACTTGATGAAAGAAGGTCTGAAACTAAATCATTAGATGTAGATATTGAGATTGAACCATATAATGACTTCATAATACCAATAAATAATGAGGTCCAATCACCTGAATTATTACCTGAGACTTCTATGACTAAATCTTTTTGAAAAATTAAAGCAAAAACAGATCCTAATATAACTCCAACAAATAATGCTGGAACTGCTTTAATTTTTTTATATATAAGAATAATAACAGTTATAGGAACTAAGAATAAAATAGGAGAAATATAAAATTTATCTAAAATTGAACTAGAGATAAGTGAAGCATTATCAATACTTGCTTCAGTAGAAATACTCATTCCCATTATTATAAAAATAAATAGAGAAATAATTATAGATGGGAAGGTAGTTATAGATAGATATCTAATATGAGTAAATAAATCACTTCCTGCCATAGCTGGAGCAAGATTAGTTGTATCTGAAAGAGGAGACATTTTGTCTCCAAAATAAGCACCGCTAAGAATAGAACCTGCTATAAGACCTTCAGGGATATTTAGAGCTTTACCAATACCAATTAATGCAATACCAATAGTAGCAGATGTGGTCCATGAACTTCCTGTTGCCATTGAAACAATAATGCATATCACACATGCAGCAAATAAAAATATTTTAGCATTTAAAATTTGGATACCATAATAAATTAAGGCTGGAACAATTCCACTTAACAACCATGATCCTGCAAGAGAACCCACTAGAAAGAGTATAAGTATAGAAGGAATAGCAGAATTTATACTTTTTTGTATTCCCTTTTGGATTTCAGTCCATTTATAACCTAAGTTAAAAGCAATAATAGCAGCTATAGAGGAAGATAAAATAAGAACAATTTGAATACTTCCAGATAGAGCATCATCTCCAAAAATTGATACATTAATAGATAATAATATTACAAGAAATATTATTGGTAAAAAAGACTCAATTAAACTAGGTGTTCTTTTTTCATTCATTCCTAACAAATTAATAATATTTATTAAGAAAAACTGGAAAACCAACTTAAATAAAACTATTATAGTCATTAAATATTAATGATGTCTAGAGATTATAATAATATTTTACAATTAATTAATTCACAAAAGGATAACTTTCCATTAGATCAATCATTCTATGTTGACAAAAAAATTTATGAATTAGATTTAGAAATATTTTTTTATAATCAATGGATATTTGTAGGTCATCAGTCTAGAATACCAAATAAAGGAGATTATTTCATATTTTCAATTGGAAATGAATCTATAATTATTATAAGGGAAAGTGAAAGTCAAATAAATTGTTTTTACAATGTATGTAGACACAGAGGTTCACAAATATGTTTAAAAACTGAAGGAAATTCTAAAAAATTAGTATGTCCTTATCATGCTTGGACTTATAATTTAGATGGAAAATTAAAAAATGCTAGAATGATGCATGAAGACTTTGATAAAAAAAAATGGAGTCTTATAAAATGTAATTCAAAAGTTTTTCAAGGACTAATTTTTTTAAATTTTTCTGAACAGCCTGATGATTTTAAGGAATTCATTAAACCACTAAAACCTTTTATTGAATTACATGGTTTAAAAAATGCAAAAATAGCTACTAAAAAAGTTTACCCTACAAATGGCAACTGGAAATTAACTCTTGACAACTTTCATGAATGCTATCATTGTCTCCCATCTCATCCAGAATATTGTCAAGTTCATTCAAAAGAATATATTCAAGCATATGGAGCAGGTAATAATACTGGGCCTCAGTCTAAGGTTTTTAATAAAAAATTAGATGAATGGAATAATAAAACAAAAGAATTAGGTTACCTGACTGGTGAGTTTTCAGAAATTAATTTTTCCAATTTTTTTAGAAGTGCTGAAAGAACACCATTTGATAATAATAGACTTTCAGAAACTAAATCTGGGAAGCCTGCATCAACTTTAATGGGAAATTTTAAAAATTTTGATGGTGGATATACAACAATTGGTACTTCACCATTTAATAGTCTTATTATGTCAAATGATTTTGCAACAACATTTACTTTTATTCCAAGAGGGCCAATGAAGACTGATGTAGAAATAATGTGGTTAGTTGATGAAAATGCTTCTGAAGGAAAAGATTATAATATTGATGAATTAACATGGATGTGGAATGAAACTACAATTGCTGATAAAAGAATTATAGAAAATAATCAAAATGGAGTTCTATCAAAAAAATATAAACCAGGACCTTTATCAACTATGGAAATAGGATTAGAAAAATTAAAAAATTGGTATTTAAATCATCTTAAAAAAAAATTAACTTAATACTTCTTTCTCACTCCTATATATTACCCCTCTTTCTTTAAGATAATTATTTATAAACTCATGATGGCCACCAAGATACTCAGGCGGTGATATTCCAACCTTATTATATTTATTTTCTAAAACTAAGTTTGATACTGCTGAGCAAGTAAAACCTGTAGTTCTTGCCATTGAAATTGTATCTTCTTTAAAAGAATCTAATAAATTATAAGTGTAACAAACTTTGTGTTTTTCTTCCTCTCCTTTAATTTTTATTCTCATAACGGTATAATCTTCATCTCCATCCTTCATTTCCCATTTTGGAAATAATAATTTAGAAGTTAAGTCAATAGGCCTAACCTTATTTCCATTAACTTCAATTTCATCATATGAGAAAAATCCAGAACTTCTTAATACTTTAATATACTCTACACACCCAGGATATCTTAAAGTTTTTTCAATCATGTTAGGGACATGATTCATTGTTTTTATAAGTGTTCTTAAACCATCTGAATTCCAACTTTCAAGTGTTCCAATATTTTCAAAGTCTATCATTTCTGTATCAGATAGAGCTTCTCTCACAATTAACTTAGAGTTTTGCACATACCTTGCAGGTCTAATATATTCTTCAATTACATCAATTGGAGAGAAAACTGCTTGATATTCATACGGCCAAATTCTAACTTTTGGTAAACCACCAACTAAGCATTCATAATCTGTAATTTTCATTGATCTATCATGATGACCAAAAATAACATTTCCCATTCCTGGCGCTACCCCACAATCCATAATTGCAACAACATTATTTTTTTTTGCAAGTTTATCAAGATTAAATGGATCTTCTGGATAAAATGAAATATCTACAATATTTTTTCCAGAATTAATAACTCTTTTCATAGAATCATATCCCATAAAACCAGGAAGAGCCCCAACTACTAAATCATAATCTTTAACTAAATTTTCCAAAACATCCTTTTCAGAAAGATCTAAGCAATAAGTTTTTATGTTTTTAGTTAAAACATTAAGATTTTTTTTTGAAATATCTACTACTGAAACAGAGTGTTTAATAGATAAATCTTTTGCAATAACACTTCCAACCAAACCAGAACCTAAAACAATTATATTAGCCATATTTATTTAATTTTTATTTTCACTTTGTAATAAGAATGCTTTAATAAAACCATTAATATCACCATCTAAAACATTATTTACATCTCCTCTCTCTATACCTGTCCTCACATCCTTAATCATTTTATATGGATGAAGAACATAATTTCTAATTTGGGAACCGAAATCAATTTTCAATTTGGTACTATCCCTTTCATCTTTTTCTTTATTTACTTTGTCTACCTCTAATTGGTACAATTTGGATTTCAACATATTTAAAGCTTTTTCTTTATTAAGTATTTGACTCCTTTCTTGTTGACACTCTATAATTAACCCTGAAGGCTCGTGCTTCAATCTAACAGCAGATTCAATTTTATTTACACTTTGACCACCTGCACCACTAGCTCTGAATGTTTCCCATTCAATATCGGCAGGGTTAATATTTATCTCTATAGTTTCATCAACTTCAGGATATGCAAAAAGTGATGCAAATGAAGTATGACGTCTTGCTCCAGAATCAAATGGAGAAATTCTTACCAATCGATGAACACCTATCTCTGACTTTAAGTTTCCATAAGCAAATTCACCTTCAATTCCTAAAATTGCAGATTTAATACCAGCGGTATCTCCAGGTTGAATATTAACTTTTTTAACTACAAAATTTTGAGATTCTGCCCACATGACATACATTCTCATTAATATACTTGCCCAATCTTGGCTCTCAGTTCCTCCAGCTCCTGGATTAATTTCAATTATTGCACTCATCTGATCTTCTTTACTTGAAAGCATTTTCTTAAACTCAAGTTTTTCAACTAGATCTAATGTTTTATTATATTCCAACTCAATTTCTTCTTGATCAACTTCTCCTGATTCATAAAATTCAAATAAAGTCTCTAAATCAGATATAGAAGAGATAATATTATCATATGCAACTACCCAAACTTTATTTGAAGATATTTCTTTCAAAATTTTTTCAGCTTTTTGCCTATTATTCCAAAAATCAGGTTCAAGAGATACTTTTTCCTTCAGAGAAATTATTTCCTTTCTTTTATCATAGTCAAAGATAGCCTCTTAGAGCTGAGGCACGCTTAGTTAAATTATTTACTTGGTCTATATTCATTAATTTAATTTATATACCCAATCAAATTTATCATCAGATTCTCCATATTTTATTGAATTTAATGTTTTTAAAAGAGTAGATGAAATAGATTTTTCAGATTTTTGAGATATATTATATTTTTTATTTTTATAACCAATAGTCTTAATTGGTGCAATTGTAGCAGCTGTACCAGCACCAAAAGCTTCAGTAATCAAGTTATTATCTAAGGAACTAATTATTTCTTTTACTGAAATTTTTCTTATATCAATATCAATATCAAGAAACTTGCTAAGTAAAATTATACTATCTCTTGTAACTCCATCTAAAACAGTATCTCCTAAAGGAGGTGTTATTAGTTTATTATCTATAACAAAAAATAAGTTCATAGTTCCTGACTCCTCAACATATTTGTGTTCTATACCATCTGTCCATATTAATTGATGATAACCATCTTTTTGCGCTATCACTGCAGGATAAAGAGCCGCAGCATAATTAGCAGCTGTTTTTGAAAAACCAACACCACCTGAAACAGCACGAGTATATTTAGTCTCGATTTTAACATTAACTGGTTCAGAGTAATATCCTCCAGCTAATCCACAAATAATTATAAATTTATATTTGTCAGCTGGTTTAATTCCAATATATGGATCAATAGCAAACATGAAAGGCCGTATATATAATGAACTATTTTCAAGATTAGGAACCCATTTTTTATCTATTTTTAATAATTTAGATATTGATTGAATAAAATATTTTTCAGGAAAATTAGGCATGCACATTCTTTCTGCGCTTTTATTAAATCTTTCTGCATTTTTATTTGGTCGAAAAATAAGAACTTCTCCATCTTTATTTTTATATGCTTTTAAACCTTCAAATATTGTCTGACCATAATGCAGAGTTGTACAAGCTGGAGATAATATTAAATCCTTATGTGGACTTATTCTAAAATTTGACCACTTTCCATCTTCATAATCAGAAGTAAACATATGATCAGTATAGTATTTACAAAACCCAAGATCAGAAAAATCAACTTTATTAAGATTTGATTCTCTAACTTTCTCTACATTAATATTCATAAGTTAAAATTAATTTTTTTTATCCGAAGAAATCAAACCATCTTTTAATCTTACTATTCTCTTTGAGTATTTAGCAATGTCTTCTTCATGCGTAACCATAATAATAGTATTTCCTCTATCATGTAAAATTGAAAATAGATCCATTATACTATGTGATGTTTTACTATCTAGATTACCTGTAGGCTCATCAGCTAAAATTATACTAGGATTGTTAACTAATGCCCTGGCAATAGCTACCCTTTGCCTCTGTCCTCCTGATAATTCATTTGGGTTATGTGTTGCTCTGTCTACTAAATCAACATCTTTCAGAGCTTCCATAGCCATGTCTTTTCTTTCACTAGATGAATAACCAGCATAAACTAAAGGTAGAGACACATTATCTAAAGCAGATGCTCTAGGAAGTAAGTTAAATGTCTGAAAAACAAATCCTATTTCTTTGTTTCTTATATCAGCAAGTTCATTCTCTGTCATGTTACTAACATCCTTACTATTTAATTTATATTTTCCACCAGTTGGGGAATCTAAGCATCCAATTATATTCATTAAAGTTGATTTTCCAGATCCTGATGCACCCATAAATGAAACATATTCATTTTGTTTTATATCAACTGTGATTGTATCAAGAGCTTTAACCGTTTGCTTTCCAACATAATAGTGTCTTGAAATATCTTTAACTTCAATAATATTTTTCATTTTAATATTTTAATTTCGCTTAGTAAATTAGATGCCAAAGTAAACAAAATTGCTCTTATTATTTTAAGATATATTAATTAATAATCAAATGGAAATATTTTTTCAGTTAGAGACTTATGTTGCATTGTTCACTTTAACTATTATTGAAATTATATTAGGTATAGATAATATTATATTTATCTCAATTATAACAAATAAAGTAAAAAGAGAAGAGAGACAAAAAGCTAGAGTAATTGGGCTTTTATTAGCTCTTGTTTTACGAATAATAATGTTATTTGGGTTGACATGGTTTATAGGTTTAACCAAGCCAATATTCTTTAATTTTAGTATTAAAGATTTAATTTTACTTATTGGAGGAGGCTTTTTAATAATTAAAAGTGCATTAGAGATATCACATAAAATAAATGTTAATTTTGATGAAAAAATCACTACTAACAAAGCATTATCATTTAAGTCTGTAATTTGGCAAATTGTTGCTGTAGATTTTGTTTTTTCAGTTGATTCTATTCTAACTGCAATAGGATTAACAGATGTTTTATTATTAATGGTTATTGCTGTTATAGTATCTATTCTTTTTATGATTTTCTACTCATCTAAAATAAGTGATATTATTGACAGATATCCTTCTCTTGAGATATTGGCTTTATGCTTTTTAATTCTAATAGGATTTACTCTTATTCTTGAAGCAGCACATTATGAAGTACCAAAAGGGTTTATTTATTTTGCCCTATTCTTTACATTAGGTGTTGAATTATTAAATATAAGATTTAGACGAGTGAGTTTAAAAAGGATAAAAATTAAAAAATAATTATTCTTTTATCACTTTATGCATAGTCTTCTTATCTCCCTGGACTAATTGTATTATATATAACCCGTCATTAGAATTAGATATATCTATACTATGAGATGAAGAAGCACTTTTATTATCTAATATTCTTTCATTAATAGATCTACCAAATATATCAGTAATTTCAAAATTAACATCCCCTCTCCAGGTATCATTAAACTTTATATTAACTATGCCTTTCGTTGGATTTGGATATATTGATATGTTCTTATCTAATTTGGTAAATTCTATACCTTGAACAACCGGAGTTTCAATTTGAATATAAAGATCATCTACCATCCATCCCCATCCTACTGTCAAGTCATCAGAAAACATTCTAAATCTAACTTTAACCGTATCTCCTTCATTAAAATGGGGCTTAAAGTTAGCTTCTTTACTTCTTAATAAATCAGGATTACCAAACTGATTTGTGGAATAAGCTGACTTCCATGCCGGATCTGAATCTGAATCATATCCATCTAATAAAGCTTTCCATGATATTCCATCCTTCGAAGCTTCAACAATCACATAATCCCAAAACTGGGCATCACCATATGAAGTGCCTGGTTCACCTGGTTCCACAATAACTATTTCTTGAAACTTTATAGATGGGGTAAAATCTGTAACTATTATAGGTATGTTAAGCATAGCATGAACACTATAACCATCTGTATAACCTCCATCAACTCCAGATTCATAAGGATGTTCAGTATGTAATTGCCTTCCATCAAATCCACCTTGAACACCTATCCTGAATCTATCTAGATAAAATTCATCTCCAACAAGATCACTAAATGTAGTTTTAAACTGTGTTCTTGCATCTAAAATAGGATTTACAGCAATCTCTAAAATATTAGATGGATACATAACACCATCCTTATATGCAAAAGCTTGTAAACTAAAATCACCTTTATCATCAACTTCAAAGGTATATTCTTTGATCATAATCGAGTCTGTATCATAATAAGTTGATCTAAGAACACTATTTGCTTTAATCTCAAGAGAATCATATATTGATCTTAATTCAACTTTAGTCTTTATCTCATACTTTTCATCGTTATCAGTCTGATTTCCTTCTAATAGATTAGGAGCAAGAGTAGTGGGTTTGGGAACAAAAGTCTTTAAATCTTCTAGAGTAGCAGTCCATATACCTCTACCATGAGTTGCAAATACAACTTGTCCTTCATCTTTAATTTTCATGTCCCAAATAGTAACATTAGGTAAATCTCCAACAACTTTATGCCAAGAAACACCTCTATCTATAGATTCAAATAACCCAATCTCAGTTCCAGCCCATATTATATCTGAATTATGAGGCATTACTAAAAGACTATATACAGCAACATCTGGGAAGCCATTTGAAGACTTACCTGAAACATTCAAATGGAAGCCTGAGAGGTCATTCCATGATGCACCTAAATTTTTAGTTTCTATTATTTTTGCTTCACCTGCTATACCAAATAATATATATGCAGTGGAATCTTCAGTTGGATGTGAATATAAACCCGATATCGTACCTAAATTTGCAAATTTTGATACAGGATCAAATGTAGCACCCCAATCTTTAGATATAAATATATCAGCTGAATTGCCCATTACACCCCCAGCATAAACAAATCTAGGATTAGCAAGAGATACCTCAACATCTGCACCACTCCAGAAGCTATTACCCCAAGTCCCACCAATCTGAGTATGATCCCAGGAAACTCCAAAATCAGAAGATTTATCTACACCTGATGAAGAAATTGTATACAAAACATCAGGATCTTGGTAAGAAGTTGATGCCCTATTAATAAAAGGACCACTACCAGTCAACAGACCTCCAATATAATTCCAATTGGCTCCACCATTATGTGAATAAAACAAATTATTTCCTTGGTAACCACCAAACATCTTATCAGGGTCAGTAAAGTGAGCAATCACTTCGAAACCATCACCTCCAATTGGATGAAAATAATTAGTTGTATCACTTGCATCTTGATTTCTTGGGGAGAAAAATGTTCCATTATCCTGAGCACCAGCAATATACTGATCAAACCCAGCGATTTTATCAGCTCCATAGAATTGGGTAGTATTGTAACCTCCTGCAGGAGCCCACATGAAATCAGAAATTAATCCAGCTCTTTTAAAATGATCATCCTTAGCACCTGGATCTTTATCTGAAATAGTATAATAAATTCCACCATCCGTTGTAAGGTATATTCTAAAAGTACTATCAACTTCTGAATCAATAATTGTTCCTAAATTATGATGATCAACATGAACATTTTCATTTATATCAAATGCTCCACCATTATCATACTGATTGGTCATATATTCTACAGATTTTTTTAATGTTTTATAAGTAGCATCAATAAATTCAATTTTTATTTTTGATTCAGGAATATTTTGAGGATCCCAAGATACACCATCAGCTAAAAATGGCCATATTAGAAATAAAGATTTATGTAATTGTCCGTAAACTGAATTGATATTACCAGGAGTTCCATCACCTATAATCTCAGGCTGATTCATGTCAGGGTCATAAGGAAGAGACTGAGGAAAAATGTATTCTCTACTATCACCTTGAGCAGCGAGAAGATTAAATTCTCCATCGTTTGTATTATCTCTAAAAGAAACAGTAAGTTGTTCTTCAGGGTCTGCAGAAGTATTCCATACTTCAAATGGAACCTCTACAATACCTTCATAATTATATTTATCATGAGCTACGCCAGATGTTGAACCCTCAGGAACTGAAAATCTATAAGCTTTTTGTCTTTTCCCTGGGCCAAATCTAATCTCAATATCTACTAGATCTGGATTATCTGAATTATCTTCCCATTCTGTACCTGAACCAAGAGCGGATCCACCCCAAATATTAACTAAATTCATGTGAGATGTTGTATTATCTAATGTTACTTTAGTTGTAGAGCCAGAGAATGTTGTTCCAGCATCAGATAGAATAGTAGCCTTACTAGCATCTCTACCTGCATAATAAACAATACTATCGTTAAACGGGTTAACTGTCAAAGTATTATCAAACCATCCTTGTGGATATAACCAGTCGTCATCCGTATTATCTTCATTTTTTAATAAATTCCAAGTTGTTCCTCCATCATATGAAACTCTTAGGTATGAAGCTGCATCACCATCAATCCCAGCAAATACGATGTTAGGGTCTTGATGAGAAACGGCAAGTTCCAGTCTCCCAAAAGCTCCTCCTCCTCCACCACCTATAATACCTCCATCATTATTATATGAAACTGTTCCTCCTAAACCGATTCCACCTGGGTTAGCCCATGAAGAACCAGCATCTATTGATCTAATAACTCCCACACCTCTTTGAACACCATACTGAATATTAAAATCTGAAGGGGCCGCAATAATTTGCTGAATTCTTGCTGAAGACTCTGAAACTTTTGTCCAAGATATTCCTCCATCTACAGTTTTAAATATAAAGCTACTTCCCCCACCAACTGTACTAATTACAACTATACCTGAGTCATTTGGATCAACTATTAATCTACTAACATTTGAAAATCTAGCATCAACATAACCCGCATTATCTTTTAAAGATACATTAGTCCAGTTAGCTCCACCATTTACAGATTTATAAACACCAGCACCTGTAATATCTCCAAGACTACCTATCCAGTTTTCACCAGTTGCAGCATATAATATATCAGTATTAGACTTAGATTGACCTAACCATGAAATAGCTATATTATCCATATCATTTGAAATATTTATCCATGAGGTTCCTCCGTCTGTAGTTTTCCATACTCCACCACCCACACTTCCTGCAATCCATGTGTCTTTAGATGAATCACTAGCATCTACTAATAATGCTCTAGTTCTTCCTGGTGCATTATAAGGTCCTCTTTCAATAAAAACAGCATTATCTTTAGCATATGTCGAATATGTAGGGTTTGGATTACCACTTGATCTTGAATAATTATTATTAAGTCTTTTTAATGCTTTTTCTAACTCTACTCTTTTATAATCAGGTTTATAAGAATTAAATCTAGAGGGTTGATTAACATCAATATCACCATGTTTAATTGCGGCATGATAATACATATATTTCTCAGGTCCATCATACTTTGCATCACCAACTATAATAGATTTTTTAGCTTTGTTTTTTAATGATATAGATTGATTATTTTCTATTTTACTACAAGAAAAAAGAACCAAAAATAATAGAAGATTAAAATTTAAAAATTTCATATTTTAAAAAAGACAGAATTTAACATATTGTATTATTACGTAATATAAGTTTTGTTAATTAATCTAACAAGTTAAGCTTTTATATAATGAATAAGTGCAATATTAATTAGCGCAGAATTCCTTTAACCTTCTATTCTTACCAGGTTCTCTCAATTTTTGAAGAGCTTTTTCTCTTATCTGTCTAACTCTTTCTCTAGTTAAACCCATAACATCACCTATTTCTTCTAGAGTATATGGATTATCAAAACCTATTCCAAAACTCATAAGAACAACATCTCTTTCACGAGGTGTAAGAGTAGATAATGCTCTCATAGTCTCTATTTTAAGTGAATGATTGAATACTAATCCAGTATCAGTAGGACCTTCAGAGTCATTTTCTAAAACATCAAGCAAAGAACCAGAATCATCTTCTCCAAATGGAGCATCCATAGACATTTGTTTTACTTCTGCACCTAGAGTACTTCTAACTTCAGTTGTTTTCATATCCAGATTCTCAGCAATTTCCTCTTCTGTAGGTTCACGTTCATATTTTTGTTCTAATTCAGCGTATGCTCTTCGAATTTGATTTATTGCCCCAGATTTATTCATAGGTAGTCTAACTATTCTAGATTGTTCAGCAAGAGCTTGCATGATAGACTGTCGAATCCACCAAACAGCATATGAAATAAATTTAAAACCTTTAGTTTCGTCAAACTTTTTAGCTGCCTTAATTAGACCAAGATTACCTTCATTAATTAAGTCATTTAAAGGAAGACTTCTATTCTGATATTGTTTAGCAACTGATACAACAAATCTCAAATTTGCTCTAACTAATTTATCTAAAGCATCCTGATTATCTTTTTTAATTTCTTTTGCTAATCTCACCTCTTCTTCAGGTGTGATCATAGGAACACCACTTACCTCAGTAAAATATTTTTCTAAAGTGTGACTTTCCCTTCTATTAGTAATTGATTGAGTTATTTTAAGCTGTCTCATGAGTTTTTATCAGAAAAAATTATTTGCAAATGTATTATATTATTTTAAATTTTTCAAAGAAAAAGGCCAATAACGGTAGTAAATTCCACTTTAATCTATCTCAACTTCAATTTCATCTGTATTAGGTCTTGATTGACAACATAATATATATCCCTCAGATATTTCTTCATCAGATAACCCATCACTAACTTCCATTTGGACTTTACCTGAAATTAATTTACCCTGACATGCTGTGCAAACTCCACTTTGACAAGAATAAGGTAAGTCTATATCATTCTCTAAAGCAGAATCTAGAACTGTTTCTGATTTCTGCATTTTAAATTCAAATTCATCACCATCCATCTTAATTTTTACAACAGTACTTTCTTTCATCATGAAAATTTACCTTAATAACGTGAATATATATGATCTGTTACAATATTTATCTAAATTTGCAAATGAATTCATTCTCAAAAAGTCTACTTTCAATATCTCCAATTGATGGTAGATATTCAAATAAGACATCATTATTGCAAAATTATTTTTCTGAATATGCACTTATACGTTATAGAGTTTATGTTGAAATTAAATATTTTATTGAGCTAGCAAAACATAAAATAAAACCACTCAATGAAATTTCTGAAAATAAATTAAAAAATATTGAAAAAATCATTGAAAACTTCAATGTTGATGATGCTGAAAGAATTAAAAAGATTGAAAAAACTATAAATCATGACGTTAAAGCTGTAGAATATTTTATTAAGGAGGAATTTGATAAATTAGGACTGAAAGATTATAAAGAATTTATTCATTTTGGACTTACATCACAGGATATAAACAATACAGCTCTTCCTTTAATGATTAGAGATTCTTTAGATAAAGTTATCTTACCTACCTTCAAAAATATTATTAAAGAAATTCATAAAAAATCTACTTTAATGAAAGATATTGCTATGATTGCAAGAACTCATGGGCAACCAGCTACTCCAACCACTTTTGGTAAAGAGTTTATGGTATTTGAAGAGAGACTTCTTAAACAGTTAGAAATGTTAAAAAATATTCCAAATAATGGAAAATTCGGTGGAGCTTCTGGTAATTTAAATGCTCATTATATTTCATATCCAGATATAGATTGGGATAGTTTTTCAGATAAATTTTTAAAATCCATTGGCCTTAATAGAAGTAAGCCTACAACTCAGATCGAACATTACGACAATATGTCTGCTATATTTCATAATATATGCAGAATAAATACAATTTTAATAGATCTATGTAGAGATGTATGGCATTATATTTCAATTAATTATTTAATTCAAAAAGTTAATAAAAAAGAAGTTGGATCTTCTGCTATGCCTCATAAAGTAAATCCAATTGACTTTGAAAATGCTGAAGGTAATTTAATGTTTGCAAATTCACAGTTTATTTTTCTAGCAGAAAAATTACCTATTTCAAGACTTCAAAGAGACCTAACAGATTCGACTGTGTCAAGAAATATTGGAGTTCCTTTTGCTCACACAAAAATTTCTCTTGAATCTCTAATTATAGGGTTAAAAAAAATAGACGTAAATAAAGAAGTTATATCAAAAGATTTAGATAAAAATTGGGCAGTAGTATCTGAGGCTATCCAAACTATTTTAAGGAGAGAAAAAGTGCAAAATCCCTATGAAATTTTAAAGGATTTAACTAGAGGAAATAGTGATATAACTAAAAAATCATTAAAAAACTTTATTAAAAAATTACCTATAAATGAATCTGTTAAAAAAGAATTATTATCAATTACACCTAGTAATTACTTAGGAAATGCAAGAAAATGTTAAAATCATTAATAGGTTTTTTATTAAGAAAATTACCTAGAACTCTTCTTCAGAGAATCAGCAGACCTATTTTCAAATTAATTTCTGTTTTTTATTATGGGAATAATGTAAAATGTCCAATTTGTAAAAATTCTCTTAGGAAATTTTTTCCTTATGGAAGGGAAACTAGAAGTAATGCATTATGCACTAATTGCCTTTCACTTGAAAGACATAGATTAATATTTCTTTATTTAGAAAAAGAAACTCCTATTTTTAAAAAAAAAATTAAATTATTACACATAGCACCTGAAGAGTGTTTAATTAATATTTTTAAAAATTCAAAAAGTATAGAATATATTACTGCTGACCTTAATTCACCCCTTGCTGAAATTAAGATGGATATTCATAAAATGCCATTTAAAAAAAATTCATTTGACTTTATTTTATGTAATCATGTTCTAGAGCATGTAGAAAATGATATTAAAGCTTTAAAAGAAATTAAAAGAGTTCTTAAAAAAAATGCAAAAGGAATAGTTCAAGTACCATTTTATCATCCTATTCCTGAAAATACAATTGAAGATAAATCTGTTGTTTCTAAAAAAGAAAGAGAACTATTATATGGTCAATCAGATCATGTTAGGAAATATGGTTATGACTACAAAAAAAGATTAGAATCAACTGGTCTTAATGTTAAAGTAAAAAAACCTAATTTATTCCTTACAGATTCAGAAATGAAAAAATATTGTATAATGAGATCTGAAGATCTTTATATTATAAGTAAATAATTTTATTTTTTTAATAATCCTATAATATAACCTATTCCATATCCAAGGAATTGTGTTAATGTCGTTATAATAGATAATAACCCAATAATGGGATTTTTATTAATAGTGGAAGAACTAAAAAATATCAGACAAAAATAGATTCCGTATCCAACCTGAATTATCATTCCTAATTTATTTTCAAAAAATACAAATAAAATTTGACTTAGAATAAAAATGAAAATAAAGAGAGAAGGAAAAAGGTGAAACAGTTTAAATGTATTCTTGTACTTAATATTTAATAAGTGCCTACCCTTACCAGATTTGTACATTTGATTAAAAAAATTTAATAAATTTGTTCTTCGCTTATGAAAAACCTTTGCTTCAGGTATAAGTGAAGATTTTTTACCTGAGAAAATTAATTTATATGATAAGTCTAAATCTTCTCCATACTGCCTTATATTAGAGAACCCATCAACTTCATCAAAAGCTTCTCTTTTTATTCCCATATTAAATGATCTTGGAAGAAATTTATCTATAGATATTTTATTACCCCTAATCCCACCTGTTGTTAAAAGCGATGTCATAGAAAAATTTATAGACTTTTGGAGATATGAAAAACTTTCGTCCATCATGTCAGGACCTCCATATAAACTCACATTATTTTCTGCAAGAAACTTTTCTACTACAAAAAAATAATTTTTTGGAATAGTACAGTCTGAATCAAAAAATATTACCCATTCACCTTCAGATTTTTTTACACCAAAATTTCTTGCTAAAGCAGGTCCTTGATTTTCCGTAAAAAAATATGATAAATTTAATTTACTCTTAAACTTTTGAAAAGCTAACCTAGATGATCTATCTGACCCATCATCAACTATTATAATCTCCAAATCTCTAAAAGTTTGATCAGCAATACTTTTTAAAAGTTCAATCATTTCCTCAGGTCTGTTGTAAACTGCAACAACTACTGAGTACTTAACTTTTTTTGACATGATCTGTCTTTTCTATTTTATAACCCTTCCTGTCAGAATTAATTTGAATTACCAATTCAGAAAGAAAACCAACTAAAAATAATTGAACTCCTATAATAATGGATACTAATGCTATATAAAATAATGGCTGGTCTGTAACTGGTCTAATTAAATCTAATGGTATATTTTCTGAAATTTTTGAAATTTTTTCGTAGACAATCCATCCTACAGAAGTGAAGCCTATTATAAAAAACAATACTCCAAAAGTTCCAAAAAAATGCATTGGTCTTTTCCTAAACCTATAAACAAAGCTAACCGATAATAAATCTAAAAAACCTCTAATATATCTCTCCATTCCAAATTTTGTTTTTCCAAATTTACGTTTATTATGATTAACTTCCTTCTCTCCAATATTATTGTATCCATTCCATTTAGCAATTAAAGGAATATACCTGTGCATCTCACCATACAAATTAATTGAATCAATAACCTTTTTCTTATAAATTTTAATACCACAATTAAAATCATTTAATTTTATCCCAGAAAAAACTCTAGTTACCATATTGAAAAATTTTGATGGAATAGTCTTTGACAATGGATCATTCCTCTTTTTTTTCCATCCAGATACAAGGTCAAAATCTTTTTCAGTTATAACTTGATATAATTTATATATCTCTTCAGGATCATCTTGTAAATCAGCATCCATCGTCAAAACATAATTACCTCTAGAACTCTTAAAACCAGCATCTAAGGCATCCGATTTCCCGTAATTTTTTATAAACTTTATAGGGAAAATATTAGTAAATTTTTTGGTAAGGATTTTAATTTCATTCCATGTTTTATCAGAACTTCCATCATCAATAATTATAATTTCAAAAATAATACCTTTATTTTTTAATTTATCATGAATAGATTTTATCAAAATTGGTAATGACTCTTCTTCATTATATGAAGGTATTACTATAGATAAATTAATTTTTTTCATTTACTCAAGATTTGTTTTACTCCCTACTACAACTCCGTTTACTTTACCTCTAAGTGACCAATTCATCCATGGCGAATTTGAAGATTTTGACAAATTAGTTTTTTCATTAAAATCCCATGAGCCATTTTCATCAAAAATTGTAAATAATGCTCTTTCTCCAATTCCAATTTTTGGACAATTAATTCCTAATATTTTCCGTGGATTAATTGAGACTTTTTCAATTATTTTTTCGAAAGAAATTTTCCCTGAAAGTTCTAACATATTAGAGTAAAAAGTTTGTAATGAAATTATTCCAAAACTTGCTTTTTCAAATTCACAATTTTTAGAATCAAAGTCTTGAGGCTGATGGTTAGATGTTATTACATCAATAGTATCATCTTCTAACCCTTTAATTAATTCTTTGATATCTTCATTTGATCTTAATGGAGGAAAAACTTTATAATTAGTATCAAAGTCAAGAATTTTTGAATCATCCAATAAAAAATTATAAATAGGAACATCGCAGGTTACTGAAAGCCCTCTTTTTTTAGCTTCCCTTATAAGATTAACAGATTCTTTACAAGAAATTCCAGAAAAATGAATTTTACCTTTTGTGTACTCTAATATAGATAAATCTCTATTTATTGCTATTGTTTCTGATATGTGTGGAAGAGCTTTTATACCTAAAATATTACTGTTTAATCCATCATTTATAAGACCCTTTGATAAATACTTTTCTCTAGGTTTTGAAATATAAAGACCATCAAATTGTTTAAGATATAATAGTGTATTTAAAATTAACTCTGTGTCTTCAATTTTTGGGTCAGAAAAGGCAATAGCACCCTCATTATGTAAATCCATTAGGTCATTCATTTCTTTTCCCTCAGCATTTTTTGTTACAGAAGCACATGGGTATACCTTACATAATTCATTTTTTGAATTATTCATTACATATGAAATATCATTTTTTGTCTGAACAACTGGATTTGTATCGGGACTTAAGACAATATCTGTGAAACCAGATCTAGATGCTAAATTAATACCAGATTTCAAATCTTCTTTAAATTCATATCCAGGATCACAAAAATTGGCATTAAGATCAATCCAACCCCTTGATATTCTACTTGATTTACAATCAATTACTTCTCTTACCTTATCCTTAATTTTATTTTTAGAAATTTTCTTAATAATTCCTTCCGAGGAAATAAGAATATTAACTAATAAATTATGATATTTTGATGTTGGATCTGAAACAACTAAAGAGTTTAGCAACAAAGACATTAAAAGCAAATTTAGATAAAACTAAAATATTATCAATATACTAATAAGATTAATTAATGTATATTGTTTGTTCTCTATCAGGACCTAAAGATATTAACTTAATTTTAACACCTACTCTATCTTCAATAAAGCTCACATAGTCTTTAAAATTTTTATCAAGTGAATCAAAATCTTTACAATTATTAGTTGATGAAGACCAACCTTTAAAAGTTTTATATATTGGTACTATATCATCTGAATCTATTGAAGATGGAAAGTAGTCTATTTCTTTACCTTTATAATGATATCCAACACAAACCTTAACATCTTTAAAATCAGATAAAACATCTGCTTTCATCATATAAAGTTTAGTAACTCCATTTAACATAATTGAATATTTTAGTGCTGGAATATCTAACCATCCGCATCTTCTTGGTCTTCCTGTTGTTGAACCAAATTCATTACCACAAACACCAATTTTTTTTCCAACCTCATCAAAAAGTTCAGTAGGAAAAGGTCCAGCTCCAACTCGAGTACAATAAGCTTTAAATATTCCAAAGACATCATTAATTTTCTTTGGAGATATTCCTAAACCAATACATGCTCCTGCAGTTGTAGTATTTGAAGAAGTCACAAATGGATAACTACCAAAATCTATATCAAGTAATGTTCCCTGAGCTCCTTCTGCTAAAATTTTTTTATCACTTTCTACATTTTTGTTAATTAAATACTCTGTGTCAGTAATATTAAACTGTTTAAGAAATTCAATTGAATCAAAAAACTTAGTTTCATCTTTTTTAAATTGTTGATTATAATACCCATCTAAAAAATAATCATGATAAGACTTTTGAAGTTTGTACTTATCTCGAAATGTTTCAGATAAAACATCCCCCACCCTTAGTCCGTGTCTACCAATTTTATCTTGATAAGTTGGCCCAATCCCTTTTAGTGTAGATCCTATTTTTTTTTCACCCTTATTTTCTTCAAGAACTTTATCAAGTAACCTATGAACAGGTGATATTAATTGTGCTCTAGTAGAAATTGTTAAAATATCTTTTAAATCCATACCGAATTTCTCCTGTATTTGAGTGATTTCTTTCATAAATATAACGGGATCAAGCACAACTCCATTTCCTATTATATTTAATTTATCTTTTCTAAAAATACCAGAAGGTATTTGGTGTAAAACATGTTTTATGCCATCAAACTCTAATGTATGACCTGCATTTGGGCCTCCTTGAAACCTAGCTATAAAATCATAATTTGGAGCAAGAAAATCAACAATTTTACCTTTTCCTTCATCTCCCCATTGAAGTCCTAATAGTACATCTACAGACATTTATTTTTTATTTTTTTCACCAAAGAAATAGAGCGAATGATTTTTAATTTTAACATCAAACATTTCCTCCAATGTGTTTTTTATTGATTGTATCCTTGGATCACAAAATTCAATAATCTCATTATCATCCAATATAATATGATCATGCTGTCTATTTCCAAAAGATTTCTCATATTTTGCTAAGTTTTCTTTAAACACATGACGAGTAACCAATTCTAAACTAACTAACAAATCCAAAGTATTGTATATTGTTGCTCTACTAACTCTATATTTTTTTTTAATCATCTGAGAATAAAGTTCATCAGCATCAAAATGGTGATTGAATGAATATATTTCATTTATAATTGCATACCTCTCAGGAGTTTTTCTAAGGCCTTTTATTTCTAAGTGATTATCAAGAATTTTTTTTACTTGTTCTAAGATCGCTTTAGCTTTCATATCTATAAATCTATTCTTTCAACATTATTAACATTTGGAACACTTCGTAATTTCTTAATCAATTTAGATAATTGCAAGGTATCAGAAACAAATAAATCTATTTTTCCATCAAATATCCCCTCATTTAATTCAACATTAATAGATTTCATGTTAACTCTGAGTTGAGATGATATTATTTTAGTTATGTCATCAATTACCCCCACTCTATCTGTACCATCTATTGAAAGGGAGGTTATTAGCTCAATTCTTGATTTAGAATACCAATTTGCTTTAATTATTCTATAAGCATATTTTGATAATAATTCAGGTGAATTTTTACAATTAGTTCTGTGCACTTTTATACCTTCATTTACTGTAACAAAACCATAAATATCGTCTCCTGGTATCGGCTTACAACACTTAGATAAAGAGTACTCAATATTTTCTCTTTTACCATCAAATTCAATTAATTTATCCTTTTGACCTTGAGTATTTCTATTTGATTCTGACTTATCTAAATCAATTTGAATTATACTGTTTTTAGAGTTATCTTTTACTTTTTTAAGATGGTCTAAATATTCCCTAATCCTTTTAAGATTAAAAGATCCTTTAGCTATATCATAATAAAACTCTATAATACTTTTATATTGAAAATAGCTAGATACCTTAGAAATATTTTCATCAAACTCTAATCTTAATTGTTTAAATTTTCTTTTTACTAAATCTTTACCTTGACTAGATAAATTTTTTCTTTGTCTATTAATATTATTTTTAATTGCTGACTTTGCTTTTGAAGTAACAACTTTATTTAACCAATCTTCAGATGGCTTTTGAATTGTTGAGGTAATAATATTTACTTGGTCCCCACTTTTAAGTTTACAATTAATAGGAACAAGTTTATCATCAATTTTTGCCCCTGTACATCTTGACCCTAACTCAGAATGAATAGAAAAAGCAAAGTCAAGAACTGTCGAATCAATCGGTAAGGTGATTAGATCTCCATTTGGAGTAAAAACAAATATTTCTTCATTATATAAATTTCCCTTAAAATCATCTAAAAACTCTTGAGGGGAATAGTTTTTTTGACTTATCAAATCCCTAATAGAACTTATCCAATCATCAAACTGTGAATTCTTTTTAATCTTTTCTTTGTATTTCCAATGAGCTGCAAATCCTTTTTCAGCTATCTCATCCATCCTAGAGCTTCTAATCTGAACCTCTACCCATTTTCCTGAATTACTCATTACTGTAGTATGTAAAGACTCATATCCATTTGTCTTTGGAGTAGATATCCAATCTTTTAGCCTATCAGGATTTGGGTGATAGCAATCAGTTACACATGAATAAGCTTGCCAACATTCAGTTTTTTCATTAGTTATTTCTGATTTGAGTATAATTCTTATAGCAAATAAATCATAAATTTCTTCAAAAGATTTTTTTTGTGATTTCATCTTATTACTTATTGAATAGATTGATTTTGGCCTACCAATAATTTTAAAATTTAGATTATATGATGATAATTTAATTCTAATTGGTCTTATGAAAGATCTTATAAACTTATCTCTAGATGATTTAGTCTCACTTAATTTTTTAGAAATTAATTTATAACTTCTGTTATCTGTATATTTTAAATATAAATCATCTAACTCAGATTTTATAGAGTATAACCCAAGTCTATGAGCAAGAGGAGAATAAATATATATTGTTTCTGAAGAATTTTTAAGTTGAGCACTTCTTGTCATACTATCAAGAGTTCTCATGTTATGTAGTCTATCAGCAAGCTTAATTAATATAACTCTTACATCATCAACTAATGTTAATAACATCTTCCTGAAGTTTTCTGATTGAATAGATGAACCTGGAGAAAGCACACCTGATATTTTTGTCAACCCATCACATATTTTAGCAACTCTTTGACCAAATTCTTTTTCAATAAAATCTAAAGATATATCAGTATCTTCAACTACATCATGGAGAAGAGCAGCAATAATTGAAGTAGCTCCTAATCCAATTTCCTGTACGCATATTTGTGCAACACTGATAGGATGAAGTATATAAGGTTCGCCAGATTTTCTTCTCATTTGATTATGAGCTTCTAAAGAAATCCTGAAAGCTTTCTTTATATTTTTTGAATCTTCCTTAGAAATTAAAGACTTAGAGTGTCTAAGTAACTTTTTATATGCTCTAAGAATAAGCTGATTATCCTTTTCTTCTAAAGTTATGTTTTTCATTATCTCAAAATATATAAAGATAATTTAAATTAAATTTTCTCATTAAAATAATTTATTTCTAGATTTGCACACTTATTTAGCGGATGTGGCGAAATTGGTAGACGCACTAGATTTAGGATCTAGCGCCGCGAGGCATGGGGGTTCGAGTCCCTCCATCCGCACTAAATCAAAATAGAGATTAACTTGAAAATAAAGAAGACAAAAATTACTAATACGGAATCTAATATAAATTTAATTTTAGAGAAAGATGATTATATAAATCAATTTGAAAAAAAATTGAAAGACCTTAAAAGAAAAGCAAACTTAAAGGGCTTTAGACCTGGAATGGTTCCCATTCAACTTTTAAAGAACTTATACGGTAAAGGAGTACTTCTTGAAGAAATTAATAAAATTGTTAGTGAAAGAATTAATAATTACATTAAAGAATCTAAAATTAAAATTATTGGAGAACCACAGCCTGAAAAAAATGAAATCGAAAAATTTGATGTCAACAATCTGAAAAATTTCATCTTTGATTTTAAAGTAGGCCATTTAAGTGATTTTAAACTTGAATCATTTAAAAAATCTCAAAAATTTACACTAAATACTATTAAGGTAGATAATAAAATAATTGAAGAGACCATTGAAAATCTTAAAACTCAATATGCTGACGTTAATAATTTAAAAGAAGTTACTAGTAAATCATCGGTGTATTGTGAAATTAATTTTAATGATAAAACAAAAAAAGGTCTTTTAGATCTTGGAAAACTTGACAAGGTTGAAAGTAAAAAAATTATTGGAAAGAAATCAGGTGAATCAATTTTAATTAATCTAAAGAAATTATCTAAAAATAAACAAGATTCTTTATCTCAAATAATTGGTGAATCTATCGAATTAAATAAGTTTCCAGAGAAAGTTTCTATTAAAATAGAGAATATAATTGAAAGAACTCCTGCTAAAATTAATCCATCATTCTTCGATAAAATTTTTGGAGCAGGTAAAATCAAGAATAAAAAGGAATTTGATAGTGAAATAAGAAAATCAATTGAATTTAATTATTTAAAAGAAACTGAATTTTTTCTTAATAAAGAAATTGAAAAAAAAATTCTATCAAAAAATAAAATTGAAGTTCCAATAAAATATGTTAAAGAATGGATTTCAAACAATAATGATGAGGAAACATCAAAAAAATTATTAAATGAGGATTTTGATAGTTATTGTAACCAAATTAAATGGTCTTATATAGTTGATGAAATAATTGATTCAAATAAAATCAAAGTTGAAAATTCAGAAATTGAAGAAATGGCAAAAAATCAAATTCAACATCAGTTAATGTCTTCAGGAATGCAAAATATGAATAAAGACATTGATAAATTTGTAGACAACTATTTAAGACATAATAAAGGAGAAAATTATTTAAAAATATTTAATCAATTAAAGTCAAATAAAGTTTTTAATCATATTAAAGAAAAAGTTACTATTACAAAAAAATCAATAACATTTGATAAATTTAAGGACATAGCAAAAAAAATATAGTATGGACAAAAGAGAATTAAGAAAATATTTAGTAAAAGATAAAAACATAAATGGTTTAACCTTTGATAAATATGTTGAAAAGGTTGAGAATATGACTAGAGCAGTCATTGAAGAAAGACCTACTAATTTTAGAGAAATTGATGTTTTTTCTAGACTTATTATGGATAGAATTATATTCTTAGGAATGGGAATTGAAGAAAACATATCGAACATAATTACAGCTCAACTTCTTTTTCTTGAATCAGTAGATTCAAAAAAAGATATATTGTTATATATTAATAGTCCTGGAGGATCAGTCTATGCAGGTCTTGGAATTTATGATACAATGCAATATGTCTCACCAGATGTTGCGACTATATGCACTGGGATGGCTGCTTCTATGGGAGCTGTTTTATTATCTGGAGGTCAAAAAGGAAAAAGATCTGCGCTTAAACACTCTAGGATAATGATACATCAACCAAGTGGAGGAATGCAAGGACAATCTACCGATATGGAAATTACTCTCAGACAGATGCAAGAATTAAGAAAAGATTTATATAATATATTATCTCACCACACTGGGAAAACATTTAAAGAAATAGAAAAGGACTCTGATAGAGATAAATGGATGAGATCAGAGGAAGCTAAATCATACGGAATTATTGATGAAATACTTCTGAAAAAGAAGTCATAAACTTTTTAGTATATTTTCAGCAACTTCTTTTGAACTGTTTTTTACTCCAATAGTTTTTTTAATTTTCAAGTAATCATTTTTTAATTTTGAAATTACTTCAGATTTATTCAACCTTTTTATTTCTAAAATCAAATTTTTGGTATTAAAATCATCTTGAATAAACTCATTAACTACCTTTTTATTTAAAATTAGATTAGTGAGTGAAAAGTACCTAATATTAACAAGCAGCTTAGCAATATAATAAGATAATTTAGATGTTTTATATACAACCACATGGGGAATATTTAGATATGCTACTTCTAAACTTGCGGTACCAGACATTACAATTGATAATTGAGATGAAGATACTATATTAAGTGTATCCTCAAATTTTATTTCAACATTTTCTAATTCTTGAATATTCATATAATGATCTTTATTAATATTATTTACAGCACAAACTATAAAATTATAATTACTTAGTTTTTTACATAATAATATAAAAATTGGAATTGAATACTTTATTTCCGATTCTCTACTTCCAGGTAATAGTGAGATAATGTTTTGAGATGATATTTTATTTTTTGTAAGGTTAGATACCTGTTTATAAATTGGATTACCAACATATTTAATTTTACAATTATATTTCTTAAAGAAACTCACTTCAAAAGGTAAAATTGAATATATCATATCCGTGTAACTTGATAAAGATTTAGCTCTATTTTTATTCCAAGCCCACGCCTTCGGTGGTATATAATAATGAACATTAAACTCATTCATCTTAGAAAATTTTGCAATTCTTAAATTAAATCCTGGAAAATCAATTAATAATATTATTTTAGGATTTAATTCAAGAATTTGTCTTTTACATTTATTAAGTTTTTTTACTAAAAATCTTAATTTTTGTAAAACCTCAAGAAACCCCATAACGCTATACGAACTGTAGTTTTCAAGCATTTCAGCGCCTGCTTCCTTCATCATATTTCCTCCCCAACAATGGATTTTTAAAGATGGTTTTTTTTTTAGAAGCTCTTTAACCAAAAAAGAGCCATGATTATCACCAGATTTTTCACCACAAATAATAAAAATGTCTGACTTACTTTTCGCCATAATATTCTACAAAATTTCTAGGAGTTTCATAAAGTCTAATTTTATGTAATTTGCAGTTTATATTTAAAGACTTAATCCTTTCATCTAAAATTTCCCAAAATTTTATAGTAACATTTTCAGTTGTGGTTATAATCCCATCAAGAAACGGCACATCTATATTCAAATTCTTGTGGTCAACTTTATTAATAATTTCATCTTTTAAAATTTTAGATAAAATTTTCAAATTAATTAACATTCCACTTCCTGGATTAATTTTTCCTTTTAGTGTCACTTCAATTTCATAATTGTGACCATGCCAATTTTTATTCGAGCAAACTCCAAATTCTTTTTCATTTTTTTCTTTGGACCAAGAAGGGTTAAAAAGTTTATGCGCAGCATTAAAATGTTCTTTTCTAACTATATATATCATTTTATTAAAACTTTTGGTGAATCATCCAACTTAACTTCAACGTGTTCAGTCTCAGAGGTACTTAACTCAAGTCCTTTATAATCAGGATTTAAGGGGAAGTTTTTATAGTATCTTTCAATTAGTACAGCTATTTGAATTTTTTTTGGGTTAAATTTTAAAAGTTCATTTATCGAGTACATTAGAGTGCCCCCAGAATTCATTACATCATCAATAATTACTACAACTTTATTGCTTAGCATTTTAGAATTTAATGATGGAATAATTTTGTCAATAGACCTAGACTTTTTTTCAATTTCTATAAAGTGGAGATTTAATTTTATTTTTGAAAACTGAGTTAAAAATTCTGAAATTTTATTAGAGAGATATTTACCGTTTGGAAGAACCCCAACAAGAAATATTTCATTTTCATCAAAATTTTTTTCTAAAATCTCAAAAGAAATTCTTCTTATTTTATTATTAATATCAATTGAGTCTAATATTATATTTTTCATATCTATTTTAAACAGGGATAACCTTGTTATCCTTAAAAGTAGATAGAATAACCATTGACTGCAAACTATCAGCAACTTCAATCTCACTTACTTTTTCTAACATTAGAGCTTGATATGATTCAATATCTTCGGCAACAACTTTTAAAATAAAATCTCCACTTCCAGTGATATGATGACACTCAACAATATTTTCTACATCTTTTATTTTATCTAGAAATGATACTAAATTTTTTTTATTATGACCTTTAAGCGAAACCATAACAAATGTACTAACTCCCAATCCAATTTTAGATTTATTTAATTTTGCATGATAACCACTAATTATTCCATTTGATTCTAATTTTCTAACTCTTTCAAGTGTAGGAGCAGGAGATAAACCAATTTCCTTTGATAGCTTAGCGTTTGTTATTTTAGCATTCTTTTGAAGAATATTTAAAATTTTTTTATCTATATTATCTAATTTCATATTAAGAATTATATTTGGTAAAACGAGTTTAAATAGATGAAAGTTTTGTTTAGCAATGAATTTATTAGAAATAAAAAAATTTATTTTTATTTTTTGATATAATCTCTTGATTCAATATTTAATTTATCTTTTCTATTTGTGAGTTTTAATACTTTTTTAAAATAATATTTAGCCTCAATTTTTTTTCCAATTTTTAAGTGGAGTTTACCAAGTAGAAAATTTGAGTAAATAGTATATCCTAATTTTTTATTTTTAAATTCGTTTGAAAATTCAAGAGATTTTTTTAAATGAAAAATAGAATTTTCAAATTTTCTCTCAGAAAAAAACACTTCACCAAGAAAGAAATGAGCTAGCCTAATATCATTTTGATTATAACCAAACTTTCTATTTTTATAATAATCTATAATTTTTAGTGATTCAATTTTACATAAAGATAAATTTGATGTTCTATATAGTTGCTGAGAGTAATATCTATGAAATATAGAATTATTTGGAAATGTATTATGAAGATACTGAGATAAGTATAAAGATTTTTTTAGATTATTTTCACCTGAAAAAATTCTAACTAAAAAATACTGAGCTTCTGTCCTAGTATAAAATGAATTATTTGCAGCATTATTTAGCTGATCAATCCCTAACTTTTTATCCCCTTCTGGGAAAAGACCCACAATTGGTTTTAATAAAGGGTATCTGTCAGATATCCAGATAGAATAATAATTAAAAAGTCCATTTCCAAATGATATTTCTGGAATCATAATATCATCTTTCCTTATCTCTTTTAAGTATTTAAGTGCATTCATACCAGCAAATGCAGCTGCTCTCCATTTTCTCCTTTCAGATAATAATCTTCCTTTAAAACCATATGAAGCGGCTAAGAAAAAAGCGCCATCAATTTTATTTCCATTTTCATAAACTTTCTTTGATAAAAAAATTGACTTATCCATAAGAGACAAAAATTCTTTGTCTAATAATTTTAATTCATCTGTTATTTTTATTTTAGGCAATCCAGAATAAGAATCAATTTTCCACCATTTACTCAAACCTAATAAAAATACTGGAAGAGGATGATTTTTATATTCTTGTACTAACCACTTAAATTCTTTTTCTGCATCGTCAAATTCAAAATTATACATTTTATTAATTGCAGATGTAGCTTCAATTTGAATATCTATATCTGTCAGGATACTAGTTGAATCTTGCGACATAGTAATAATCGAATTGAAATTAAAAAGAATAAAAATTTTAAAATATAAAAATCTCACAACACAAAATAACTGAATCATTAAGAATATGATTATAATTATTTTAATTATTTTCGCCTTTATTCTTTGATTAATATGGAATTTAAAAAATTAAATAACTATAGTGGTTGGCTAACATTTTTAATAGCTCTAATTGTTTATTCCATTACAGTAGAAGATACTGCTAGCTTCTGGGATGCAGGAGAATTTATTGCAGTATCAAATAAGTTAGAAGTTCCACATCCACCAGGAGCTCCTTTTTATCTATTATTAGGAAGGTTTTTCTCTCTTTTTGCTTTTGAAAATCTTGAAAAAATAGCTTTAGCAATAAATTTCCTAAGTGTTATATCTAGTGCATTTACTGTATTATTTCTTTTTTGGACAATAACTCATCTGACATCAAAGATTATAAAAACAAATAATATTAATAATATACTATTGGTTTTACTTTCAGGGCTTACAGGAGCTCTATCCTTTACATTTACGGACTCTTTTTGGTTTTCAGCTGTTGAGGCTGAAGTATATGCTATGTCTTCTTTCTTTACTGCATTTGTTTTTTGGGCAATATTAAGATGGGAAAACTCAAAAAATATTTCAAGTCAAAACCGCTGGATAATATTAATAGCTTATATGATGGGATTATCCATCGGTGTTCATCTCCTTAATTTAGTTGCAATTCCTGCATTAGCATTAATTATGTATTTTAAGAAGTCTGAAAAAGTTTCTTTTTTTGGAGTTACTTCATCACTTATCTTAGGGTTATTAGTTGTAGGAATTATAGTTGAAGGAATAATACCAGGATTACCTTCAATTGCAAGTTTTGTTGAAAGGCTTTTCGTAAACTCCTTTAGTTTACCTTTTGGGTCTGGTATTATTTTCTTTATAGTAATTTTTATTTCTTCTCTAATTTATCTTATCTGGTATTCTCATAAAAAAGAAAAAATAGTTTTAAATACCTCATTATTAGCATTTACATTTATCTTAATAGGTTATTCATCATACTCACTTGTTTTAATTAGATCAAATTATAATCCCCCTATAGATGAAAATAATCCTGAAAATATTCTAAATTTTATCTCTTACCTCAAAAGAGAACAATATGGATCTAGACCTCTAGTTAAAGGACAATATTTCGATGCAGAAGTAATAAAACAAGAAGAAAGCGGTATAAACTATAAAAAAGGTGAAGAAAAATATGAAGTTAAAGAAAAAAAATTCAGGTATGTTTTTGATCCTAAAAGATCTACAATATTTCCAAGAATGTACAGTAATTCTCCAAATCATATACAGAGATACAGAGAAATAACGAATCTTAGTAAAAATGAAAAACCAACATTTTCTGATAATTTAGAATTTTTCTTTAAATACCAGATTGGACACATGTACCTAAGATATTTCATGTGGAATTTTTCTGGAAGATCTTCAGATATTCAAAATGCTAATTGGTTAGGGTTACAAAATGTTTTTGATGAAGTACCATATCAATTAGAAATGAATAAAGCTAGAAATAATTATTTAATGATTCCTCTTCTTCTTGGAATATTAGGTTTATTATTTCAATACTACAGAGATAACAAAAACTTTTATGTTGTTATGCTTCTATTTATTTTAACTGGAGTAGCATTAGTAGTTTACCTTAACAGTCCCCCTACAGAGCCAAGAGAAAGAGATTATATCTATGCAGGATCGTACTATGCCTTTTCTATTTGGATAGGATATGGATCACTCTTTATTTTTTCAACATTTAGCAGATTAATTACTAATAAAAATATATCGATTGCTTTAACTGCCTTAGTATCGTTATCTTCTCCAATTATTTTAGCTAAAGAAAATTGGGATGATCACGATAGATCTGATAGATTCTTAACTGTGGATTCAGCTAAAAACTTATTAGATTCTTGTGCTCCTAACTCAATTTTATTCACTGGTGGAGATAATGATACATTCCCGCTATGGTATGTACAGGAAGTTGAAAACTTCAGAACAGATGTCAGAGTAATAGTATTAAGCTATTTTAATACTGACTGGTACATTGAACAAATGATGTCAAAGAAGAATGATTCTGAAAAAATTAATTTTTCTATATCTCTTGATAATTATATTCAGGGAGGCTTAAATGATTATTTACCTTATGTAAATAATCCTAAAATTCAAAATGTAGCAATTAATCTTAAAGGCTACATAAACTTAGTTAAGAGGAATAGCAAAGCTATTCAAGTAGCAACATCAGCAAGTAACTACAACTCTATTCCATCAAAATCATTTTGGTTATCCATTGGTAATACTGAAAAATTAATACCTCAAAAATTAAATAAAATTAAACAAGACACACTTTTCATAAGTCTAAAAAGTAACAAAAGTGGACTAGAAAAAAAAGATTTAGCATTTTTAGATTTATTACAAGCTAATAATTGGGAAAGACCCATTTATTTTAATAATACTTCATTAAATGGAATAAATTTAGATCTAAAAAGAAATGTTGTACAAGAAGGTTTTGCGTACAGGTTATTTCCTGTTTTAAATCCTAATTCAGGGAGTATCATAAACACTGAATTAATGTATTCAAATATTATTAATAAGTCATATTGGAGAGAACTAAACAACCCAAATGCTTACTTCTCAGAAGATCATAGAGGATTTATAATGAATTATAGATCTACATTTAATACATTAATTAAAAGTTTAATTTCTAATAAACAATATGATAGGGCACTTGAAGTTATAAAAAAATCAATAGAATTAATTCCAGATGAGGCTATAATGTATGATCATTTCTCAGTTCAATTAGTTGACTTTTTAATAGATTTAGAAATTAAAGCAAATTTTGATACAGAAAGTTTAGCAAATGAAATAGCTGAAATTATTAGCCAAAGGTCTGATGAACTATTAAATTATTATTTTGATAATAAGATTAATGATAAGTATGAAATTCAGAAGAATTTAGTATCTCTAAACACTCTTGCAAGAGCATATAATAAAAAGCCTAGTTCAGAATTAGCAAAAAAATATAGAGATTTATTTGAAAATAATTATTCTAGAAGTTCAGTAAATTAATTTTTGGAAAATTTAATAATTTCTCTTTTGTCAAGAATTTTATTATCAAGAATTAAGAAATAATATCCATTATTAAACTCTTCAAGAAATATTCTTAACTCATTATCAGATATAATTTCCTTATTAAAATTCATTTGATTACCAATTAATGAATGAATAGAAAGATCATAATCATCTGTCTTAAAATTTGCATTAAGTTTTAAATTTATATATTCAGATGCTGGATTAGGATAAAGTTCAATACTTCTTTTCTCATTAATTTCTTGTGAAAAAACAGGTGTCGATATTAAGAATAAAACAAATATTAATAATCTATTCATACTTAAAATAAATTAAATTTAATGAGTAATCAAAAAGTATTTTATTAAGAAAAGTTAAAAATAGCCCCTAATTCTCTCAGAAATCCAATTCCCAACTTCATTTGTTGAATAATATTTTTTTTGATTTATATCTTGAGTCACAAAACCATTATTAAGCGCTTCCTCTACAGATTTAATAATTATTTCTGATTCTTTTTTCATATTAAATGATAAGTCTAACATTAAAGCTGTAGATAAAATCATTGCCATAGGATTTGCTATATTTTTTCCAGCCGCATCAGGATAAGAACCATGTATTGGCTCAAATAAAGATACTTTATCCCCTATCGAAGCTGAAGGAAGCATACCTAATGAACCAGTTATTACTGATGCTTCATCAGTAATAATATCTCCAAACATATTTTCTGTAAGTATCACATCAAAATCTTTTGGATTAGTAATGATTTTCATAGCAGCATTGTCTATAAATAGATATGTGACTTTTACATCAATATATTTCTTAGATATTTCTTGGACTATCTCTCTCCATAACCTAGATGTATCTAAAACATTTGCCTTATCTACCAATGTTAATTGCTTTTTTCTTTTAAGCGCTTCTTTAAAAGCCAAATGAGAAATTCGTTCAATTTCTTTTGAAGTATATGAACAAGTATCAAATGCAGATTTTCTATCATTAGAAATTGCTTTATTACCAAAATAAATACCTCCAGTTAATTCTCTATAAACCACAAAATCTGTTCCTGAAATAATATCTTTTTTTAATGGAGATGCCTCTATGAGAGATTCATAAGTTTTCACAGGTCTTACATTAGCATAAAGCCCTAAAAATTTCCTCATTTCCAAAAGGCCATCCTCTGGTCTCATTTTTGCCTTAGGATTATTATCATATTTTGGATCACCAATAGCTCCAAATAAAATTGCATCAGAATCCTTGCAGTTTTTTTTAGTTGAATCAGGAAACGGATGACCTTCAGCATCAATAGCTGCTGCACCCACTAAACCTTTATCATAATGAAATTTAATATTTGTTTTATCAGAAATAATATCTAATATCTTAAGGGCTTCCTGCATTACCTCAGGCCCAATACCATCACCTTCTAAAACAGCAATCTTTTTCATGGTTTACTTTCTTCAAATTTTAGAATTTTATCTTTTATATTTAATAAGTAATCAATATTATCAAATCCATTAATCAAACAGGTTTTATTATATTCATTTATTTCAAATCTTTCATCAAAAAAACCATCTTCAGAAAAAAATCTTTGTTCTTCCAAATCAACAGAAAATGAAGAATGAATATCATCTGATATTTTTTTGAAAATCTCATCAATTGTTTTTTGATCAAATTGTATAACTAGTAAACCATTATTAAGAGCATTGCTTTTAAAAATATCAGCGAAAAAACTACTCAAAACAACCCTAAATCCATAATCATAAATAGCCCATGCTGCATGTTCTCTACTTGAACCACATCCAAAATTTCTTCCTGCAAGAAGAATTTTAGAATCATTCTTAATTTTATTTAAATTAAAATCTTCAATTAAATTTTGATTATTATCATATCTCCAATCTCTAAATAAATTATCACCAAAACCATCTCTTGTTACTGCTTTTAAAAATCTAGCAGGAATTATTTGATCAGTATCTATATTCTCAATATTTAGAGGCATTATGGTAGAATCAAGTTTTTTAAATTTATCCATATTAATTATTATCTCTTATATCAGTTACATAACCCTTTACAGCTGATAATGCAGCAGTAGCTGGACTTGCTAAAAAAGTTCTTGAACCAGGACCTTGCCTTCCCTCAAAGTTTCTATTTGATGTAGAAACACAATATTTTCCTTTTGGTATCTTATCTTCATTCATAGCAAGACAAGCTGAGCAACCAGGCTGTCTGAAATCAAAGCCTGCATTTCTAAAAATTATATCTAAACCTTCTTCAATTGCAATTTTTTCAACAGATTTTGATCCAGGAATTACCCAAGCATTAACATGATCAGATTTCTTTTTTCCATTAATAATATTGGAGGCAATTCTTAAATCTTCTATTCTAGAATTAGTACAAGAACCAATAAAAACATAATCTATTTTTTTATCAACTAATCTCTCCCCTGACTTTAAATTCATATAATTTAATGATTTGATAAATGATTCATCTGATGTATTTATTGCTTTATCTGGAATAGGATCTTTAATTTTAATACCCATACCAGGATTAGTACCATATGTTATCATTGGCTCAATATCTTTGGCATCAAACTTTATAACTTTATCATATTCTGCATCTTTATCAGATCTTAAATTTCTCCATTTTTCAACTTCAATTTCAAATTTTTCTTCTTTTGGTGAAAATTTCTTACCCTTAAGATATTCAAATGTCACATCATCTGGGGCTATCATTCCACCTCTAGCTCCCATTTCTATACTCATATTACAGATTGTCATTCTAGATTCCATTGAGAGAGAACGAATAGCAGATCCTGAATACTCAACAAAATAACCTGTCCCCCCAGAAGCAGTAATTTTAGAAATTATATATAATATTATATCCTTTGAATAAACACCTTCACTTAACTCACCATTTATTTCTATAAGCATTGTTTTAGGTTTATTTTGAAGTAAACATTGAGTAGAAAGAACCATCTCAACTTCACTTGTCCCAATTCCGAATGCAATAGAACCAAAAGCTCCATGTGTAGAAGTATGACTATCTCCACAAACTATAGTCATTCCAGGTTGAGTAATTCCTAATTCTGGGCCAATTACATGAACAATACCCTGATACTTATGCCCTAAACCATATAAATCAATTCCATGTTCATTACAATTTTTATTTAATGTATCAACTTGATTTCGAGATAATGCTTCTTTAATAGGTAAATGCTGATCTATAGTAGGAACATTATGGTCAGCAGTGGCAACAGTTTTGTCTGGTCTAAAAACTTTTAACCCTCTTTTATTCAAACCTGCAAATGCCTGAGGACTAGTAACTTCATGAATTAGATGTTTGTCTATATAGAGAATGCTAGGTCCATTGGGAATAGAATCAACCAAATGATTATCCCAAACTTTTTCAAAAAGGGTTTTTCCCATTATTTATATTTTTTCATTAGCTCGTAAAGATCTTCATCATGAAGAAGTTTTTTTTCATCAGCCATTTCAATAAAATTAATATAAATAGTTTCTAATTCTACTTTAGAAAAGCTAAAACCGAGTAACTCAAGTCTGTGTTTTAAAGCTGCTCTTCCACTTCTAGCAGTTAAATCAATTGATGAAGCTTTTAAGCCAACATCTTCAGGATTAATAATCTCGTAATTATCTCTATTCTTCAAAAACCCATCTTGATGGATTCCAGATGAATGTGCAAATGCATTTGCTCCTACAATTGCTTTATTTCTTTGAATAGGCATATTCATCAATCTACTGACCTTTTTACTAATTGGTACTATTTTTTTTGAATCAATATTTGTATCGAGATTTAGATCTGGATGTGATTTTAATGCCATAACAACCTCCTCAAGAGATGTATTTCCTGCTCTTTCCCCAATTCCATTAATAGTAGCCTCAAATTGTCTGGCACCATTTTGAAGGCCGGCAATTGAGTTTGCTGTAGCAAGACCTAGGTCATTGTGACAATGTACAGATATAATTGCTTTATCAATATTAGGAACATTATTCATTAAGTATTTTATTTTTTTTCCATACATCTCTGGTAAATTATAACCAGTAGTGTCAGCAATATTTATTACAGTTGCTCCTGCTTTTATAACTTCCTCAACCATTTTACACAAAAAATCTTGATCTGCTCTTCCTGCATCTTCTGGATAGAATTCTACATCCTCGAAAAACTTTTTTGAATATTTAACAGCTGCAACAGCTTGTTCTAATATCTTTTCTCTCGTTGAATTAAATTTATGTTTTATGTGAATATCTGATGATCCAATTCCTGTATGAATTCTTTTTCTTTTAGCATTTTTTAATGCTAAATTAACCATATCTATATCAGAAATAACAGCTCTAGATAAAGCACATATTATTGGTTTTTTGACCACTTTAGAAATTTCAGAAACAGAATTGAAATCTCCAGGACTTGAAATAGGAAAACCAGCTTCAATAATATCTACTCCTAAAGACTCCAAATCAAGAGCAATCTCTATTTTTTCTTTAGTATTAAGTTGACACCCAGGAACTTGTTCACCATCTCTTAATGTTGTATCAAATACGTAAACTTTATCTTTTGACATTAATTAAATAATTACATGTTATTCACAATCTCTTGACCAAAGTCAGAACAAGACAAAAGAGTAGCATTATCCATTAATCTTTCAAAATCATATGTAACTTTTCCTGATTCTATTGATTTTGTTAAACCTTTATGTATAAGATCCTTAGCCTCATTCCATCCTAAATGCTCTAACATCATTGCTCCTGATAAAATCACTGAGCCAGGATTTACTTTATCTTGTCCTGCATATTTTGGAGCTGTACCATGTGTAGCTTCAAAGATAGCATGTCCAGTTTGATAATTAATATTTGCTCCTGGTGCTATTCCAATACCACCAACAATGGCTGCCAATGCATCTGAAATATAATCACCGTTAAGATTCATTGTAGCAATGACTGAGTATTCTTTTGGTCTTAATAAAATTTGCTGAAGGAATGCGTCAGCAATCACATCTTTTATTATTAACTGATTTGAACCATTCTTAATTACTTGCCATGGTCCCCCTTCATAATCAACAGCTCCAAACTCCTCTTTTGCAATCTTATATCCCCAATCTCTAAATGCTCCTTCGGTATACTTCATTATATTTCCCTTGTGTACCAAAGTCACTGAGCTTCTATTTTGTTTTATTGCATAATTTATAGCAGACCTTACTAATCTATAAGTTCCTTCAACAGATATTGGTTTAATACCTAATCCAACAGAATCAGGAAATCTTATTTTATCAAATCTCTCGGAAAAATTTTCTTTGAGTAGATCTTTAAGCTTTTTGTTATTATCACTTCCATTTTCAAATTCTATTCCTGCATAAATATCCTCAGTATTTTCTCTAAAAATAACCATATCGGTAGTAGAAGGGTTTTTAACAGGAGATGGAGTTCCGTTAAACCATCTTACAGGTCGTACACAAGCAAATAAATCTAACTTTTGTCTTAAAGCAACATTCAATGAAGTAATACCTCCTCCCACAGGTGTTGTTAAAGGACCTTTAATACCCACTAAATATTCATTAAATAGATCAAGTGTTTCTTGAGGTAACCATTCTCCAGTATTATTATAAGCTTTTTCACCTGCTAATACTTCTTTCCATATAATTTTCTTTGAACCTGAATAAGCTTTTTCAACCGCTGAATCCAAAACTAATTTACTAGCCGGCCAAATATCTACCCCTATACCATCCCCCTCAATAAACGGTATTATTGGTTCATTAGGTACGATGAGGTTTCCATCTTTAAATTGTATTTTATTTCCTTCCATAATCTGCTTTTTTTGATAAATAGAAAGCAATTATAGATATTTTTTATCTAAATGAATAGATAAAAATTAAATCATTTTTTACTTCCATTTTATATTACAACCCATACTTGGAAATTGATTTATATCTACTTCTTTATTTTTTAATGTAGATTCAATTGCATTTCTTAAATCTTTACCATTAATCTCTTCGGAATTACCTGGTGAGGATGAATCTAATCTACCTCTATAAACCAATAAGTTTTTTGAATTATATAAGTAAAATTCAGGAGTACATTCAGCATGAAATAATTTTGCGATTTCTTGCGTTTCATCAAATAAATATGGAATAGAAATACCTAAATCGATAAATAGTCTTTTCATTTTTTTAGGAGAATCCTCAGGGTAATTTTCAATATCATTAGAACTAATTGCAATAAATCTAAGCCTATCACTATAATCCATTATTATTTTTTTTAATTCATCATGATAATGAATTACATATGGACAATGATTACATATAATCATTACTACAGTATTTTTTTCTGATTTAAGACTTTCAGTTGAATAATCTTTATCAGTTAAAACGTTTAATAATTTGAATTTAGGTAACTCTGTGTTGAGTGGTAACATTTGTGAATAAGTGAGAGCCATTATTTTTAATTGTAATTTTTAAATTTTATATTAAATAAATTTAGTACCAATTTTAACCTAATACAATGAAAAAAACTATACTTATTCTTTTTATCACATTAAGTAATTATGTTTTTGGGCAAATTGAAAAAG
Source organism: uncultured Marinoscillum sp. (assembly GCA_964527965.1). GTDB lineage: Bacteria > Bacteroidota > Bacteroidia > Cytophagales > MED-G16 > MED-G16. The sequence goes on from CAZGPH010000002.1 coordinate 115,731, forward strand.
CTCCAGAAAGATATAGAGGTGAAGGGCCTTTTAATCAATTAATCATCAGAGGTGCAACATTAATAAATGGAAATGGTGCTCCTCCAACTGGGCCAGTCGATATAGTAATTGAAAAAAACATTATCAAAAGTATAAGAAATGTAGGGTATCCTGGTCTTGAGATAAAAGAAAGCAGAAGACCCATTGCAGAAAATGGAGCTAAAGAAATTGACGCACATGGCAAATATGTTTTGCCAGGACTTATTGATATGCATGGACATATTTCTTCACAAAGAGAAGGAACAGCTGAATACGTATTTAAACTTTGGATGGCTCATGGAATTACAACCATAAGAGACCCATCATGTGGACAAGGACTAGATTGGGTTCTTAATCAAAAAGAAGAAAGTAAAAAAAATAATATAACTGCTCCAAGAATATTAGCTTATACTAGTTTTGGACAGGGAGCAAAAAATGGAATAAACTCTCCTTCGGAAGCAATAGAATGGGTTAGAGAAAATGCAGATAGAGGAGCAGATGGTATTAAGTTTTTTGGTTCAAGACCTGATATCTTTAGGGCAGCTCTCCAAGAAAACAAAAGACTAGGATTGAGATCTGCTTGTCATCATGCTCAAATGAATGTTGCAGAAATGAATGTTCTCGAAACTGCTAGAAATGGTCTTACAACAATGGAACACTGGTATGGTCTACCAGAAGCATTATTTGAAAATAAAACAGTTCAAAATTATCCTTTAGAATATAATTATATGAATGAAGGGAATCGTTTCGAAGAGGCAGGAAAACTTTGGGAGCAAGCAGCCGAGCCCTATTCCAAAAAGTGGAATGATGTAATGAATGAGTTAATTTCTTTAGACTTTACTATAGATGTAACCTTTGTTCCTTATAGTGTATTTAGGGATGTTCAAAGAGCTAGTAGTCTTCCTTGGCACAAAGATTATACAAGACCAAAGCTTCTTAAGTTTTTCCTACCTGCAAGAGATTCTCATGCTGCTGCTTATTATGATTGGGGATCAGAACTTGAAACAGTATGGAAAGAAAATTATAAAATATGGATGACTTTTATTAATGAATATAAAAACAGAGGAGGAAGAGTAACCGCTGGTGCAGATTCAGGTTATATGTACAATCTTTATGGGTTTGGATATATTCAAGAATTAGAGTTACTAAGAGAGGCGGGTTTTCATCCAATGGAGGTAATAAGATCAGCTACTCTACATGCTGCAGAAGCTATTGGAATGGAAGGTAAAATTGGTACTATAGAAACTGGAAAATTTGCTGATCTTATTATTATGGATCAGAATCCATTAAAGAATCTTAAATATCTATATGCAACAGGTGATATAAAATTAGAGGGAAATGAAGTAATAAGGGTTGGAGGAGTATCAAAAACCATAAAAGATGGAATAATTTTTGATGCAAGAGAATTATTAGAAGACGTTAAGAAAATAGTTGATGAAGAAAAAAGAAATACACCAGGTTGGGAAAATCTATTATTTGAAAATATTCAAAGAAAATAGAGTTAATTATAATCCTAATTCTTTTAATTGATTTTTATCAATCTCTGAGGGAGAATTTATCATTACATCTCTTCCTGAAGTATTTTTAGGAAATGCTATGAAATCTCTTATAGATTCTTTTCCACTGAAAAGAGCACAAAGCCTGTCAAAACCAAATGCTATTCCTCCATGTGGAGGTGTACCATATTTGAATGCATCTAATAAAAATCCAAATTGTTTATTAGCTTCTTCTTTTGAAAATCCTAAAATTTCAAAAACTTTTTCTTGAAGTATTCTATCATGAATTCTTATTGATCCTCCTCCAATTTCTACACCATTTATAACTAAGTCATAAGCATTAGCTCTAACTTTTTCTGGGCTCGAGTTAAGGAGATCAATATCATCTATAATTGGTGATGTAAATGGGTGATGCATAGCATGGTATCTTTTTGATTCTTCATCCCAGGATACTAATGGAAAATTTACAATCCATACAGGATTAAAAATATCTGGATCTCTCAAATTTAATTTATCCCCCATAAGAAGTCTCAAAGATGACATAGCAGAAAAAGTTTGGTTTTTCTCTCCTGCTAGAATTAATATTAAATCTGAAGGATTGGAATTATTTTCATTAGCAATTTTCTTTAAATCATCTGTAGAATAAAATTTATCTACAGAAGATTTTAATGTCCCATCCTCATTGTTTTTAATATAAACTAAACCTTTAGAGCCAATTTGAGGTGTTTTCACAAATTCAGTAAGTTCGTCTATCTGTTTTCTAGAGTAATTACTGCATCCTTCTACATTAATTGACAAAATAACTTCAGAATCATCAAATACTTTAAATCCTTTTCCTTTAACATTTGACGTTAAATCATTGAATTTCATCCCGAACCTTAAATCAGGTTTATCAGATCCATATAATCTAATTGCATCATCATACTCCATAATAGGTATTTCACCTAAATCCTTATCTAATATATTTTTAAATAACCAAGTTATAAGACCTCCAAAATTTACTAATACATCTTCTCTATTAACAAATGACATTTCACAATCTATTTGTGTAAACTCAGGTTGTCTATCTGCTCTTAAATCTTCATCTCTAAAACATTTAACTAACTGATAATATTTGTCAAATCCAGAAACCATAAGAAGTTGTTTAAATGTCTGTGGAGATTGAGGTAAAGCATAAAACTCCCCTAAATTCATTCTTGAAGGAACTATAAAATCCCTTGCACCCTCGGGTGTGGATTTAATCAATACTGGTGTTTCAATTTCTAGAAAATCCTTAGAATTAAGATAATTTCTTGTTTCTTGCATTAGGCTATGTCTAAGAATTATATTCTCTTGGAGCGGAGATCTTCTTAAATCTAGATATCTATATTTCATTCTTAAATCTTCTCCTCCATCTGTTTCATCTTCTATAGTAAATGGAGGGATATCTGATTTATTTAAGAATTCCATTTCAGAAACTTTTATTTCTATATCTCCTGTATCAATATTTGGATTTTTAGAGAGTCTCTCAAAAACTTTTCCTTTAATTTTAATTACATACTCTCGTCCACATTTCTTTGCTAATTCAAAAATATTTTTTCCAGAGAATTCCTCTTCAAAAATTAATTGCGTAATTCCATATCTATCTCTAATATCAATCCAAATTACTTTTCCTTTATCTCTAATTTTATGAGCCCAACCTGATAAAATAACGTTAGACTTTATATCTTTTTTTCTTAACTCTCCACAATTATGTGTTCTTAACATAGATAATGATTTTCAACAAAATTAATAGAATTATAAAGAATGCGTTAATTTTTTTTATAATCTTACACTAGTTATGAATATATTAAAAAACAACCATGAATATTTTATGAAAATGGCTCTTAAAGAAGCTAAATCGGCTTATGAGGAAGAAGAAATACCAATTGGAGCTGTAATAGTTCATAATAATAAAGTGATTAGTAAAGGTCATAACCAATCTCAAAGACTAAATGATGCCACAGCACATGCAGAAATGATAGCAATTACTTCTGCGCAAAATAAATTAGGTAGTAAATACTTAAATGAATGTGAACTTTATGTGACACTAGAGCCTTGTATGATGTGTAGTGGGGCTATACATCTCTCTAAAATAAATAAAGTAGTTTATGCTCTAGACGATAAGGAGAAAGGATATTTAAAGAAATCAAAGAAAGAACTAAATAAAAAACTGGTAATTGTTTCAAATATTCTTGAATCTGAATCAAAAAATCTATTAGAATCTTTTTTCTTTAAATTAAGAAGCTGAACCTTCAGTATTTAAAGTAAAATTCTTAAATTCATTAATAATTTAATTTTAATTAAAAAAAAAAACAATGTCATTCAATTTACCTGATTTACCTTATTCTTATGATGCTCTTGAACCTCATATTGATTCTACAACTATGGAAATTCACCATAAAAGACATCATAACCTTTACATTACAAATCTCAATAATGCAATTGAAAATTCTAGTCTTGAAGGGTTATCTATAGAGGATCTATGTACAAAACATTCAGATAATATTACTGTAAGAAACAACGGAGGTGGTCATTACAATCATTCGTTATTTTGGGAAATTCTTTCCCCAAATGGTGGTGGAGAACCAACTGGAAAAGTAAAAGGTCTGATAGAATCTAGTTTTGGAGATATAAATAATTTTAAAGAAAAATTTAAAACTGCAGCAATGACAAGATTTGGTTCAGGATGGGCATGGTTATGTCAAATTGATGATCATCTTGAGATATGCTCAACTGCTAATCAAGATAATCCTTTAATGCCTGGGATTTGTAATGACTCGAGTAATATTTTAATGGGTATTGATGTATGGGAACATGCTTACTATCTTAATTATCAAAATAAAAGAGTTGAGTATGTAGATGCTTTCTTTAATCTTGTAAATTGGGAAGAAGTAAATAATAGATTAAAATAATTACCAATGAATAATAGAAGAGGATTTATTAAGAATGCTGCTAAAATTGGGATTGGATCTCAGTTTCTTTTTAATACACCTCTTGAGTTAATTGCTAATAATAGATCAAAAATATCATCAAACGATAAAATTAATTTTGGAGTAATTGGGTGTAAAGGTATGGGTTGGAGTGATATGAGATCAATTTTAAAAAACAGTGAAACTGACTGTATAGCACTTTGCGATGTTGATGATAAGGTTCTAGAAGAAAGATCAGAAAATGTAAAAGATATTACTGGTAAAAAACCTAAAATCTATAAAGACTACAGAAAGTTATTAGAAAATAAAGATATTGATGCTGTTGTTATTGGTACACCTGATCACTGGCACTGTTTAAATTTAGTAGATGCTCTTAGTGCAGATAAACATATATATTGTGAGAAACCTATTTCAAATTCAATTGAAGAAGCAGATATAATGTTAAAAGCTTCATTAGAAGCAAAAAAATGTATTCAAGTTGGACAGTGGCAAAGAAGCGGAGGTCAATACAAAGAAGCGATGAATTATTTATGGTCAGGAGAAATAGGCAAAGTAAGATTAGTAAAAGTATGGGCTTATATGGGTTGGTATGGATGGGTAGATAATTTAAAAGATACTGATACCCCTAAAGGAATAGACTATAATATGTGGTTAGGTCCTGCACCTTTAAGAAAGTTTAATAAAAATAGATTCCATGGTAGTTTTAGGTGGTACTGGGATTACGCTGGTGGCCTAATGACTGACTGGGGAGTTCATGAAATTGATATAGCACTTTGGGGGATGAATGCAAAAAATCCTTTATCAATTTCTGCAGCTGGAGGTAAGTTTGCTTACCCTAATCAAGATACTGAGACGCCAGATTCTCTTCAAACTATATATGAATATAAAGATTTTACAATGTTATGGGAACATGCAAATGGAATTGATGGTGGAAATTATGGACTTAGTGAAGGGATAGCATTCATTGGAGATAAAGGAACTATTGTAGTAAATAGGACTGGATGGGAAGTAATTCCAGAGAAAGATCACCGTAATAGTGGAGACTTATTTATTGAAGATGTCCCTAGGACTACTTTTAACTGGGATGATGTTAGAAAAAAGTATGGCAATGCTCTTGATTTACATACAGAAAACTTTGTAGATAGCATTAAAAAAAATGACCCATCAATTTTAAACTGTGGAATAGAAAGTGGAAGCCAAGTTTCAAAAGTTGCTCATATGGGTAATGTTGCTTTTAGAAGTGGATCAAAAATCAGATGGAATGAGGAAAAAAATAATTTTGATAATTCTTCAGCAAATGATTTAATAATTCCTAGTTATAATAATGGATGGAAATTACCTAGAATCTGATTTTTGAGATATTATTTTAATTAATTCAATATTTTCATCTCTCAATCTAGCTGCTTCATAGAAGTCTAGATTCTCAGCAGCTTTACTCATCTCAATTTTATTCTTTTCTATAATATTTTCAATTTCTTTTTTGGACATATCTTTTATTACAGGATCAATTTGAAGATCAGAAACAAATTTTATTTTAGAATTCTCCTGATGAGCAACAGTTGTTTGCTCTAATATTTTTTCTTTTGATTTGACAATAGTTTTTGGTGTAATACCATGTTCAATATTATATGAATGCTGTATTTTTCTTCTTCTATTAGTTTCATCAATTGTTGATTTCATAGATTTTGTTACTTTGTCAGCATACATTATAACTAATCCTTTTACATTTCTAGCTGCTCTACCAACAGTTTGAATTAAGGATTTCTCATTTCTTAAAAATCCTTCTTTATCAGCATCTAAAATAATAACTAAAGAAACTTCTGGTAAATCTAGACCTTCTCTCAATAAATTAACTCCAACTAACACGTCAAAAGTACCTAATCTTAATTCCCTAAGAATCTTGACTCTCTCCAAAGAATCTATTTCAGAGTGCATATATCTAGCTTTGATTCCACTGTTATTAAGATATTTATTAAGTTCTTCAGACATTCTTTTAGTAAGAGTGGTTATCAAAACTCTCTCAGATTTTTCAACTCTTTTAAATATTTCATTAATAATATCATCTATTTGATTTTCTGTTTTTCTTACCTCAATAGGAGGATCAAGTAAACCAGTAGGTCTAATTATTTGTTCAACAATTGATCCACCTGAAGAGTTAAGCTCATAATCAGAAGGAGTGGCTCCAACAAATACAACTTTATTAATAAGAGATTCAAACTCTTGAAAATTTAATGGCCTATTATCTAAGGCTGATGGTAGTCTAAATCCGTAATCTACAAGATTCATTTTTCTAGATCTATCACCTCCCCACATAGCTCTTATTTGAGGAATAGTAACATGACTTTCATCAACAAAAAGCATAAAATCATCAGGAAAATAATCAATTAGACAGAAAGGTCTCTTCCCTGGTTTTCTTCTATCAAAATATCTTGAATAATTTTCAACACCAGAGCAATATCCTATTTCATTTATCATTTCAATATCAAACTCAGTTCTTTCTTTAATCCTCTTAGCCTCATTAAACTTTCTTTCTTTCTCAAAAAACAGAATTTGTTTTTCTAAATCATTCTCAATTTCATTTAATGCTTTATCAATTACATCTTTTGAGGTGACAAATAAATTTGCAGGATATATTTTAATTGAATCTTCGGTAGAAATAGACCTACCAGTAGATGGGTCTACTTTTTGAATAGATTCCACTTCATCTCCCCAAAAAATAATTCTCAAAATATAATCAGCATATGCTAAGTATATATCTAGAGTGTCTCCTCTTAATCTAAATGTTCCCCTTTTAAAATCTGATTCATGAGACCTTTCATATAAAATATCTACTAAAGAAAATAATAGCTCTTTTAATAAAATATTTTGCCCAACACCTATTTCAATAACATTTTTACCAAAATCTTCAGGGTTACCAATACCATAAATGCATGATACAGAGGCAACTACAATAACATCATTCCTTCCAGAAAGCAAAGATGATGTTGCACTCAACCTCAACTTTTCAATTTGTTCGTTAATTGATAAATCTTTTTCTATATAAACATTAGAACTTGGAATATAGGCTTCAGGTTGATAATAATCATAATAGGAAATAAAATATTCAACACAATTATTTGGAAAAAAAGATTTTAATTCTCCATATAATTGGGCGGCAAGTGTTTTATTATGAGAAATAATTAAAGTTGGTTTATTGATTTTTTGAATAACATTTGCCATTGTAAATGTTTTACCAGAACCTGTGACACCTAATAAAACTTGACTCTTTTCATTATTATTGATTCCCTTAACCAATTCATCAATAGCCTTTGGTTGATCACCTCTAGGAGAAAATTCTGAATGTATTTTAAAGTCCAATTTTAAAAATTATTTATTCCATATTTCCCATGATAGCTCTGCTTGTTTTACAAGCATTTCATATCCATTTTTAATTTTAGATCCATTATCCATTGATAATTTAAGAAATAAAGTAATTTCTGGATTATAAATCAAATCATAAACATAATGATTTTTAGAAAGTAATTTAAAATTAAAAGAAGGATGGATATTTATATTTGGGAACATGCCCAAAGGTGTTGTATTTATAATTAATTTATTATTTTTTATAAAATCTCCTTTTAATAGTTCATCATAAGAAATTTCTGAACTAGTTGGTTTCCTTGATACAAATAGTGAAGGAATATTCAATTCTTTGAGAGCATATTTTATAGCTTTTGAGCTTCCTCCCGTACCTAAAACAATAGATGAAAATTCTAAATGAGGTAACCATAATTTTAATGAATACATAAATGCAACATAATCAGTATTGTACCCTATAAGTTTTTTATTTTCTTTATTTATGACATTTACTGACCCTATTTCTTTTGCAACAGATTCTGTATTATCCAAGTATGGTATTACTTGTTCTTTGTATGGGATAGTAACGTTTAATCCACAAATATTTTTTTCTTTTTTTATTAAATTCCTAATATATGATACTTTATCAATTTCATAGTTTTTATACTCTGAATTTAAAATATTTTCTTCTTTGAACTTATTCTTGAAATACCCTTGAGAGAAAGAATGTGTTAATGGCGTTCCTATTAATCCAAATTTTTTCATTTTGATTTAATATTATATCCTATAAATCCTGTCAATATAAATATTAATAAAGAAAATATAAATAAATTATTTTCACCAGTAACTCTATAATATTCCATTGGAAAAAATAACTTTTCATTATAAGTCCAAGGCCAAACTTTATTTAAGGCACCTAACATCAAACCTGACAAAAAGAAAATAGTTGAATTATAGTAGTTATTTAATAGCCAGTAAATAATTTTAGAAAAGGATAAAACGCCAAGAAAGGCACCTATGGAAAAAATTAAAATATTATCAATATAAAGATTAGAAATAGATTCTAACATAAACTCATATTTCCCAATCATCAATAAAATATAACTACCAGAAATTCCAGGAAGAAGCATAGCAGAAATTGCTACAAATCCAGAAAGAAAAATAGATAAAAAACTATCTGAAGTATTTATTGGGTTAATTAGTGATATAAAAAATCCAAAAGAAAAACCTAAAATTATAATAAGATTGCTTTTTATTGATTTAGGCTTAAAGTCAAATATAATTTTTAATGATGAAAAAAAAATTAGACCAAAAAAGAAACTAAATAATAATATTTTATGATTAATAATTAAAAATGAAATTATTTTAGAAAATAAAAGAATTGAAGTAATAATCCCAATAAAAACTGGAATCAAAAATTTAAAATTTAATTGATTAGAAAGTTTATTATAGTTGAGTGTCAAAAAATAAAAAAGAGTTTCTTTATTAAAAGAATTTAATGAGTTAATTAGATTTTTATAAATTCCAAGTAACAAAGCCACAGTTCCTCCTGAAATTCCAGGAATTAAATCAGATACACCCATTGCCATACCTTTTAAAAAAAGTAATAGGCGATTTTTTATTATCATATTAGAGATATTGGTTAAAAGTATCACCCCGTAAACCAACTCTAATAGTTTCTAAAGATATAACCTCATTTCCAGATATGTTACCTAGATTAACATTTTGACCTAATAATTTAACAAACCAAACTTGCTGTGATTTAAGAGGTGCTTCCCATAAGATCTTTTCTGTTGGTATTTCTGTGAGTATTTCTTCAACAAGTCCTTGTCTTACCTCTCCGGAAGATCTAAATAAGCCTACACTACCCGACTCTCTTGCTTCACCAATTACTTTCCAAGATCCAGCATTAAGTTCTGCTCTCATTTGTCTTATCCATTTATATGGAGGTATAATTTTTTTTTCGTCTTTTGAGCCAATCTCTGAAAATACAGTTACATAATTAGCTAATTTTTCAATGTATTCACATTTCTTTTTATGAGGTATGGAAATTGAACCATCAGATACTTCTGCATACTTTAAGTCATATTCTTTTAAAATTTTAATATAATCATCTATCTGATTCCTTATAGCAAAAGCTTCAAAAAGGGTACCACCAAAATATACATTGATATTTGCATCTCTAAATAATTTTAATTTTTCTTTAAGGTTTGTAGCAAAATTTGATGTAGTCCAACCAAATTTTATAAAATCAATATATTTTGAAGAGGATTCAATTAAATTTTTACATTCTTGAATACTAGAACCCTTATCTATAACCATAGTTATTCCATCTTCTCTAGGTTTCTCAGTTCTTTCAGGTATATTTTTTAAATTAAAATTCATTTTAAATTATTCTTTCTATACTGATTAATTACCCTTATTAATGCAGATTGTGATTCAAAGTTAGGGACAAAATCAAAAAGTACTTCATGATTATCAAAATTTAATGATAATGCACTTTCTAAAACATTAATAGATTCTTTATACTTTCCAGCATCCATAAGATAAATCACAAGTCTATAATAGAGTAAAGACTCATGAGGGACTTCATCGATAGAATCTTCAATAATACTTATAGCCTTATCAACATCTCCACTTTCATAATACATCAATGAAAAATCTAAGGAAATATTAAAGTCAGAAGGATCAAGATCAAGTGCTTTTTGATATAATTCAACACTAGAGACCATATTCCCAACTTTAAATTCAGCAAAAGCTAAGGATTTTATATAATTTATATTTTCATTATCTAGTTTAAAAGCTTTTTTAAAATAATGAATAGCTTCAAACCACTTATCAAAAGATACTAAAGATTTCCCAAGCCAGTAATAAGACTCTTTATAGAATTGATCAATTTTTATCGATTTTTGAAAATATTTAATTGATGTTGTAAGATCATCTAAATAGTAGTATGCTCTTCCTATCGATGAATATATTTCAGGTGAAGGACCATCCAATTCTAATGATTTATAAAAATATTTTTTAGATAATTTATAATCTTTTAGGTGTATATATGACTCCGCTAAACTTGAATATGCACTTGAATATTCATCATCAATAGCGATTGCAAATTCAAAAGCTTCAGATGCTCTCTTATAATATTTTAATTTTAAAAAAATATTTCCAAGATTAAACCAAGCATACTCTGAATATGGATCCTCATCAATGAATTTTTTATAATAATGAACACTATTTTCAAGCTCACCATTTATTTCTTGGCAATATGCTAAATCATATAACGCATTTTCATGGTTTATATTAATTTCAATTGCATTTTTGAAATATACTGATGCTTCTTTAAACTTTTTTTGAGATTGATACGCTAATCCAATCTGATAATTTATCTCATCTTTATTTTCAGAATATTGAAGTGCATCATTCAATAGAGAAATTGCTCCTTCATATTCAGCAAGAATTATTTTAACCTGACCCATTAATATAAATATATTTTCATCAGTTGGATTTAGTGAGTGAGCTCTCTCTAAAGAAAATAAGGCATCAGAAAATTTTTGAAGAGCTATCAATATGTTAGCTTTTTGAATTAATAAATCCGAAGAGAATTGATGTTGTGATAATGCAAAATTAACAGCTTTAAGACCAAGCTTGAACTTATGATTATCTATGTACCATTTAGTAATTTTCTCATAAGACTCAGAATCATAGTAAATATCAATATCATTCTTGATCTTCATCTCAAACTCCAAAACTAACTTATATATTTCGTCCTTCTTTTTTTTAAATTCTTCAGCCATATAGTGATTTTTTCAATGAAACTTAAAGCTAATAATTATATTGTTTATTTATAAATGAAATTTATTTTTGTTGAATGGCTCTGTAGTTCAATGGATAGAATAGAAGTTTCCTAAACTTTAGATACAAGTTCGATTCTTGTCAGAGCTACTATGATTATAATTATAGCTTTCATTTTTCTATCTATTGATATGAATATAGGTATTTTGGAAAAAGGAATTAGAAAATATAATAAAGGCAATTACCAAAAAGCTATCGAAATTCTTAATAAAGTTGAGAAAAAAGATAGAAATTTTGAATATTACTTTTATATGGGTCATTCTTATTCATTTCTAGATAAGAATGAAATATCAATAATTTACTATGATTCGGCAATTCAAATTAATGATAAAAAAGATATTGTTTTTTTTGAGAAAGGGTTTTCAAATTTTATAATGGGAAATAGTATTGAAGCTTTAAAAAATTTAAATAGAGCCATTGAGTTAAAACCAAATAATGCTAAATATTATGTAAATAGAGGTACAATAAAATATGATTTAGGAGATAAAGAATCTGCTTGTAATGACTGGTATAATGCTATGAGAATAGATAATGAAATTATTAACTACGGTATGATTCAATCAAATTGTAATTAATCTTTTCTTTTGAAATCTCCTCTTTTTATAGCTTTAATAAATTTCACCCATGCAAAAGGGTTAAGTAATGGGTTTGAGGGTAATTGATATTTAGTTGATGTTGCCATCATCTGCTGATCCATAAAATATTTATAATTCATATTAGCACTCATTGGCTCGTTATTATACATTCGCCTTAATAAATCTTTATCTAGAGATTTATCTAGATTCTCAAGGTCTCTCCTATTTGGAAGTTCAACAGCTAAAACAGCTTTTTTGAATAGTTCCTCGGTAGGATATGGAAAAATTTCAAGCTCTGGTAAGACAGTGGTATCTGGTTTTAACTCAATAAAAAGTGTAACAGAGACACCTTTATCTCCAGGCATTATAAAACTTTGTTTCTGATATCCTATTGCGCTAACTATTATACTATCTTCCGCCAATACTGGCATTGCAAAATATCCATAGGGATTAGAGGTAGTACCTCTACCTGCCTTTGGTACATATACATGAACACCTCCGACGCCTGAAATACTATCTTGTCCAACAACAACACCTGAAAGTTGAATTATTTTTTTTTGACCCTGAGAGAAGGAATCAAAAACAATTGTTAACGAAATGATAACAAATAATTTTAAGATTAAAGTTTTATTAAGTGTCATGTTACAATGTTATTTTTAAATAACATGCTAAATTACTTAATAAATATGTTTTTTTTATTTAGAATAGTTTCTAATAACAATATTTAACATCTATGAGATTAAAAAAATTTAATATTGAATATGGCAAAACAATATTTAAATCTTTTTCAGATGTGTCTAGAATAAGAATTTTAAATATTTTGTCAAAGAAAAAAGAAGTTTCAATCTCTGATCTTGAAATGATTCTTAACTTCACTCAAACTAAAACTTCAAGACATATTTATTACCTAAAAAATTCAGGATTATTAAATTCAAAGAATATAGATCAATTTATTTTCTACTCTTTAAGGGAGGAAGCCCTAGATATTATTGATCAGATATTTGAATTTTTAGATAAAGATGATCAACTTAAAAAAGATTTAGAAACTTATGACACAATGTATTCTAATAGAGAGCTAGCAAAAAATAAAATTGAGTTAAAAACTTGGAAATAAACATTTAAATAAACTATGAATAACGCATATTTTGAAATACCTATACCTATAAATGAACCAGTCAAAGAATATAGAGAGGGGTCAGTAGAAAAAGAAAATCTAATTAATACTCTTAGTGAGATGAAGGGGAAACCTATTGATATCCCCATGATTATTGATGGAAAAGAAATTACTACAGAAAAAAAGATAAAAATCACTGCACCTCATGACCACAATCTTCATCTTGGAGATTTTTATGAAGGTGATAAATCTCATGTATCGATGGCAATTAAATCAGCTCTAAAAGCAAAAAATAACTGGGGATCAATGAGTTGGCAGAGTAGGGCTTCGATATTTCTAAAAGCAGCAGAGTTGATTGCTGGACCTTATAGATCAAAAATTAACGCTTCTACTATGCTTGGACAATCTAAAAATATCTATCAAGCTGAAATAGATGCAGCATGTGAATTTATTGATTTTTTAAATTTTAATGCTTCCTATATGGAAGAAATATATAAAAATCAACCTGAATCTTCAGATGGAATGTGGAACAGATTAGATTATAGACCTCTTGAGGGATTTATATTTGCTATAAGTCCTTTTAATTTCACTTCTATTGCTGGAAATTTATGCGCTAGCCCAGCTTTAATGGGAAATACCGTCATATGGAAGCCTGCATATCCTCAAATTTATTCAGCTAAAATAATTATGGATGTCTTTAAAGAAGCTGGACTCCCTGATGGAGTTATTAATTTAATTTTTGTTGATGGTCCAGAAGCAGGAGATGTGATATTTAAAGATAAAAATTTTGCAGGATTACATTTTACTGGGAGCACAGGAGTTTTTAAACATCTATGGAAAGAGATTGGAAATAATATTAATTCTTATAAATCTTATCCTAGAATTGTAGGTGAGACTGGTGGAAAAGATTTCATCATTGCTCATAAATCTGCAAAAGCAAAAGAAGTTTCAACAGCAATAGTTAGAGGTTGTTTTGAATTTCAAGGACAAAAATGCAGTGCTCCATCAAGAGTTTATATCCCAAAATCTCTTTGGGGAGACGTCAAAGAAAACCTATTAAGAGATATTAATAGTATCAAAATTGGTATACCTGATGATTTCTCTAATTTTATGAATGCAGTTATTGAAGAAAGAGCTTATGATAAAATAGTTTCTTATATAGAGGATGGGAAAAAAGATAAAGATCTTAAACTTCTAATCGGTGGAGAACACGATAAATCAAAAGGGTATTTTATAAATCCTACAGTATTTGTTACTTCGAACCCAAAAAACAAACTTATGGTTGAAGAAATTTTTGGGCCAGTTACATGTATATATATCTATGAAGATAGAGAATATGATAAAACTCTAGAGTTAGTAGACGAAACTTCTCCATATGCTCTTACTGGAGCTATATTTGCAACAGAACAAGCAGCTATTGATAAGGCATATAAATCTCTGGAATACTCAGCTGGAAACTTTTATATTAATGATAAGCCTACAGGCGCAGTAGTTGGTCAGCAGCCTTTTGGAGGGGGAAGAGCTTCAGGAACAAATGATAAAGCAGGGTCTTATTTAAATCTTTTAAGATGGGTTTCTCCCAGAACTATAAAGGAAGTATTCAATACTCCTTCTGATTATAGATATCCTTTTATGGATGTTTAACTATTTGATTTTAATTGAATTTCTTCTTTATTAAAATATAATACTACAATAAGGGATAAAATAAAATAAATCATTATTATAAAATCTGCATTAGTTATATATTCATTCATAAATGTCCAATTGCTTGAGAATAAAATTAAACTAGTACCAAATGAAGCTTTAATTAGTTCAAAAATCCAAGAATTATTCTCCTTATCCATTAGACTAGTTAGACTGTAGACACACGTAAATAAAAAAATTGCAAATAAAATAGCATCTCTAAATAATAATAGGTGTAGATGGTTTATATAATACATAATAAATAAAAATATTATACCAAATTGAACCCATGACCAAAGTTTTAAACTTTCTGATAATTTAGGGTAATATTTTTTGTAGTCATATGGAGATTCAATATCGTTTAAGGGATATTTTAAAATAACATCTTTTGGTCGCCATCCAGTAGGCATAAACCAAATTCTAAATTTATCTAGAATATTATTTGTTCTCCATGCATCTTTAATTAATTGAAATAAGTGAGAAAAATTTATAAGAATTGGATTCCAAGATCTTAATGGCCTCTTTACCCCATAAACAGGAGGCACATCTTCAAGTTCTTCTTGAAAAGTTCCAAATAATTTATCCCATATTATAAAGACTTGAGATAAATTTTTATCTAAATATTCATTATTAATTGCATGATGAACCCTATGATGGGACGGAGTAACAATTATATATTCTAGAAAGCCTAACTTTCCAATTAATCTAGTATGATACCAATACTGAGCAAAAAGATGAAGAGGAGCTAAAATTGCAATAACCTCAGAAGGTACACCTATAATAGCTGTTGGAATCAAGAAAATAAAGGAAATAGAGAAAAAATTAGAAATAGACTGTCTTAAAGCACAAGCTAAATTAAATTCTTCACTGCTATGGTGAATTATATGGTGATTCCAAAAATAATTAATACTGTGGTTAATCCTATGAACCCAATATCCTGCAAAATCAATACCAATAAATGCAATAACATAAACTATTATGGATGATTCCAAATTAAATATTGCAAGGTGATCTACCATGTATCCATAGGAAATAATAATAAAAGTTAAACCAAGAACATCTTTTATTATATTAGTTAGGCCTGAACATAAACTAGACAAAGTGTCCATACTTCTTATCACATAATCTTTTCTGTATATTTTTGAAAAAAGAATTTCTATTAAAATAAGTGTAACAAATAAGGGGATAGCAATATTAAGAGTAGTTATATAATATGTTGGCATTAAACAAATTTATATTTTTTAAGAAAAACTTATATGATTATAGGGTATATTCGTGCAAAAAAATTCAATGAAAATTTTATTCAAATTTTTTATACTTTCTTTTATTTTTTTTTCAACACAAGGTCAAGAGGTTCACTTTCCAAAAAAAATATCAGATACTAAAATAAAAATTGATGGAATAATAGACTCTAATGAATGGGAAAATGCTATTAAAATAGAACTTGATAATGAAACTGAGCCTGGTTATAATATTGACCCTATTGTAAAAACTTCTGGTTACATTTTGTATTCCGATTATCATATATATCTAAGATTTGAGTCTGAAACAAAAGAAACCGTAAGAGCATCAATCAGAAAAAGAGATGATTTTGGGATTTTTAATGATGATGTAATTGGCATCAGTATTGATACTTATGGAGACGGGAGAAATAATCTTTTTATTGGATCAAATCCTTATGGTTCTCAAGTAGATGTAAGAGTTATGAATGCATTACAGGAAGAATCTAGATATGATTTATCATTTGATTTAGAATATGAATCTGCTGGATCAATTAGCGGCAATAGTTATTTTGTAGAAATGAAAATACCTTTTTCATCACTTCCTTTTCCAAGTGGTAAAGATCAGAAATGGAAGTTTAGTTTGTTTAGAAAATATATTGACTATAATATGTCATCAAGTAGAACAGATAGAGACAACTCATGTGTCACATGCCAATTTGATGATGAAGTTTTCTTTGAAAATATCAAAATTGATAAAAAACTTGATTTGATCCCATATATCACAAGTGGCATTGAGGGTGAATTTAATAAGAATACAGATAATATTGATTATGAAAAAATAAATAGCAATATAGGCATCAGTATAAATGCTGAGCTTTCAAAAAGTTTATCATTGGAGCTTGCAATTAATCCTGACTTCTCTCAGGTCGAAGCTGATGTTACGCAAATTGATGTTAATTCTGCTTTCTCATTAAGTTATCCTGAAAAAAGACCGTTTTTTAATAAGGGAACTGATATATTAAAACTTAATAATCCAGACTTACAACCATTTTATTCTAGATCAATTAATGACCCAGCTTTTGCATTAAAATTATTAAACCAAGGAAAGAAATCTAGATTATTTTATTTATCATCATTAGATAATAATTCACCCTATCTAATAGCTGGTAGAGATAGATCTTACTTTGGTGAAGGTAAAAAATCTATTGTAAATGTTTTAAGGTACCAAAGAATTTTAAAAAATGGCTCAAAAATTGGTTTAATCTCAACTAGTAGAGCTTATAATGGAGGAGGATACGGGAATCTGTTTGGGTTAGATGGTCTTATTCAAATTACAAATAGTATAAGGCTGACTTTTGATTTACTTAAAAACTATAATGAAGAGCCAACAAATAATTGGATAGAATCCGATGATTATTTTAATGAATATTCTGTCAGGCTTGATGGAGAAAAATTTAATGGCAATGGAATGTTTATAGGTCTTTCTAGAAATACAGAAAATTGGCGTACCTACTTAGGATATAAATATATAGATCCTGAGTATAGGGCGGATGTAGGATTTGCTGTAAAAAATGACAGAAAGTGGCTTACATTTTTTCAAAATTATGAGTCCTTTTATGAAAAAAGATTTCTTCAAAAAATTGAGTACTCAATTAAATATGACATGCTACATAACTTTAATAATAAACTTGATGTAATAAGTTTAGATGGTAAAATTAGTGCTGGATTTAAAGGAAATACCGAGATTTCCATTACACATGATTATGATTTTGTTTCATATTACTTAGATAAAAAATATTCAAATTATGCCTCTACGAGAATAGGTTTGAACACTAGTCCTATTGAATTACTTTCTTTTGGATCTGATTTAAGCTTTGGGAAAGATGTAGCATTCAATGATGAAAATCCTGAGTTAGGAAAAGAATTTAATTTTAGAGCCACTTTAGGCCTACAATTAAATAATAATTTTTCTGTTTCAAACCTATTTAGTTTTTCAAGTTTAAAAAAAATAGAAATAAATGAATTTTATTATAAAGGGTTTATAAATAGACTCAACACAAAATATCAATTTTCAAAATCCCTAGGTTTGAGACTAGCTACTGAATTTAATGATTTTTCAGATTCAATATTTTTACAGCCATTATTTGAGTGGACCCCAAACCCTTTTACTATATTTTATATTGGAGGGAATCAAATTCTTAATAAGGATGATAAATATTTTGTTGATAGGTCACAGATGTTTGTTAAATTTCAGTATCTGATAAGTCTATAAAACAATATGTAATAAATAACGTTAATGTTATTATGAAAAATAGAAGAAAATTTCTCAAGAGTGCAGGATCGACTGCTTTATTTACAAGCTTAGGAACCTCTTTTTTTGTTGCATGTAGTGAAGCTGAGGAAATTATAGACCCTGATAATAATAATAATAATGTTTCAGAAAACGGATTTACTGTTGATGGTAATGTTTATACTATAGAACTTAATCATCCAAGTTTCTCTGTATTGAAATCTACTGGAGGATGGTATAGATTTGATGAGGGTGGTATGCTTCTTGTTAATGTTGGTCAAGATATAATTAGAGCTTTTTCAAGTAGTTGCCCTCATGATGGTTGTAGAACAAGTTGGAAATATTCTAATGAAAACTTTACTTGTACATGTCATAACGCAGTATTCACAAAATTAGGAGAAAAAGTAAGTGGACCTGCTAATAGTGATTTAGTTTCCTTCAGTGTTTCAAGGGATGAAAATGTAATAACAGTTTCAACATAATTATATTTTTACTTGTAAACCATTCTTGAAGTAGACTTCTTTAATTAGCTTACCATCTCTTCCATATATTTTCATAAATCCATTTTGTACACCCTTTACATTTTCTGTTTCATCTGAAAGTGTGCCATCTCCAAAATAATTTTTCTGTAAACCGTCTCTTAAACCATTTTTAAAATTCCATTCACTTTTTAAGTTTCCATTTTTATAATAAAGATACGATGTCCCATTTCTAACAAGTTCTTTATCAAAAGTTTCCTTACTTTCTGTCCTACCACTTTTATAAAATCTAGTAACTGAAATCTTATTATTTCCATAAACCCATTCACTTTGAATTGGACCTTCTTTATAAAAAAGCTTAGTATAAAACTTAATTCCATTATTATATTTTTCCTCAGCTCTTAATTTATCATCTAAGTCTTTTTTTATTGCTAAACCTGAAAACTTATTTCCATTATAATATGTTAAGTCATCAATGATTTCTAACTGGCTAATTAAGACTTTATTCTGACATGAAATGAATAAAATAAAAAGAATATATGTTAATCTACTTTTGACCATATTGATTCATAAATTATTTCAGTAGTTTTTACTGAATCTAATTTTATTTTTCGACTAAAGTTTAAAGATAAAATATCATCATCCATAAACTCATATTTGAAGGCACGAGATAAATCATTTGTTTGTTCATCATATAAAAAAAGACTGTCATCTTGGACTTTATAGTACATCAAAGTATTATAATAAAAAACAAGATTATCAGATCTAAAAGATGTGATGGTTGTAGGACCCTCTAATGAGGGAATAGCTTCATTGTCTCTAAATAAATTAACTAATTTCCAATCACCGGAAAAATTATCTTTTTCTGAAGAAGAACATGAAAATAGAATAAATAATCCAACTAATGAAATTAAGTATCGCATAAGATTATTAAATTTATCAAAAAAATTTATGAATATCACCTTTATTCATTTAATAGGAATAATATTTTTACTTTGGATGATATATTTTTCCTTAGGAGCATTTGCTAATATGACAGAAAATAAATTTCTTCTAAACATTTTTAAATCATTTAAGTATATAATGGGAGTAATTATTCTATTTGCTCTTTACTTATATTTTAAATGAGATTTATTTCAAAAATTATTTTTTTCATTTTTTTTTCTCAAGCCTTAATTGCTCAAAAATTAATTACTGGCAAGATTGTTGATAAAATATATCTTCATCCTCTTGACAGTGTTGAAATTTCAGTTAATGGAAAAACTCTTTTCTCCAATAAAAAAGGTTTATTTTCTTTTATTTATAAAGAACTACCAGTAAAATTAATTATTAATGATTACAGATATTTTTATAAAGAATTAAATTTAAAAACCTCTGATTTTTTTGAAATTAAACTTACTAACAGAGGAGTAATTTTAAATGAATTAATTGTGAAGACAGATCTGTTTTCTAAAAAGTTAAAAAATGTATCATTAGCAACATCCATATTAGATGATTTAGAGGGAAGAAAGAGTGAAGGACAATTTATAATTAAATCATTAAATCAAATTCCAGGAATATACACTCATTCTGCAGGATATAATACAAATAGAATTACAATAAGAGGCATGGGATCAAGATCTCCCTACTCCACTAATAAGATTAAAGCATATTTAAATAATATTCCTCTTTCTAATGGTGTTGGAGAAACATCAATAGAAGATTTTGGCATTGATATTTTAGATCAGGTTGAGATAAATAAAGGACCAAATTCAAGTATTTATGGTTCTGGTCTAGGCGGTAATATAATTTTAAAGACTTCTAAAAATCTCAATAAAAATATTAAGGTTAAATCAATTTATAAATCGTTTAATACATATCAGAATAGTATTTCTCTTTCTAAAACATTTAATCGTTTAAGCTTACTATTTAACTTTGAAAAAATTAAAAGTGATGGATATAGAGATAATAATTCATATGAAAATAACAGAATTTTCACAAGTATCAATTATGAAATAAGTGATAATTACACCCTTGACTTTATTCATTTCTCTAATTCTGCAGATGCATTAATTCCTTCTTCTTTAAGTTTTGAAAATTTTATAAATAATCCATCAAGTGCAGCATTTTCATGGAGGAATGTCAAGGGAGGAGAAGATTATAGTAGATCAGTTTCAGGATTAACATTTAACTCAAAAAAAGACAAATACTCATCAAATACTACAATGTTTATTAAAACATTTTATAATAACGAGAATAGACCATTTAATTACTTAATTGAAGATAGCAAAACATTTGGCATAAGACATTTTGGAAAATCTGTGTTAATTCCTTTCGACTTGAGTTACGGTCTTGAGTATTCATTTCAACAATATTTTTTTGATACTTGGGATGATTTTGGAAGTGTCAACCAATCACTATTATCTCGACAATCACAAGAGAGGAATAACTATAATTTCTTTTTACAACTTGACAGATCATTTAAAAATTCATTTTTTACTTTTGGAATTGGATCTAATAAAATTATTTATAATTGGGTAAATGAAATTGAGTCAACTACATTAAGTTATAATACAAAAACAATTCTATCACCAAGGATTTCTTATAACCATACACTTAATAATAGTTCAATATTTGCAAATGTAAGTCATGGTTTTTCTCCTCCTAATATTGATGAGACTCTTGATGAAAATGGTATAGTAAATCCTAATATTAAACCTGAAACAGGATGGAATTACGAATTAGGGTTAATCGGAACTACTAGGGATAATAAACTGTCTTATAATTTTAACTTTTATTATATGGATATTAGGAATCTCCTCGTTGCGCAAAGGACAAGTTTTGATACATTTACTGGAGTAAATGCCGGGAGAACATCACACCCAGGATTAGAAACAAATATAAATTTTCCATTATTTCAAAGTAAAAACCTAATAATTATATCATCAAATAACTTTTCTAAATACTGGTATGTTTTTAAAGACTTCAATAATAATGGTAATGACTACTCTCAGAATAAATTAACTGGGGTACCAACCCACACATCCTATTCAAAAATAAAAATTGATTTTAAAAATTACCTTGCACAAATTTCATTACAAAATATTGGAAAAATACCTATTAATGATTCTAATGAATTATTTTCTGGTTCTTATTCAGTAATTGATTTTAAAATATCAAAACTTTTATCTTTCAATAATTTTGATGTAAATATATCATCAGGTATCAATAATTTATTTGATAAAAAATATGCTTCAGGTATAGTAATAAACGCTAGAGGTTTTGGAGGTAGAGATCCAAGATATTATTATCCGGGTTTACCAAGAAATTATTTTATATCTTTAAATCTTAGTATTTAAATTATGAAATTAGGAATTGATAAACTACAAAAATATGGAGTAGAGTCTCTAGTGATTTTATTTAGTATAATTCTATCTTTTTACATAGAAGGTCAAAGAGACCTAGCTGAAAAAAATACTGATAAAAATAAGTTAATAACTGATCTAATTAATACCATAGATGAAGATCAAAAGCAATTAGATTATATTAAATCAGAAATGAATAAAACAGTTAAACTTATAAATGAGATACAATCAGACATAAATTCGCAAAATAATAATTTAGCTAAAATTGAGATAATTAATAAAATATCTGAAATTAAGGTTTCATATTCATTTTTTCCTCAAGAAGGTATATTTAACCAGTTAATTGCAACTGGTAGTTTCGAGTTGATAGAAAATGAAGATCTTAAACTATTACTACTAAAAATATATAATCATCAAAACAATAGAAATTATGCAATATCAAACCTTATAGATATATTTTCTATAGAATTTTACAATACTGTTTATCAAAAATTTAGAATAGATATAAATGTTAATAATATGGAAGGTGAAATATATGGTATATCAGTAGTAAGCGATTTTAAGTTTAATAAAACATTCTATTTATCAGATGAATTCTATGGATTTTTAACAAGAACAAAAACGTATGCAAATCTATACTCAAGATTATTAAATGATATTAGTGAAAATTATAAACAAGCTAGAATTTATTCAGAGTACGAAATAGAAAACTAATATAGAAGATGTTTTTTGTCTTTGTTTCTCCAACCAGCTTGAGATTTATATTCAACAAAAAAAATATTAATATCTGCCTGAGATTTATATTCTTCAAAAAATATTTTTTTATCTGATTGAGATTCAAAGTCTATAAAATACCATAAACCATCATTTCCTTTAGCTTGAGATTTATAATTTACCTTAAACACTAATAGGTCTGCTTGACTTTTATAATTAACAACATAAACACTGAAATCAGACTGGGATTTATACTTTACACTAAAAATATTTTGTGAAAAGGTTTCTAAATTAGGATGTACAATAAAGAAAAAAATTAAAAAAATTAATTTATTCCTTATCATCATTCTTATTAAGTTCAGAAATAATTGAAAAAGCCATAGTATTTGCTGATTTTGCATATTTATTAGCTTCAGCTGACTCTTTCTTAATTTCATCTAACTCAAAAAGTGAATATTCTAATTTTGAATTGATCTCGTTTAATTCATTCCTTGATTCGTGATTTTGATATGCTAAAATTATCAAACCAAAAAAAGTTAGATTTTGGAAACTCAAATAACCTCTATATCTTAAAAGATTTTTCATATTAATTGTTTTATCCAAAAATAGAGATTTAAGATAAATAACTTAGAATAGATTATTGTTTTTTATGTGGAGATGACTCAAGGTGTTCTACTATTGCATTTTTTGCAAAAAATAATGACAATAATAAGGTAATAATACCTCCGATCCATAATCCTGGAACAAAATCTAAATATAGAAAATAGTCATAAATTGCATGAAGTAGTATTGGCACTAGAATTGAAAGTGAAATAAATAAAAATTCTTTTTTCTTTCTAGATTTTGCAATACCTAAGTAATACCCCATTATCACGGCAAAAACAAAATGAGCAGGGATTGCAGAAAGCATTCTAAATAATGCCAAAGAAGGATTACCCTGTAGTACAAATGTAAGATTTTCAGCAGTTGCAAAACCCATACCAACAAAAACAGAGTATACTATTCCATCAAATGGTTCGTCAAATGCCTTATTAGGATAAATAATTAAAATAACAACAATGAATTTTAAGAGCTCCTCAGTAATTGCAACTGTCAAGGCTTCGCCACCTACTTGAAGAAAAATGTTACTCATATTTATATATCCAAAGACAAATTCTAATATATCAACATCAAGATGAAGATTAATAGCACCAAATATGAAACATAATGCTAGTAACCATAGAGGCTCTTGATCATCTTCGTCAAGATTATAAATAAAAATCATTATAAAGATTCCTGGAGATATTGAAAGTGATACTAACAATAAGTCATACCAATCAAACTTATGAATTAATATAAGAGGATAGAATAAAACAAGATATAATAGGGTAATAATTGATGATCCATATATACTTGATTTAATTAATCTATTCATCTAATCTAAAATTTAAGAGATATCATCCACTCATCATATGATTTATTATTCATATTATTATCATATGCTCTAGCCCAACCCACAGATAATACTGCAGATAAATGAGAAAACATAACCAGTTTTGTATCAAGCTGAGCTCCAATATTAGAAAAGTTCTCTCTTATCTCTGGAGTATTTGGCAATGAGGATATAATATCATTAGAATATAATTTACTAGTAAAAATTGAAGGAGATATATTAGTAACAAAGAAATTAAAAAATCCAAATTTTCTAAATCTAACAGGTGGTAAAACCAATTCTGCCATAACCTTATAAAAACTTTTAGCCAATAGTAATCTATCTGAATCAAAACTGACTCCTGGAAAAGAAAATATACTCCTATACATTTTAGATGAATATCTATCAATATAATTATTACCAAAAGAAGCAAAACCAAATCTTGTGAATGGATTAATTTTATCACTAAAAGAATTTCCAAAAGAATTTCTAAACCATAAAGAAGTATGCTTTACAGGTAGCTGAATTCCTAAATCTAAATTTCCATAAGCTTTTGGATAGAAATTACCCTCAGAAATAGATGAAGAAACGGCAAGAGATGTATTTATACCCTTTTCTCCCTCAACGGCGCCAACTGACCTTTTAAGATGGGAGAAAGATAAAGATGCCTTAACATCATAAAATAAATTAGTATTAAATTCATCCTTACTAAAATTAATCTGTTGAAATTCTGGAGATTGATCTAAGCCATAGTATCCAGTAAATCCAAGGTTTACATCTAATATACTAGGTGGGTCATAAATTATTGAATTTGAGTAATCAAAGCCAAAACTTACTCCTTTTCTAGATCTCTGAGTTGGTCCAAATAAATCATAAAAGTTAGCTTTATTATATGAAGCAAAAATATTATAATTTCCTGATAAAAAACCCCCTAATCTAACAGCAGAATAATTTATAGATGAGTGAATTTGCTCATCTTTTTCTAGTTCTCGATCTCCTTCTATCAATCCATTTTTCCATTCATTTGGAGTGTATGATATTGAAAAATCAAGTTCTCTGAAACTAAATGGATCCTTAAAATTAAATCTATAGCCAACTCCAACATTATTTTTATATCCTACAACTATAGGATAAGCATAATTAAGTGTCATTTGTTTACTTGATTGGTAATAACCTTCTTTGGAATTAATCTCATTACCTTCAAATGTACTTTCAGTGGGAATTTCTGTTTTCCAACTTTTTAGAACTGGATGTTTCTGAACAGTTTTGTTACCTAAAAATTCAATTGATGATACATTATCTACTGGGGAATTTGGAACAGTAACAGGGGCAAAACCATCACTTGTATATCTAAAACAGAACATTCTATCTGAATCAATTTGAATTGGCCTAAAATAACCAGTTATTGCATTAGACATTACTTCTATTTCAAGATTTTCAACATTAACTCTAAAAATATTACTCACTCCTGAGTAAAAGGAAGAGCCAATTAAAAATTTACCATCATCAGTAAACTTAAAAGTTTGAGGTGAGGCTACCTCGAAATTAAAAACTTCATCAAATTTTATATTTTCTTTGTCAACATTATCTATGGAAGCTAAATCATAGATATTTAGGTACTGATTTCCAAAATAATCAGCAACTGCAGCACTAAGTTTTGTTCCATCAGGAGAAATATCTAAATCAAATATATCATGGCCATATGGTAAAGTATACTTCTGTTCCCAGACTGAATAATACTGATTTGGATTTTCAGAATTAAATTTTGGTATTCTTATCACAGTATTTATCCCATTCATATGCATTACTGCCCATAGAGACTGGTCTTTTTTATTATACGCTAAGTCTCCTGATCTAAAGTTTTTTTGAAGTAAAGTATTCTGTCCATTTTCTAAATTATAAGAATATAAATCTCTATTTGCACTATTATCTGTTGTATAAAATAAAAAATCATTATTTTCATCATAGGCTAATGAAGTAACATTAAATAGCGCAGGACCCTTTATATCAGTTAATCTTTTTATTTTACCTGTAGAGATATCTAGAGATGCAAGATGAGGAACCTTTCCAGGATAATTTACAGCAACATATATTTTATTTCTTTTTTTATCAAAGAATGCATGAGAAACACCTCCAAGAACCTTATCAGAAATCCTTTTATCTTCAGTTATTTCACTTTCGTTTAGACTTTTTATATTTTCATTTTGAAATTCTTTTTCAAACTGTATCCAGTTATCCCAAGCTTTTGAAATATTTAGATCAAATACATGCTTAAAGTTTGCTGCAAAACCTCTTTTAGTTCCATCTTTTCTTTTAATCCACTCCATTAACTTATTAGGGTCATATTCATGAGCGAGGTAGCTCATAAATCTAGTACCATAATAATATGAATTAGCTTTTGACATAAAGTCTGCTGTTGTACCTTCAGATTCTAAACCTTGGGCAGTATATATTCTAGAATTTTCAAGAACTCTAGTCCTAAAAAACATCTCATCATAATTACCTAAAGCATTACCTACTCCACCTGACATCCATGTCTCAACAAATACCGCTATACCCTCATGGAGCCATCTAGGAGAGTAATATCTTGGACTTGTCAGATAACTATAAAACATTGAAATAGGATGATCACTAGTATTTAGTACTTTACCGCCAAAAAATTTCTGATAAAATACATCTGAACTTGATGCGGCATCCAGTGCTGCTATATGAACAAGTTCATGATTCATAATTGCAAAAACTCTCTCTCCTGCTACACTAGATTCGAATGCATAGTTCATGGGTGAAATACAAGTTGACACAAAATTAACAGGGATTGATGTTGCTCCTCCATTTCCATAGTCACCAAAATCTTGTATAAAAACTGAAATTTTTTCTCTTGGTTCATACTCAAATAAATCCCTATGAAAATTAAGTGCATTGTGTGCACATCTTACAGAGTGATTAAGAACATATTTAGTCCCAATTCCAAAACTTACAACATTAAAATCATCGGTTTCAATTTTATTTAGTTGAGAAAAGGAGTTATTAAAAGAAAGTAAATAAATAATAGATAGTATTAGTATATTTTTCATATTCAGAATTTATATCGTTTTTAACCAAAAAAAAAGGAGAAAATAAAATATTTTCCCCTTTTCATTATACTTCAGAATTTAATTACATATTCTTCTGAAATTTAGCTCCTTTCATGAACTTCTGAAAATCAGCTCCTTTCATAAATTTTTCAAAAGTTTGTCCTTTTGCAAATTTAGCATAAGCTGAACTTTTCATAAATTTCTGAAAATCGCCTCTCATCATGAATTTAGCAAAATCTTGATTTTTAGCAAATTTTTGAAAAGATGAACTCTTAGCAAATTTTTCAAAATCAGCACCTTTCATAAACTTCTGAAGGTCAGCTCCTTTCATAAACTTCTGAAGTGTAGCATCTTTCATAAATTTTTGAAAGTCAACACCCTTCATGAACTTCTGAAAATCAGCTCCTTTCATAAACTTCTGAAAAGCTGCATCTTTTTGAAATTTCTGAAAATCTCCTCCATTTTTCATGAACTTCTGAAATTGATCATTCTTCATGAACTTTTGAAACTCAGCACCTTTCATAAATTTCTGAAAATCAGAAATTTTATTAAAAGTTGCAGGATTAATAGATCCAACTAAAATTGCTCCACCTTCACCACTAATTCCAGAATCGTTGTTCGCAGGATTTCCTCTCTGTCCGACAACATATGTCTCTTCAGAATTAGAGCTATTCATTGAACGATTAGAGCTTAAATTTCCTCTATTACCACTCATATTACCTCTGGATTGAATAGCGTCATCTCCTAAGTTTCCTCCCTTGTCTATTCCTCCTCCATTATTAAATTCTAGGCTTCTATAAATATCACCTAATATTCCAATACCATCTTTGTTATCTAAAACTTTAACAAAATCTGGATCAGAAGCTAATTTTGAAAATTCACCAGATGTGATCATCTTTTGAAAATCTGGGTTATTCAAAACATCTTGAATTTCTTCGCCATCTAGCTCTACGACTACATCATTCTTACTTACGTACTTATCGGCTTTTTTAACACCTTTAATACCAGAACTTGTTCCTTGTGAAGGATCAACTACTCCGGATTGTACCATTAAATAAGAAACTGCGCCTAAAACTACAACAACAGCTATCATTAAGAAATTCAATTTACCATGCACTTTATTTGTATGCTTACTCATAATTTTAAATTTTAATATTTAATTAAACAAAAATCATTTCCCAAACAACTTTAAACGTTATTGGTCAATTGAACCTTAAATATACACAAAAAAAGAAAAATGAATTTTTAATTACTTGATATTTGATCTATCTTATCGAAATATGTAAATTATAATAGAAATGAAAATTATTACATTAGTTCTTTTATTGTCAAGTCTATCAGTTAATAATAAACTTCAGGGTATCTGGAAGTCTACAGATATTAATACTATTAAATATCTGAATTTTAAGTCTGATGGAAAACTTTTAGAAATTAAAAACAAAGAAACATATAGCTATAATTTTACTACAAAAGAAAACTTTATTCAATTAGAATTAAAGAATGGGGGTATAATGGAACAATCATTTTATATAGAAGGTGATACTTTAATACTTCAATCCTTTGTAGATGGAAAACAAATTATTAATAAGTTTATTAAAGAGAAATTAGCTCTATAAATGACAAATAAAAAAAAAAGAGAGTCAAAAGGTCATCTAGCTCAAGTAGTAAGAAGAAAAAACTCAACTAAAATCAAGCCTTCAGGAAAAATTTATAAACGAGATAAGAGGATAAAAGAATAAATTCTAAGTCTTATCAGGAATTATTACCCAAGCAATAATATAAGTTAGAATTCCTCCTCCAAATAGAAAAAAAAGTGAGATAAATATTAATCTAAATAGAATAGGATCAATATTAAAGTATTCTCCAAGACCTTCACAAACACCCCCAATAATTCCATTAAAACTATCTCTTTTAATTCTTCTCATTCAATTTAAAGTTATATATATTATAACTAACTCTTAGTTGAGTTGATAAATTTCTAATAGAAATTCCTTGACCTCCACCTGGACGAGTATTTAATAACCCATATGATAAAAAACCACCAATAGCTATTTTATTAAAATTATAATTTAGTCCAAATTGTAATCCTAAGTCTAAAGGTTTTAATGTATCTGGAGGTTCATTATTTAAATTATTTCCTATTCTTCCAAAAACTTTATTCTTAGTTATGTTATTAATGAGATATTCTCTCATAGCAAAACCAAAATATGACCCTAATTCTATAGATAGGTTTTCAGATGAAATAATCTTAGCACGAAAAGGCATGGTAATATAATTAGAGTAAGACCTCACTCTTACCCCAGATTGATTATTGGTATACCCCTTTACTGAATAATTTAATTCTGTAACTAAAAAAATATCATCTTCAATTAAATATTCAACTTTAAGTCCATGAAATTCTGCTGGAAGAAAACCTTTGCCGTAATTGAAATCATCAGAAGAATTACTGGCAAGTATCGTAGAAAAATTAATTCCAGAGTGTAACCCAAGCTTTAATTTATTAGGAAATACATTAAAGGAAAAAAAAATTAAAACTAAAGCAGAATAAAATTTTATTTTTGGTATCACATTTATATTTTAACTTAATGATAAATAATAAATTGTAATATGTTGTCAGTAAAAAGATTAAATCTTGACTCATCTTGGCATGTAAGTTATAATGGGACTAATTTTATTGTTGACCCTTGGTTAATTGGTTCTGAAATAGATGGCTTCAAATGGTTAAATGAACAATGGCACATAAAAGAACCCGTTAAAATTACTGAATTACCTGATTATAATTTTATTCTTATATCTCAAAGTTATGAAGACCATTGCCACATAAAAACATTAAAAAAAATATCAGAAAACAAAACACTAATTGCTACTGAAAAAGCCTACAATAAATTAAAAAAAGAATTCCCAAAACGTAAAATAATTCTATTAGAAGATAATAAGGTTATATCTCACGAAGGCTTAAATTTTATATCACTAAGACCAAATAAAATTCTTGATCCAGTATATTATTCGGTAGTAATAGAAAATAATAATGAAGCAATATTTTATGCGCCTCATGGATTCACCTTGAACAACCAACAGCTTGATTTAGTTAATAAGAATAAGATTAAGCTTCTTATTACTACTTTCACAGAATTTGAGATTCCAAAAATAATGGGAGGAAAAGTTAATCCGGGAATGGAAAATGTTTATGAGCTGTACAATCAAATAAAACCTGTAAATACAATCAATACCCATGATGAAGAAAAAAAAGCAAAGGGGCTTGTCTCATCTCTTGCAAAAATAAAATATGCAGACTTTGATAAAATTGAGTCCAAAAATTCAATTAATTTTATAAGAATTGATAATTACTCAAAAAAAATAATCACGTGATTTTTAATCTTATAATATCTCTCATACTAATAAATATCAATGAAGATATTGAAAAAGAAAACTTAGTAGGTAACTGGGAAAGAGTTTGTTTAGAGAATGAAGCATTAGGTTTTAAAATTTCTCATTGTAATTTCTTTGGAGATAGAGAAATGTTTATAAATGAATGGAACTATATAGAGATGACTTTTAAAAATGGTGAAAGAAGGTTTTATGATTACAGTCTTGATGGTGACAAATTAAAAATATTTTATAAGTATAACGAGGAAATTGAAACTAATATCATAATAGATGGTGATACTTTAATAATTGAATCTAAAGAAATATATAATGAGATGATGAATAGAAAATTTGAAGCGGAATATAATAGAGTATATTTTGTAAGAGATAATTAAATTATTAGATACATCATCAGAAAATGACAAAAGGCTCCTAATAAAACAAAAACATGCCAAATCACATGATTAAACTTCATATTATCCATAGAATAAAATATAGTTCCAATTGTATACATAAACCCTCCAATAACCATTAGAGTTATAGCTTTTTCAGAAAAAGAGTTTAATACTGCATCAAAATCAATTACTATCAGCCACCCCATAAATAAATATATAATTAAAGTTGCCCTTTCAAAATATTTAAAAAAAAATATTTTATGTATAATACCTATTATAGCAATTACCCAAATAATTATTAATATTTCATTACCCATACTATACCCTAATTTTAAAATTAAAGGAGGAGTGTAAGATCCTGCAATTAGAAAATAAATACTTACATGATCCATTTTTTGTAAAAAGTAGGAATGTTTTGTGTCAATAAAATAATGATAGAGGGTAGATGAACCAAACATAAACATAAGAGAAAAACCATATATAATAGATGAAAATAATTTTTCATCTGAGGAATAGATTAAAGACTTATTAATTAAAAAAAAAGTTCCTAATACACTTAGCAATAAACCAAATCCATGAGTTTTATAATTTAACTTTTTCTCAAAATTTGATTCTATTCTAACACCCAAAATTTTACAGATAATTTGATAAAGTATTATTTATTGATTTATATATATTTAAATTATCAATCAAATGAGAATTTATATAACTATTTTAATTCTATCAATATTTAATATTGAAATTTATGCTCAAGATAAAATTAGGGCAAGAGATTTAGGAATACCTTTTAATGGGAATCCAGGAAAATATAACTCTATAACAGATATAGATGGTATTCTTGTAGGACATGAAACTATAATTGAGGGAGAGGGGAATCTCATAATCGGTAAAGGTCCTATTAGAACTGGAGTTACATCTATATTACCAAGAGGAATGGAATATGATCCTGTATTTGCTGGTTGGTACTCATTAAATGGAAATGGTGAAATGACAGGAACAACATGGGTTGAAGAGTCAGGTTTTTTAGAGGGTCCAATAATGATAACTAATACTCATAGTGTAGGGGTTGTTAGAGATGCAGTTATCGAATGGAGTTATAAAAATAATTTTTTTAAAACATTATACAATATAGAAGATCTTTTTTGGGCATTACCAGTTGTAGCAGAGACATATGATGGATCACTAAATGACATTAATGGGTTTCATGTAAAAAAAGAACATGCTTTTAAAGCACTAAATAATGCTAAAGGGGAAATAATTAGTGAGGGAAATGTCGGTGGGGGAACCGGTATGATTTGCCATGGATTTAAAGGAGGAATTGGCACATCATCAAGGGTAATATCTATACAAAATGAAGAATATACAGTTGGAGTATTGGTTCAGGCTAACTATGGAAATAGAGAAGATTTAACTATCGCAGGAGTACCTATAGGTAAAGAGATAAAAAATCTCCAACCAAAAATTACTTTTGGTGAAAAAAGAGAAGGATTAGGATCAATTATTGTAGTAGTAGCTACAGATGCTCCACTTCTTCCAAATCAACTAAAAAGATTGGCAAGAAGAGTACCTGTTGGAATTTCTAAAGTAGGAGGTTTTGGATCAAACGGTTCTGGAGATATTTTTATTGCTTTCTCTACTGCAAATCCCGAAGCATATAATAGAGAAGAAATAAAAAAAATTAGTTTTTTACCTAACGATCTAATGAACCCTTTCTTAAAAGCTACTGCTCAAGCAACAGAGGAAGCAATAATCAATGCATTAGTTTCTGCTGATACAATGACTGGAATAAATAATAATACTGTGTACAATTTACCACATGATGAGCTAAAAAAAATATTAAAAAAGTATAATAGGATTTATGAATAAAAAAATAGAAAATTTTATAGGTGGAAAATTTTATAAGTCTCAAAATAATACAATATCTATTTATAATCCGCAAGAAGGTAAAATAATAGCTGAAGTTATTGACTCAACTAATGACGATTTAGATTTAGCAATTAAATCTGCTAAATCTGCATATGAAAGCTGGTCAAAGTATACTCTAAAAGAAAGAGCTGAAGTTTTTTATGAGTTTAGAAATCAATTAATTAATAATTTAGATTCTCTCTCAAAATCTATTGTTGATGAAAATGGCAAGACTCTAGATGAAGCTAAAGCTGAGGTTTTAAAAGGAATCGAACTTACAGAATTTGCATGCTCAATGCCACAAATTATTAATGATGAAATACAAGAAGTTAGTAAAGGCGTAGAATGTAGGTCATCACATGAATCAATCGGTTTAGTAGCATCTATAGCTCCATTTAATTTCCCAATTATGGTGCCAATGTGGACAATTCCAAATGCCTTAATATTAGGAAATTGTATGATTTTTAAACCATCTGAACAAACACCTATAGGAGTATCCAAAATTGCTGAATTATTAAAGTTATCTGGTTTACCTGATGGTGTTTTTAATGTCATAAATGGAGATAAAAAAATTGTTGAAGCAATATGTGAAAGTGAAGATATTTCTGCTGTTTCATTTGTTGGATCAACTAAAATAGCCAAATTAGTTTATCAATTATCAACTCAAAATTTAAAAAGATGCATTGCATTAGGAGGAGCTAAGAATCATTTGATTGTCTTACCTGATGCTGATAAAGATATGGCTTCAGATGATATTCTTGCTTCAATGTCTGGATGCTCTGGACAGAGGTGCATGGCAGCATCAGCTATGGTTGGAGTTGGTGAAGTTCAAGAGGTTATAGATATGCTGGTGACAAAAGCTAAAAAAATGATTCCAGGAAAAAATTTAGGATCAGTTATATCAAAAGAAGCACAAAAAAGGATTGAGAATTACATTGATGAAGCTGAAAAAGAAGGTGCAAAAATTATTTTAGATGGAAGAGGAACAAAAGTAAAAGGAAAAGAAAATGGATATTTTATTGGCCCAACAATATTAGATTATGTTTCTCCAAAAATGAAGATTGCAAGGGAAGAGGTGTTTGGACCTGTTCTATCAATAATGAGAACTAATGAAATTGATGAAGCAATAAAAATTGAAAATAAATCTAGATATGGAAATGCTTCATCTGTTTATACTCAAGATGGTAAATTAGCAGATTATGTAACTAGTCAAGTTAGTGCTGGTATGGTTGGAATAAATATTGGAGTTCCTGTTCCAAGAGAACCATTCTCATTTGGAGGATGGAATGAATCAAGATTTGGTGTAGGGGATATTACTGGAAAAAGTTCTATAAATTTTTGGACCAGGCTCAAAAAGAGAACAACAAAATGGAACAAAGGAGCTAAAAAAAATTGGATGAGTTAAGATATGGATACAAAAAAATATAATCTAGATAATACAATCTTTGCTTGGTCTAATCAAAAAGGGCTCGACCCTATCCACGTTAAAAAAGCAGAAGGGGTTCATCTTTATGATGAGAATGATAAAAGATACATAGACTTCTCATCACAGCTAATGAATGTAAATATTGGACACGGTAGACAAGAAGTAACAGAAGCCGTAAAAAGACAGATGGAAAAATTAAGTTACGTTTGTCCTCCCTTTACAACTGACTCAAGAGGAATACTAGGTAAGAAACTTGCAGATATTACCCCTAATAATATCAATAAAACTTTCTTTACGCTTGGTGGTGCTGAATCAAATGAAAATGCTATAATTCTTGCAAGGCTTTATACTCAAAAACATAAAATAATAACTCACTACAGATCATATCATGGTGCTACAATTGGATCTGTTTCAGCAGGTGGAGATCCTAGAAAAAATGAAATTGATAGCCAACAGGTACCTAACTTCATTCATGTAGAAAACCCTTATTATTACAGGTGCCCATGGTATTCAAGTAGCTTTGAAGAATGTGGAGAGAGGGCAATTAAAAATTTAGAGAAGACAATTAACTATGAAGGACCAAACAATATTGCTGCAATTATGATGGAAGGAGAATCTGGGACCTCAGGATGTATAAAATATCCTCCACTCTACTTAAAGAAAGTTGAGGAGTTATGTAAAAAATATAATCTCTTGTTGATCATTGACGAAGTTATGAGTGGATTTTGTAGAACTGGAGAATGGTTTGGATTTGATAATCATTCTATAAAACCTGATATAATTAGCATAGCAAAAGGAGTTACTTCCGGTTATATTCCATTAGGTGGAATTATGGTGTCTGATGATATTATTAATTCCTTTGATGATAAAGTTTTACCATTAGGACTCACTTATTCTGCTCACTCAGTGGCTTGTGCTGCTGCAGTTGCTGTTCTCGAAATTTATGAGAATGAAAATATTATTGAAAATGTTAAAAAAATTGGAAATTATACTGATAAGAAAATTGAAAAATTAATGGAAAACCACCCTTCATTTGGAGATTGGAGAAATACAGGGATGTTAGGCTGCATTGAACTTGTTAAAAATAAAAAAAATAAAGACCCTTTAGCACCATTTAATGCAAACCCTAAGCAAATGAAAGATATGAATAAAGTGATTAAGGTATTAAGAGAAGAAGGGATGTTCACATATACAAAATGGAATTATATTTTTATTGCTCCTCCACTTATATCAACTAAAGATGATATTGATGAAGGAATTGAAATAATATCAAAAGCACTAAAAGTAGCAGATGAATTTTGTTATTAGAAAGTAATGGAGATTAAACTAATTATTTTATTTCTCTATTTTCTGATCCTATTTTTTATAGGATGGCAATCATCTAAAAGAATTAAAGACATTAAAGATTATTATGTTGGTGGTAAGAAGTTAGGATTTTGGGTAGTAGCTTTTTCTACAAGAGCAACAGGTGAATCAGCCTGGCTATTGCTTGGTTTAACTGGCCTTGGAGCTATGGTAGGTGTTAGTGCTTTCTGGGTTGTGTTAGGTGAAGTATTAGGGGTTTTTGGTGCATGGTTCTTTATGGCTAAAAAATTTAAAAAACTTTCTGACAAGTATAAATCTATAACAATTACTGATTATTTAGTAAGAAGACTTGGTTCAAAAACTAATCATCTTAGATATTTATCTTCCATCTTTCTCACCTTTTTTATAATTATATATGTAAGTGCTCAAATTGATGCAACTGGATCAGCATTTGAAGCATTTATGAATTGGAATTATTTTTTTGGAGCAATTATAGGTTACATAATTGTGTTAGCTTATGTTGTTTTTGGTGGATTTATAGCTGTAGCATGGTCAGATTTAATTCAAGGTAGTCTTATGTTCATGGCATTGATAATATTACCATTAATAGGTTATGCAACTTTTGATGGAGATTTTATGATGATAGACGGGTTAAAAGATATTGATGATGGACTTATTTCTATATGGGGTAAAGGAGGATTTAATTCAATTAACCTCTCCACTATTATTGGATATTTATGTATAGGGTTGGCATTTTTAGGTTCCCCTCAAATTTTTGTGAGATTTATGTCTATAAAAAATGAAACTGAAATAAATAAGGGAAGATGGGTGGCAGTTATATTTACTCTAATTACTGATTCATGTGCTGTATTAATTGGTATGATGGCTAGATATTTTTTTACTGAAAATGGATTAGACGTTGAACAAATACTTGGTAATAATGGACAAAATTCTTTAATTATAATGGTAGAAAGCCTTTTGCCATTATTATTTATTGGCTTCTATATGGCAGTAGTCCTTGCTGCTATAATGTCGACAGTTGACTCGCTTTTAGTACTTGCCTCAAGTGCATTCGCAAGAGATATATATCAAAATGTTTTTAATCCAAAAATTAATATTACCAAATTAACATTTATATCTAAAATCACAACTTTTGCAATGGCTTCAGTTGCTTTAATCGTTGCTATTTCAGTTGCAAACTTGACTCCTGAAAGAACTATATTTTGGTTTGTATTAGTAGGTTTTCATGGAATTGCAGCAAGTTTTTGTCCTACTATAATACTTTCCTTATTCTGGAGGGGTTTATCAGAAACAGGAGCTATTGCTTCAATGATAATAGGGTTTCTTGGTGTATTAATTTTCAAATTTGTTATTCCAAATTTTGAGCCATACGGAATATATTTTAATAATATAGCTGAACTAGCACCTGCTATGATATTAGGTTTATTAGCAGGATATATATTTTCAAAGCTTTACCCCAATCCTGAATTAGAAAGAGAATTTGATGAATTATATAAATAAATATTATATTTAATAAAATGAAAAAGTTTAGTAGAAGAGAGTTTGTTGCTTCATTAGGTCCTCTTGCCATGATGTCATGTTATTCAGAAAAAGCTGATACTATTTTATATAACGCGAAAATAATAACCGTTAACCCTGACCAACCCACTGCAGAAGCTATTGCCATAAGTGGAGATAAAATTATTGCAATTGGAAGCAATAATGATGTGATGAATCTTGCATCTACATATACCAAAAAAATTG
Source organism: uncultured Marinoscillum sp. (assembly GCA_964527965.1). Classification (GTDB taxonomy): domain Bacteria; phylum Bacteroidota; class Bacteroidia; order Cytophagales; family MED-G16; genus MED-G16. The sequence continues at coordinate 153,452 of CAZGPH010000002.1, forward strand.
ATGTTGAAGGGAATGTCATGACTCCTGGTTTTATTGATGCCCACTCCCACCCTGCTGGTGCCGGAAGATCTCACCTTAGAAAGGTTGATTGTGACCTTAGATCCATAAGTGAGATTCAAGATGCAATCTTTAAAAGATCAAAAAATACTCCCAAAGGAGAATGGATCAGCGGGTTTAAATACGATGACACAAAGACAAAAGAAAAAAGATTTATTAACAATAAAGACTTAGATGAGGTTGCTCCTGATCACCCAGTAATTATAACTCACAGAGGAGGTCATACCGCATATGTAAACTCAATGGCTCTTAAACTATCAGGAATTGATGAGAATACACCTAATCCAGAGGGAGGAAGTATAGAAAGAGATCAAGTCTCAGGAAAAATAAATGGTAGACTACTTGAAAGCGCAACATATCTTGTTGAAAAATTAATTCCAAATGAATTTACTAGAGCTGACTATCAAGCGGGGGCAAAATTGATTTCTGAAATGCTATCTAAATCTGGAATAACCTCAGTAACTGATGCTGGAACTGGAGTAAGATCACTACAGAGTTACCAAGACGCGTATTCTAGTGGAGAACTTAAAACAAGAATTTATTGTATGATAAGAGGTTATGCATTTGATGAAGTTAACGACTCTGGTAAAAAAACAGGCCATGGGGATGAATGGGTAAGAATTGGTGCATTAAAGTTAGCATGTGATGGGTCAATTTCTGAAAGAACAGCAAGACTTTCTGAACCATATATTGGTAGACCAAATGATTATGGCATAATAGTCCACGACGAGGAACATCTATATGAAGAAGCTCTTAAGGCACACTTAAATGATTGGCAGATTGGGATTCACGCTAATGGAGATGTTGGTATAGATATAGCTTTAAAAGTTTATGAGAGGTTACAAAAAGAAAAATTTAGAGAAGATCCAAGGTTTAGATTAGAACACTGTACGGTGATTAATAAATCCTTGATAGAGAGGATAAAGGCTTTAAATGCAATACCAAATCCTTTTTCAACATATGTATACTTCCATGGAGAAAAAATGAAAGAATATGGTAAAAAAAGACTTGAAAACATGTTTGCTGTAAGAAGTTTTCTTGATGCTGGTATTAATGTCACCCAAACATCTGATTATCCTCCCGGACCTTATGAGCCAATGATGGCAATTCAATCTAGTGTAACTAGGACTGATTATACTGGAGAAGTATGGGGTCCAAGTCAGAAAATAAGTGTTGAGGAAGCAATTAAAGTTGCTACAATTAATGGTGCTTACGCATCATATGAAGAAAATATTAAGGGTTCTCTAGAGATTGGCAAGTTAGCTGATTTAGTTATTTTGGGACAAAATCCGATGAAAATTGACCCAATGAAAATTATTGATATACCAATTGAGAGAACAATGGTTGGAGGAAAATGGTCCTATGAATCTTAAAAAAATAATTCAAAGTCTTTCTAGTATTTTATTAATTATAATTTTTCCAATAGAAATATTAGCTCAACAAAATAAAATTACATCTGATTTGAGATGGAGAAATATTGGGCCTTCCAATATGATGGGTCGTATAGCTGCTATTGATGCAAGTAATACTGATTATAGAAATGTTTTAATAGCTTCGGCTTCAGGAGGTGTATTTAAATCAGAAAATGCTGGAATAACATGGGAAAGCATTTTTGATACCTATGGAGCTGGATCAATAGGATCTGTAAAATTTGATCAAAAAAACTTGAACACAATTTGGGTTGGAACTGGAGAATCTGCTAACAGAAATTCTAGCGCATGGGGTGATGGGATTTACAAATCAGTAGATGGTGGCAAATCATTTAAAAATATGGGGCTAGAAAATACTCATCAAATTGCAGAAATTGAAATTCATCCCAATAACTCAGATATAGTATTTGCCGCTGCTGTAGGACATCTTTGGGGATATTCAGGAGATAGAGGATTATTTCGTACTAATGATGGAGGCAACTCATGGAAAAAAGTTTTAGGAGGTCTACCAAATGATGGTAAAACTGGTTGTACAGAAATTATTTTTCATCCTAGTGATCCTGATATAATTTATGCTGGATTTTATCACAGATTAAGACAGCCTGCTAGTTTTGAAAGTGGAGGAGAAAAAGGTGGTTTATTTAAGAGTATTGATGGAGGTATAACATGGAAAAAAATCACTAATGGACTTGCAAAAGGAAGTAGTGGGATGATAGATATATCAATTCATCTGAATAACCCAGATATAATGGTTATGGCATATGAAGCAGATGAAAACTTACCTGAAGATGAACCTGGTACTGGTGTATATATATCTTATGATGCTGGAGAATCATGGAAATTTTTATTAAAACATGCTGTTAGGCCATTTTACCATGGTCAAATTGAAATTGATCCTATTAACCCTAATAATATTTATGTCGTATCAAGAGGTTTTATGATTTCAAATGATGGTGGGAAAACATTTGGGCCACGCAGATGGCGGACAGATGGAGGTGATGATCATGATATGTGGATAGCTCCATATGATAATAAAATAATGTATATAGCAACTGATCAAGGTTCTCGCTTATCTATCGACGGAGGAAGTACTTGGTTATCTCATAACAATATGGCCATAGGACAGTATTATGCTATAGGTGTAGATATGAGGGACCCTTATCATGTAGGTGGCGGACTTCAAGATAATGGACTTTGGATGACACCTAGTAATAGTAGAGAGTACAGAGGTATCCTTAATATGCATAGTACTTGGATTGCTGAAGGAGATGGATTTCATACTCAAATTGATCCTGAGGATTGGAGGACTGTATATACTGTTAATCATGTTGGATTTGTAGCTAGACAAAATATAGAGACAAGAGAATATACATTTATAACTCCAACACCAGAAACTATATCTAACTTCAAGGATTTTGTCAATTTTAAATATGATGAGACAAGAAATAAATATACAATTGATCCAGGAGAACATTGGTTTTTTAGAGAAAGACCAGATAGACCCCTTCTTCCACCTCAATTTAGATTTAATTGGAGCAGCCCTTTTATAATATCATCGCACGACTCAAAAAAAGTTTTATTTGGATCTAATCATTTATTTCAATCAAATGACAGAGGTGATAATTGGAAAATAATAAGTCCCGACTTAACAACAAATGACAAAAAGCTAAGAAATACATCTAATGGAGGAGGTCTAACCAATAGCAATACGGGTGGAGAAAATCATTACACTATAATTACGATAAGCGATACACCAATTGATACAAGTATCATATGGGTAGGTACTGATGATGGAAATGTCCAGATAACAAAAGATGGTGGAAAAATATGGGAAAATGTTAGAGATAACTTCAGTAATGTGCCAAATAAATCATGGGTTAGTAGAGTTGAAGCTTCTAAACATAAGAAAGGAACAGCATACGTAACATTTGACAATCACAGGTTTGATGATAATAGACCTTATGTGTATGTTACAGATGACTATGGAAAATCATGGAAAAATATAACAGGAAATCTTCCTGAAAAATATTCGGTCTATGTAATTAAGGAAGATTATATAGATGAAAATTTATTATTTGTTGGAACTGAAGAATCAGTTTATTTTTCAAAAGATAAAGGAAATTCTTGGGAAAAATTAGGTAAAAATTTACCAACTGTAGCTATTCATGATCTTGTAATTCATCCTAGAGAAGGAGATATTATTGCAGGAACACACGGGAAAAGTATTTGGATATTAGATGATATATCACCGCTTAGATTCTTAAAGAAAGATAAATCTAACCTTCTTCCAACTAGAATATCAACAAAATGGATAAAAATAAATACAGGAAGAAAACAACCGTATTTTGAATTTAGAGGAGAAAATCCTCCATATGGTGCAATTATTAATTTTTATAGTAATTCTAAAATAAATGGAGAATTATTAATTTCAAAAGATAAATTTGAATCAGAAGAAAAAGCTCCAAGTTTCAAAAAATCTATAGAAATAAATAAAGGGATAAATAGATTCATTTGGCCTTTTAAGCTTAAAAGGACAGAAGAGGAATTAATTAATTACAGAAATAAATTCGTTGACATAAAAGAGTCTTTCAAAGAAATTGTAGTTGACAGGAAAGGATTAAATTCTTATAATTTTAAAGAACAAAAATCTTTTAGTGATCTTAATAAATTAAGAAAGAAATTTTTAGATAATTATGGTATGTATGCCAATGGAAAGAAAATGTTTGGAGATAAATTATATAATGAATTTGATGTCGAGCAGGGAATATATAACGTAATGATTCGCCTTGATAATGGAGATACATTTACAGATAAAATTATTGTTAGAGAAGACCCAATAAAATCTAATTAATCTCTCCCCTAGCTAACCTAGATAAAAAATCAGCTGTTGACTTATTAACCTTCATTTGATTCTTAAACATCATAAAGTGGTGAGTATCATCAACAATAACCATTGTCTCCATATAAACTTTTTTATTTCTTAATCTTTGAACCAAATCTGTACTATGTTTAAAATATACATTTCTGTCATCATCTGCATGAATGATTAATACCGGAGATTCCCATGTATTAACATCTGCAATGGGTGATGATTCCCAAGCAGTTTTTCTTGCTAATTCATAATCGGGAGCTTTCTCATAGTTAATAGAGTTTAGGTATCCATATAGAGTCCTATCATGCACACCATGTATATCAACTCCTCCAGAGAATAATTGAGAGTCTCTACCAAGTGCCATTGCTGTCAGATAACCTCCATAACTACCCCCATACACATAGATTCTATCTTCATCTATATAATTTTGATCCTTTAACCATAAACCAGCTGCTTTTACGTCTTTGTACTCTGACGCACCCCTAGTACCTCCATCTATTGGATTATGAAATTCATATCCATATCCAATTCCAAGTCTATAGTTAACTGATATTACCACAAAATCTTTACTTGCTAAATATTGATTTAGTGCATATGCATTTGAGTAGTAAGATGAATAATGCCAACCTAATAACATTTGTCTAGGAGGACCACCGTGGATATATATTATTGCTGGTTTATTTTTTTTATTATCATTCTTCTCAAATTTAGTAGCATAAACTTCAATACCATCTGTTGATTTAAATTTTATTTGTGTTGGTATTACCATTTTTTCTAAAGGAAAGTCTTTAGGAATCCTATCTTGAGCTAATATTTTCTTTTTATTTGTACCTAAATCTAATATAGTAGGAAGAGGTGGTCTTGTTGGAGTTGCACTTATGTAAGCTACATGTTTCAAATCACCAGTAATTAATGGAGTCCATTCCAAACCAATACCATTAGTAAGAACTTTCATATCAGACTTATCAACTGATACATGAACTATATGTCTTCTGTCAATATCATAATTATCATCCCCTGTATTTGCTGTAAATACTATTGATTTTTTATCTGGAGATAGTTTTATGTACTCACACATAAAATCACCTGGAGTTAATAAAAGTGCCTCCCCTCCATTTTCAGAAATAGAGTATAAATGTTGCCACCCATCATGGTAAGATAAAAATACAATCCTATTGCTTGCCCAATGTAAATTTGTTCCTCCCTGAGTTCTTGGATAAGAACCTCTTAAAGTTTTTGGGGCAGTCCATAACTCTTTACTTACCATTGATTTAACATCTGTCTTCACTATTTTCCATGGGTTATGTTTCCCACCTAAAATAGAACTTGGTTTACCTGCGGCACCTGGTTGTCTTATATATACAATTTCTTTCCCGTCCGGTGACCATCTTGGTGAAGTATCTCTGTCAAAAGATGGATTCATCCATTTAATATTTTTTCCAGAGAGATTAATTAACATCCCTTCTGAATCTAAATTAGCTGCCTCATAAATTCCAATAAAGGATCTATCACCTCTGTATGAAACAAATGCTATTTTTGATCCATCAGGAGACCATGAATGAGATCCGTTTCTTCCTCTTGCATGAAATATTTTCTTAGGATCACCTTTACCATCTATGGAAGATATCCATATCTGTCCATCTTTAATATATGCAATTTCATTACTGAGCGGTGATATGACTGGATTTATGCCTTCATCAATCATAATTGGATCTCCACCTGAAAATGCTACAGCCCATATTTGCACCTTTGGAGGAATAGGATTAAAAGTTGGATTTACAGGGAGTTCATCATCCCAATTAGAACCAAAGTCTCCACCTCTTATATATACTATCCAATTACCATCAGGTGAAATAGAAACACTCGAGAGCTCTTGACCAGTATCTTCCATGTAGGAAGTCAATCTTCTTGCAACAAATTTGGGTCCCATAGCAACATATATATTTCTCTTACCTTCTTCGTCAAACGCCCAGGCAATTCTTGAGGCATCAGATGAACCAGTCAGTTCATTAGGGAATGGATATGATTTAATTTGATCTAAAGTAAATTCCTCCTGAGAAAAACAAATGTGTGTGAAAAAAAATAAAAAAATAAAAAATCTCATGAATTAATATTTTGCAGGAGAATTAGGGATAGTTTTTTTAATGAAGTCTCTTATATCATCATTTGAATTTTTCAAATCTTCTCTTCTTAAATACATCATATGACCACTCTCATACCCTTTAAAAGATAATCTGTCTTTCATTTTACCACTTGGGTCTAATTGCCACATAGTATATTTTGCATCAAAATACTGAGTAGCACCATCATAGTAACCTGATTGAATCATTACATTTAAAAATGGGTTCTTTGCCATAGCCTGTCTCAAATTATCTCCTGTGTTATCATTGTCCCTATTCCATGGTCTAACATTTCCCCAGACGTTATAATTCATATTTGTTTTATAATTCAAATCATTATTCAGATAGTGTTGCATTGCAGGGGTAAATGCATGATCCCAGGCATCTAGTTCAGGATAACTCCCTACTGATACTCCAGAATTTTTTTTATCAATACCTCTATATCTAGAATCTAACCTACCTAATATAAAACCCTCATCATATAGTAATTTTTTCCAAAAGTATTGATTTGATACATCAAGATTATTATCAGTGTAATCTCTATCGGTTAGACCTGAATACCTTCCTGCTTTCTTTGCAATTTCATTTTTCTTATTATCAGAAATAGAATTACCAAGAGAGATTGCTGGTAATAGTTCATCGATTGTAAAGTTTTCGACCTCGCTTAATAGATCTAATAATTCTCTACTCTGAAGTTCATCATCTAATTTATTATGGTACCAAGCAGTTGCTGTAAAATATGGTAATCTTAATGCTGAGTCAACAGGACCATCTCTTTTAATTCCAAGGCCTGTAGGAGAAACTAAAATAACACCATTAAGATACGTAGTGTGCCACCTACTTTGAAGCTCTAAAGCCATACCAGAACATCTTGTTGTTCCATAACTCTCACCAATAAGATATTTTGGAGAGAGCCATCTATCATATTTATTTATAAAATCCTCTACCCACTGTGATAAATATTTTATATCAGAATTTACTCCAAAAAAATTCGATCTATCATAATCTTTATCTAATATTCTCGAAAGACCTACATTCACTGGATTAACGTAAACAATATCTGCAACATCAATTATTGAATACGGATTTTCTTTTATACCATATGGTTGAACAGGAAATCCTTCATCATCTATATTTAAAGTTCTTGGACTTGTATATCCCATATGCATCCAGATAGATGCAGCTCCAGGACCACCATTAAAAGAGAAAAAAATTGGTCTTTTTACACCATCTTTTACATCTGTTCTCTTATAATAGGTATAAAATAATGTGGCAACTGCTTTATCATCATCACTCCATACAGGTAAAGTACCGGCTGTAGCAGAATAAGGAATCCTATTGCCATTTACTGTAACAAAATGATTTGTTACTACACTACTTTCAGCTTCAATACTTCTTGTTTGAGCAAATAAATTAAGAGAAAAAAATAAAATTAAAAGAATTTGAGTGGATATATATTTCATAATTAAAAAATTAAAGGCCAATGTTTAGACCTTTAATTTAATAATTATTTTTTAAAAATTATTTCAAATCCATTTTTCCCGCTAACGTTTTAGAAATTGCAACTAACATCATCAAAGCATAAATAGCATGATAGCTACCAATAATAGTTGGAACCATAGGGTCATTTAAAATTAATGCTGCAAAAGAAGCATTTATAATCAATATTGTAAGTTGAACCTTCAAAGACCAAGTCTTCTGAATACTATCTTTATTTGGACTAAGAAATCCACCTACTGGGATTGCTATAACAGCTTGACAAACAAAAATAATAGCTGTAACTAAACTGAAATAATCTTCAGGATTCTCTAAATAAATACCTATTCTATGACTTATTGGGATTAAAGAATATAAAAAAAGACCACCTAGTGCATATTTTCTATCTTTAGCAATAGCAAGACCATATACACTTATAAGAACACAAATACCTCCTAAAATAGTCGGAATCAATAATTCATTAATTTCCATAATACTTAATTTTTTGGTTAAAAACTAAATATAGTTTTTTTGTAATTAAAAAGAATATATCATCATTATTATTGCACAGTAATTATAAACATGAAAAAATTAGAAAATTTAAATTCTCACAAAAGAGATAGCCGAATTATATTCAATGAAAAAGAACATTCTTACACCATAGATAATAAGAATAAAGCAATCTCAGTAACTCAACTTATTCAAGAGTTTTTTCCAAAATTCGACAAAAATTATTGGGCAGAAAGGGAAAGTAATAAGACAGGAGAAAATAAGGAAGACATCTTAAATAGGTGGAAAGAATTAGGAGGTAAAGCGAGAGATCTAGGAACAGAATTACATAATCAGATTGAAAATTATTATAATGGAATAGAATATAATAACTCCAGAGAATTTGAAAAATTCATTAGTTTCCATGAAAAATATATAAGTAAAAACTATAATCCATATAGAACTGAGTGGAGAGTTTTTGATGAAAATAAATTATTAGCAGGAAGCATTGATATGGTTTATAAAAAAACAGATAATGAAGTTTTTTTGTTTGACTGGAAGAGATCTAAGAAAATAATTAATTCCAATGGTAGTGTAGAAAAACAAAATCCATTTGAAAATGGATTAAAAGGGTTAAGCCACCTGAGCTCAACAGATTATATTAAATATTGTCTACAGCAAAATATATATAAGTATATTCTTGAAAAAAACTATGGTTTAATTGTATCTAGTATGAATCTTCTCATATTACACCCTTTCTATTCTAAATATCATATTGTTAAGGTAGAAGACTTACCATTAGAGACAGAATATCTGATTAATACACTTAATTAAATGAATAGTTTTAAAAAAGCATTTAAACATCTTGAAAAAGATGAAGTAATGAAATTTTTAATTAAAAATTTTGGAGATAAAATTGATATTACTGATCGTTACCATCATAATTATGCTAGGGCTATTTCAGATCTGATTATAGAACAACAGATTAGTTTTAAAGTAGCAAAAACTATAAAAAAAAAATTCAAGATTTTAATTAAAAATTTAACAGATAGTCAGATAATAAATCTTAAAAATTCAAAAATCAAATCATTAGGCTTGTCAGGAAGGAAAGTAGACTATATAAAAAATGTTTATATTTTTTTTAAAGAACATAAAATTAATTTTGAAACTCTTCAAGACGATGAAATTATTGAAATTCTTTGTAAAATTAAAGGTGTAGGAACATGGACTGCTGAGATGTTTTTAATATTTATTTTATTCAGAAAAAATATTTTTTCTGAAAAGGATATAGCACTAATAAATAGTATAAAAATCAATTATAGAATCATGAATTTAGACTCTCAAAAATTAAATGAGTTGATTAGATCTTGGGAACCATATAATACTACGGCTTCCTTACTACTTTGGAAGTCAATAGAAGAAAAAATCTTTTATAAGTAGTAATTACTAATTTTCTGGTACTCTAATATTATCAACTAAGGCAGAAATATGTTTAGGAGGTGGAGATGTAAAGTATGATACAGAAATAGATACAATAAAATTACATAACATTGCAATAGCCCCGAACCCTTCTGGTGAAATTCCAAGCCACCATTCTGATTTTGGAGGGATTTCTCCTAACCACCCAAGCTTGTATTTCATCATATAAAATAACATTAATAAAATTCCAACAATCATCCCAGTGATAGCACCCTCTCTATTAACTCTTTTAGAAAAAATACCTAGAATAATAGCAGGAAAAAAAGATGCTGCCGCTAGACCAAAAGCTAAAGCCACTACAGCAGCCACAAAGCCTGGGGGATTTATTCCGAAATAACCCGCAACTAAAACAGCAAAAAAAGAAGATATTCTTGCAATTAATAATTCTTTTTTTTGTGAAATATTTGGGATAAATATTTTTTTAACAAGGTCGTTCGAAACAGAGGTTGAAATAACTAGTAATAATCCAGCTGCGGTTGAGAGGGCAGCAGCTAAACCTCCTGCCGCAACTAAAGCAATTATCCAGGCAGGTAAATTTGCAATTTCTGGATTTGCTAGAACCATTATATCGTTATCTATTACCAATTCATTTTGATTAGAATTATTGTAATTAATTATACCGTCATTATTTTTATCATCATAAATAATTAAACCTGTATTTTCCCAATTTTTGAACCATTCTGGCATTGATGAATATTCCTTTTCACTTACAGTATCTATTAGGTTTAATTTTGAAAATACGGAAACTGCAGGAGCAGTAGTATATAAAATAGTAATAAAAAGAAGAGCTAATCCAACAGATTTTCTAGCATCCTTAACTCTTTTAACAGTAAAAAATCTTACAATAACATGAGGTAATCCAGCTGTACCAACCATAAGAGCGAGTGTTATACAAAAAATGTCGAGAATTGATTTAGAACCCTCTGTGTATTCATTGAACCCTAGGTCCTTTGAAAGTAAATCTAATTTTTCAAGAAGATATACTCCTGATCCGTCATTGACTGTTGATCCCATCCCAATTTGAGGTATAAAATTACCAGTCATTTGAAATGAAATAAAAAATGCCGGAACCATGAATGCAAAGATTAGAACACAGTATTGAGCAACTTGAGTATAAGTTATACCTTTCATTCCTCCTAAAACTGCATAGAATAAAACAATTATCATCCCAACAACAACACCTGATTCAATTGGAATTTCAAGAAATCTAGAAAAAACTATACCAACTCCTCTCATCTGTCCTGCAACATATGTGAATGATACGGCAAGAGCACAAAATACAGCTACTAACCTAGCTTTATTAGAATAATATCTTTCTCCAATAAAGTCTGGAACTGTAAATTTTCCAAATTTTCTTAGGTATGGAGCTAATAACAATGCAAGTAAAACATATCCTCCTGTCCATCCCATAAGATAAACTGATCCATCATAACCTGCAAAAGCAATTATCCCTGCCATTGAAATAAAAGATGCTGCAGACATCCAATCAGCTGCTGTAGCCATTCCATTTGCTAGAGGTGAAACTCCTTTTCCAGCAATATAAAATTCTTTAGTTGAATTAGCCTTTGACCATATAGCAATTGATATATATATCAAAAATGTTATTCCAACAATTATATAAGTCCAAGTTTGAACATCCATATTTATTTCTTTTTATCAAATCCATATTTTTTATCAAGCTTATTTATTAAATGAACATATATAAAAATAAGAGTGACAAAAACATACATTGATCCCTGTTGAGCAAACCAAAAACCTAGCTTGAAACCTCCTAAATTATAATTATCTAAAAAGTCTTTAAATAAAATTGAGAAACAGAATGAGACTAGGAACCAAACGGACAAAAGAATTCCGACGTATTTTAAATTTTCTTTCCAATAATTTGTATTTTGGGTATCCAATTTGGTTTTAATTTAAATAGTAACAATGAAGATAATTAATTTAATTCTTTTCCTTTTAATAACAGTTCAAATTAATGCTCAAGATATTTTAGGTTTAAAAGAAAGAGCAAAAGTTATAGAAGAAATTCAGAAAGATAGATTTGATAACCTACTTCCTAAACTTATGGATGAGACTGGAATTGACATGTGGGTTATTATAACAAGAGAGTATAATGAAGATCCAATTATAAAGACTCTACTCCCACCTACATGGCTTAATGCTAGAAGGAGAACAATTTTAGCATTTCATTATGATAAAAAAAGTAAAAATTTAGAAAAAGTTGCTATAGCCAGATATTCATTTGGAAAAAATATTCCTTCTATCTGGAATAAAGACGAAGAACCAAATCAAATGAAAGCTCTTGCTAAATTTATAGAAGATAAAAATCCCAATAAAATTGGATTAAATTATTCAGATCATTTTGCATTAGCAGATGGAATTGTTAAAACAGATTATGAACTTTTCCTTGATAATCTCCCAAGTAGATTATCTAATAAGGTAGTTTCTGCTGAGGAGCTCGCTATTAGATGGATAGAGACACGGACAGAGAAAGAAATGATGATTTATGATCAACTAGTAGAAATAACTCATGGCATTATAAAAGAAGCTTTTTCAACTAATGTAATAACTCCAGGAGTTACTTCTACTAATGATGTTGTATGGTGGATGAGAGAAAAAGTAAAAAAACTTGGTCTTAAAACTTGGTTTCATCCTACAATTGATGTTCAAAGAAATGAAATCAGTGATCTATATGCTTTTGACGGTGAATCAAAATTTGATATTATTATACCTGGAGATTTAATTCACTGTGATTTTGGAATATCCTATTTAACATTAAATACTGATTGTCAAGAATTAGCATATGTTCTAAAACCTAATGAGACCAAAGCACCAGATTATCTTGTAAAAGCATTAGAAGAAGGTAATAAAGTTCAAGATATTTTCACAGACCTATTTGAATATAAAAAAACTGGTAACCAAATATTAGAAGAGGCTTTAGAAAAAGGGAGAAGTGAAGGTTTCAGACCTCAAATTTATACTCATCCCCTAGGAACTTTTGGTCATTCAGCAGGAACAACATTAGGAATGTGGGATTCTCAAGGTGGTGTTCCTTTCACTGGTGATTTTCCAATGAATTATAATACAGTGTATGCAATTGAATTAAATACTAAGGTGTTTATTAAAGAATGGAATAAAGACATAAGAGTAATGTTAGAGGAAGCAGGTGTATTTGAAAAGACTGGATTTAGATATGTCAATGGAAGACAGACGGAATTAATTTTAGTGGGTAGTAAAAGAAATCATTTAGGAAACTAAAAGGAATCCACTTTTAAATAAGAATCAACTAATGCTTTTTCTCCTTCAATACCTTTTATGGAATTACCATGCTCCATACCAAGAATACCATCATAACCTTTTTCATGAATGAACTTAAATACATTTTTGTAATTTATTTCACCAGTAGTTGGCTCCTTTCTACCTGGATTATCTCCAATTTGAAAATATGCAATTTCATCCCAGCTATCATCAATATTAGGAATTAAATTTCCCTCTTGAATTTGCTGGTGATAAATATCAAATAAAATTTTACAGGACGGAGAATCTACAGCTTTACAAATTTGAAAAGCTTGAGGACTTTCTGTTAGAAATAATCCGGGATGGTCTCTAAAATTTAATGGTTCTAATACCATAACTAAATTATGAGATTCTAAAATATCAGATGCTCTCTTTAGAGTTTCAATTACATTTGAAGTTTGATAAGACATATCTTTTCTTTGATCTAAATTTCCAGGGACAACTGTCATCCATTTTGCATTTACTCTTTTAGCAACATCTATAGAGTTCTTGATGTCATTTAAAAATTCATTTCTAAAGTCACTATCTCCACTAGCTAGATTAGGCTTATCCCAATATATTTTATGAGCAACAAAAACACCCATTTTCATTCCTCTTTGAACTAAAGTATTAGATATTTTATCTTGAAGAGATGTAGATCTTGAACGCATGCCATTATCCTCAAAAGCTCTAAAACCTAGATCTGCCATATAATTAATTTGATCTATAGGATCATCCCCTACTGTATTTTTAAACATTCCTAAGTGAGGTGCATAATTCAAATTAAATTTATTTTTTGCAAAAGAATTAAAAGGAAACATTGCCCCCACAGATAAGGAAATTGAAAATTTATTTATGAAAGTTCTTCTTAACATTTTTTCAAATAAATTTAGTTTTCCCAGGAATAGGAATTTTATAATTCCCGTTAGAGTCAGGCAAAGTTGGAGCATCAGAATTCCAACTTAAATTATCTGGCACAAGATTTTCTTTAGAATTCATAATTTGATCCCATGTAATTTTCTTTCCAGTGTAAGTTGCCATTCTACCCATAATTGCAGAAAGAGTACTTTTAGCAGCATTTTCTGTATCAGATATTACCTCACCATTTCTAATTGATTGAAATAATTTATCATGTTCAACTTGGTATGGATTAGGATCTTCTGACCATGATCTTGGATATTTATAAGTAAGCTCATTATTTAAATTATATATTTCTCCCTTACCTAATACAACCGAGCCTTTAGATCCTTGAAATACCTCATCAACCCTAGTCTCTGTTCCTTTCTGATGCCTACACTGACTTGAAATAACTGCTCCCCCAGGATAATGAAATTCGACAAAATGATGATCAAATATCTGACCATGTTCCTTTCCATTTCTTACTTCTCTTCCACCCATACCTTGAGCATGAGTCGGATTTTCTCCTATGAACCAGTTTGCAACATCTATATTATGTATATGTTGTTCTAAAATATGGTCACCACATATCCATGTGAAATAATACCAATTTCTCATTTGGTAATCTAATTCAGTTTGTGCAGTTTTTCTTTTATTTACCCATACTCCCCCATCATTCCAGTAAACTTGTCCAGACACTATTTTTCCAATTTCATTAGATACAACCTTATCATATAAATTAAGATATTTATTTTGGTAATGCCTCTGTAAACCAACTACTACATTTAACTTATTTTCTTTTGCTTTTTTTGCAGTTTCTAAAACTCTCCTAACTCCTGAAGCATCAGTTGCAACTGGTTTTTCCATAAAAATATGTTTTCCATTATTAACTGCATACTCAAAATGAAGAGGCCTAAAACCAGGTGGAGTTGTGAGAATTACTACATCACATAAATCAATTGCCTTCTTATAAGAATCAAAACCTGTAAAAATATTTTTTTCTTTTATTTTAATTTTTTTTGAATCTCCAAAGTGATCTTGAATACCTTTAATACTTGAATCAATTCTATCTCTGAATGCGTCAGCCATAGCAATAAGTTCTACATTATCGTCTGCATTTAGCGCTTGAACAACTGCTCCTGATCCTCTTCCACCACAACCAACAACAGCTAATTTTAGTTTTTTATTTTCATTTACGTTAGCAAAAGACTGAAATGTAACATTGCTTGCTAAAACACCAGTAGTTACTGCAGCTGTCTTTCTAACAAAACTTCTTCTTGATTCTTTTTTCATCTTATTGGTTAATTAGTATAAATATTAATTTATTAACATTTATTAATTATTCCAAAACTTATCTCTTAGAGGCTCAGAATCAACATTCTCTACTCTTACTATCCTGAAGCCAATATTTGGAGCATCAGTATTCCACCATTTACTCTTAGGAATTTGTGGATCTCTTTCTTGAAGTCTACTATTAGAATAAAACCTTTTATTAGATAATAATACATCTTTTTCATCATTCCATGATCCACCTCTATAAACTTTAGGGTACTTATTTTTATTGAAAATAAAAGGGTCAGATCTTAACTTTCTTGATTTAAAAATATTCTCATCATAAGAGTCAGCTACCCATTCAGATACATTTCCTAACATGTCATAAATACCCCATTTATTTGGTTCTTTTTGTCCTACTTTTTGATACTTACCACCTGAATTATCTTTATACCAGGCATAATTATCTATATTTTTTTCATTTAGTTCAGATCTGCTAGCATATTCCCATTCTGCCTCTGTTGGAAGTCTATAATAATTACCAGTCTCAAGAGATAGCCATTTACAGAATTTTGATGCTGCGTTATGAGTCATATTAATTGCTGGAAAGCCTTCATAACCCATTCCAAAAGTCATATCTGTATAAGGTGTAGTAGGTTTACTTATACCATCAACTTTAATTTTTTCATTTCCAATAATAAATTCTAATTTATTGTTTTCTTCATACTCCATAAATAAATTATAGATCTCCCATGTTATCTCATATTTTGAAATCCAGAAAGAAGAGACCTCTGTGTCTGAGTTTTTATTTTTATTACCCATCTTAAATTCACCTCCAGGAATATGTATCATCTCAATGGAAAAATTTGAATTAGGAATCTTTTCAGAATAATTTGACTTTTCAGTGTTAACAAATAAGACAAAAGGAATAATTATAGAACTAAAAAAAATCATTTAACTATCAATTCAAATTTAAGTCCAGCATTACCATTTAATCTATCTAGAAGTTTATCACCCATTGAAAAAGAAGGGGTCACCACACCATAGTTTTCAGGTAACTTATCAAATGCTAAACATATAGCGGATTCAGCAAGCATTTTTGAAGTTGAACCGTATCCAGGATCGCTATCTCCTATTACCTTAGCAAAAGCTTTTTTCTTATCATCAATTGTTATGTAAAATCTTAAATTATAGAAACCATTTTTCCTTTTCTCAAGTCCAGGACCCTCTCCAGGCTTTGGCATAAAAGAATTTACAATCTTTTTTAAAAAAGAATTAGGGTTTAAACCAACCATGGCTAGAGGAAATACAGCTAAGATTGCTTTCCAAAAACCAGAAATACCTTTACCAGACATCATAGCTTCTTCATAACTAAAATCTTTACCATATTTAAAGTTTGATAAGGCATTACTCCTTCTTACTATTTTTGTGTTTATCCCTGCCATAATAAATGGATAAATCCAGGAGTTTGATTCCTTATCAAAAATAATCTTTCTTAAATCTTTCTTATCCATACCCTCCATTTTATCTTTCGGATTGAGTCCGTATGGGTTATTTAATACTTTAAATACATTCCTATCAGCATGGGCTTCTTTTAGTAAATTATTGATACTACCATAAGTTCCTCCACTAATTCCTCCTCTTATACCTGCAACTCTCATTTTAATAGATCTTGCATAATTTTTATGAGCTTTTTTTATTTCATTTTGAATAAAATAAACACCCATATCTGATGGAATTGAGTCGAATCCACAAGAATTTACAATTTTTATTTTTTTGGACTTTGCCTCTTCATGAAAATTATCAATCAAGGTTCTTATCCAGTGGGCTTCTCCAGTTATATCACAATAATTTGTATTATTATCTACACATAACTTTACTAATTTCGTCCCATACAATGAGTATGGACCAACTGTTGAGCAAACAACTTTTGTTTTTTTTACAAATTTCGATAAACTTTCCTCATCAAAACTATCAGCAATAAATATTGGGATATTTTTATCAGCTACTTGAGATCTAACCTTTTCTAACTTATCTAAATTCCTTCCAGCAATCGCCCATTTAATTTTTGAGGATCCGTAATTATTGAAAATGTATTCTGTGACTAATTTTCCTGTAAAAGAAGTCGCTCCCCAAATAATTATGTCAAATTTTTTCAATTAATCTCTATTTAATACACAATATTAAAAAAAAACGACTACACTAAAATAGTATAGTCGCTTAGTATAACTTATGCGCCTTCTCTAGGACTCGAACCTAGGACCAATAGATTAACAGTCTACTGCTCTAACCAACTGAGCTAAGAAGGCATAAATAAGTTTGCAATATTAATTTTTCAATGTTAAATGTGCAATAATAATAGTTAAAATAAATAAATAAAAAAGACTAGAGCATGACAATAAGTCAGTAATTATAAAAATAAATTACTTATTGTGTCATATTGACATATTTTTAGCAAACGGCATAATATTTTCATTATATCAAATTGAATTTAAATTAAAATAAATAAATATGAGACACTTAATTTTAAGACCATCAAATAACAATGTAAGACCATTATTATTTGATAACTTTTTTGATAACTTATTTGATAATAGTTTTCAAAATGATTTTTCACCAAAAGTAGATATTTCAGAGACTGATAAGGTATTTAACTTTGAATTTGCAGTTCCTGGAATGGAAAAAAATGATTTATCTATTGAAATTAAAAATGGATACCTTACTGTTTCTGGAGAAAGAAAAATTCAAAATAATGATAATAATTTTCATTCAATTGAAAATGGTTATGGTAAATTTTCGAGATCATTTCAATTGCCGGATAACATAGATGAAAATAAAATAAGCGCTAAACACAAAAACGGAATACTTAATATTTCTATTGAAAAGGACAAAAAGACATCTATGAAGAAAACTATTCAGATTAAATAATAATCATAATTCATACTTGATCAAAAGGTGGGCATTATGCTCACCTTTTTTTATGTTAAACAATGTTAATTTGAAAAATATGAAATATATAATTACGTAATAGTGTTATACATTTGCACTAAATAATTAATAAATGAAAAATCTTAAAAATTACCTTTTTGCTTTAATTTTTTCCCTGATAGGAGGAGTCACATCAATAACTGGTTACGAGTTTTTTAAAGATGATAAAAACTCTTCATCCTCAAACTATAATGAAAATATAAAATTTGCTAATTATATTTTTGACACAACTGACGTAGTTGTACCTGAAGGGTTAAATTTTATATACACATCAAAGAAAACTACACCAGCTGTAGTGCATATAAGAACAATATTTGAAGGGAGAACTTCAAATGTAAGAAATCCTTTTGAAGATATGTTTAGAGATTTTTTTGGGGAGAGGTATGATTATCAAGAAAGAGAGACTCCAAAAAGAAGAGGCTCAGGATCAGGAGTTATCATGACTGGCGATGGATATATAATAACCAATAATCATGTAGTAGAAAATGCCAGTGAGGTTGAAGTGCTTTTAAATGATAATAGGTCTTTTGTTGCTAAAGTAGAGGGTACTGACCCAACAACTGATATTGCAGTACTTAAAATTGAAGCTGAAAATTTATCTACAATTGAATTTGGAGATTCTGATAATGTTGAAATTGGAGAATGGGTATTAGCAGTTGGCTCACCTTTTGAATTTAGATCAACCGTAACAGCCGGAATTGTAAGCGCAAAAGCAAGAAATATTGGTATTTTAAGAGATAGAAATAATCTTCAGATTGAAGCATTTATTCAACACCAGGCTCCAGTTAATCCCGGAAATTCTGGTGGTGCTCTTGTAAACTTAAAAGGAAAGCTAATTGGAATTAATTCAGCAATAGCTACTCCTACTGGGACATTCGCAGGATATTCTTTTGCTATCCCTTCAAATTTAGTAGAGAAAGTTTTCCAAGATCTAGTAGAGTACGGTGTTGTCCAGAGAGCACTACTTGGAATTACAATAATAGATGTTAATGCAGAATTAGCTAAAGAAAAAGACTTACCAATTTTAACTGGAGTTTTAATAGATAGGGTAAACGCTGGAGGCGCTGCATTTGATGCTGGGCTTCAATCAGGAGATGTCATAATTGAAATCAATGGTGTTGAAATTAAAAATGTTTCTAATCTTCAAGAACAGGTTGCAATAAATAGACCTGGAGATAAAATATTTGTTACATACATTAGAGATGGCAAGACAAAAACTCTTAACGCCACACTTAAAAATACTCTTGGCACAACAGAAGTTGTAGCCTCAACAAATTCTTTTACAATTGATGGTGCCAGGTTTGCAGATGTCCCAAAAGAACTTAAAGAAAAACTCGAAATTGAGGGGGGAGCCCAAGTAAGTGAAATAGATAAAGGGAAATGGAAAAGTTCTGGAATAACTAAAGGATTTATTGTAACATCTATTAATAAAAGGAGCATATCTGATGTAGAAGCTCTGTCTACTTTATTATCTCAATTACCAAAAGATGATGGTGTATTGGTAGAAGGTGTATATCCAAATGGAGTCAAGGCATATTACGGAATTGGTTGGTAACTGATTTTTTTATAATTTTATGTATGAAATTCTTTAGAATATTATTTTTCATTAGCATATTTTCATTATACTCATGTGGATTTGAAGACAATTTACCATGTAAAGCGTCCGAATGTGAAAATATCCCTGAACCTTTACCTAATACTGATAACGAAGGTTAAAAAAAAACCCTCACAAAATATGAGGGTCAATTCTAGTAAACCAAACTATTAAGATACATATAATAACGTATTCATATTTTTTTATGTTTCATGAAAATCATAAATATTTTGAAGAAGATTATAATTAAAGACTAGTATGGAGAAAACGGAATATATTTTAAAACAACTAATGAGTTTCGTAAAAAAATAATATCAAAAAATATATAATTTCAATGTGTATATAACCAAACTTCAATTGGTTTCGACTTGCCTTTAACTTCAATTGAAGGTATTTTTTTAAATTTATAATTTGAACCTATAACATCTTTAACTGCACTTGATATCAATATCTCTCCAGACTTAGCATGAGAACATAATCTTGCGCCTAAGTTTATTGTATCTCCGATAACTGTATAATTCATCTGTTGATCAGAACCTATATTACCTGAAACAGCTTTACCTTTATTAATCCCTATACCAATTTTGAAAGGCTCAAACCCATCTTTTATTACTTTTTTATTGAATTTATCTAATGCTTTAAACATTTGAATAGCAGTTTTAACTGCATTATCCGTATCTTCATGGCTCTTAAGAGGAACACCGTAAAGAACCATTAATTCATCTCCAACTATTTTATCTAAAGTTCCATTATATTTAAATACAACATCAATCATTGATTTAAAATATCTATTTAAAAGTTTTACTATCTGTGTAGGACTTAATTTTTCTGACATACTAGTAAAGCCTCTAATATCTGAAAAAAGAATTGTTATATCACTTTCTTTTCCACCAAGATTTAATGAATCCTCACTCTCAAGAAGCTTATCAACTATATTTTTAGATACGTATTTTTTAAATGTAGATTTTACTTTATTTATTTTTGATAAATCATCTAGGGCAATAACAATGCCTGAAAAAGATTTTTTTTCATCAAATACTGGTGAGCATGATAAATTGACATTTATTTTTTTATTTTTTGATTTAATATCAAACTCATTCTCAAAAATTCTTTCTTGTTCAGACTCAACTTTTTGTATTAACTCTAATAAATCATCATTATTCTCAAAAATTATTAAGTAATGATTTCCAACTACCTCTTCCTTCTCTTTTTTCAAAAGCCTAAGAGCTTCTTTATTTACAAACTCTATTTCTCCAAATAAATTAATTTCAATAATACCAGTTGTAATAGATGACATTATATTTTCATTTAACTTATTTGATTTCTTTAAAGATTCTAAAAGTTTTACATTTTGGTAGGCAATGCTAGTCTGCATAGATATTGCTTCTAATAACTTTATATCATTTGACTCAAAATTTATAGTTCCTGATCTAGTTTCTTTATCAAAAAGCATAATAGCTCCTACCAACTTTTTATTATATAAAATTGGACTAATTAAAGCAAATTTTGACTCAAACAACTTATGATTAAAATTATTCTTTTCATTAATAATAAATGCTTTTTTGTCTTTACTTAAAGATTTAAGAAATCCAGATCTTGTATTAAATATCTGTTTTTTTATTTTATTCTGATCTATATTAAATGCAGATACTGCATCAAAAATATTTGAAACTTCATTCTTTAAAAGCACCACTCCTTTAGCAGAATTTAAAATTGAAGAAGAAAGCGTTAATACATTAAAAAAAAGTTCATTAAGATCATCTAATGAATTTATTGTATTCGTTAGATCTAGAAGAGTTTCTAATTCTAAATATTTTTCATTTAAAACCGTATTCTTTTTGGTGAGTTGTTTTTCTAAATCTTCTATAGATCTTTTGGAAGATGACTTAGACATTTAAAAAATTAAGATAATTTTTGAACTCCAGTTTCAATTGAATCATAAACCTCACAATACTTTGTGAGACCCATAATATTAAAAGTTTTTTCTACAATACCAGCTAAATTTGTAAAAGCAAGCTTTCCATTAACCTCTTGAAGCTTTTCAATTATTTCTATTAAGATAGAAACACCTATACTGTTAACTACTTTTGATTCAGACATATCAACTAAAAAGTTTTTCGCGCCTGATTCAAGTTTTTCATTGAAAATTTCAAGAACAGCTTCCCCAGCTACATTATTAAAATATCCACTTGTGCTGATTACTACAACACCATTTTTTACATCTACATTTTTTATTGAATCACTCATTGTCTTCTCTTTTTTTTGTCATTGTTACAGTAGTTCCGGTTTCATCACTATCATACTCAACAGTATCCATTAATTCTGTTATCAGCTGCAACCCCCAACCCCTTTTTCTCTCATCAGTATTGAGCTTATTCTCAATATTTGGAATTTCAACTTTAGATTTATCAAAACCAATACCCTTATCTTTAACTTTTATTGTAAGCTTATCAGAAGAAACTATAAAATGAATATATATCTCTTTTGTCTTTGAATGTTCAAAAGCATTAATACATGACTCAATTATAGCCATACTTATTTCACCTGTCTTTTCCTCAGATAGACTCATATGCTTAGATATGACTTCGGCAGTTTTTGTTGCAGAAAGTTCTATATCTGGAATTACGGGTAATTTTAATTCAACCTCAGCATTTTTACTCATATAGTAAATTTATATATGTTTATAATGAATAACAATTTAATTCAATTGCTTTTATTAATTCTTTTTAATTACTACAATAGTCACATCATCATCTGGTATTCCACCTTTTAACCAGATGTCAACTTCACCTATTAATTTACTTTTTAATTCTTCAGCAGACTTAGATGCATATTTAGTTATTATATCTTCTACTCTTTCATAATCATATAAATCTCCAGCATCATTTTCTGCTTCAGGTAAACCATCTGATAACAACACCAGCACATCACCTTTACTAAATTTTCTTTTTTCAATATCAAATGTTTCATTTTTAAGACCTCCTAAAGGTAATCCTCTAATAAGTATCTCCTCTGTTTTCTTTGATTTAGAATTATATAGATACATTGGAGGCATAGCAGCCGAACTTAAAGTTATTGAGTGCTTTGTAACTTCACATATGTTTAAACTCATTTTTAAAGTTCCTAAATCAATCTTCTTTACTATATTATTTAATTCATACAATACCTTATTAGTTGACAATGCAGGTAATCCATTAAGACCAGACTTAATTATAGATACCATCATACCTGAAGCTGTTCCATGACCAGTAGCATCTCCACAAACAGCATAAAGAGTATCTTTCTTTTCAAAGAAATCATAATAATCTCCCCCAATCTCCGTAGAGGTGACAAGGCCTGCTGAAACATCAAATTGTTTTGATGATGGAAATACCTTTGGAAGCATACTCTCCTGGATCTTCTTCGCCTCCTCAAGCTCTCCTGCCCTTCGCTCATTATCCGCTTGCTCTAAAGACTTTTTAGCCTGGTAACTACCAAAAGCTCTAAAGCCAAATGCTAATAAGATCAAATAACTAGCATATGCTGCATATGTCCTATACCATGGTGGAAGAATTGTAAATGAGAAAGAAATAATTTCACTTTCATTACCATTAGTATCTCTTGCTTGAACATATAATTCATAATCATTTTCAGGAAGGTTGGTGTACTCTCTAAAAGATGTTTTTGACCATTCACTTGTATCACTATCCTGACCATTTAAGAAAACTCTAAACTCATTATTTTCTTCTTTATTATATTCGGGGTAAGAGTATTCAAATTTAATCGCCCTACTATTATCAAATTTTAAATCTAAACTATCTAATGATTGAAGTTTATTATTCACATAAAAACCTCTCATTAAAGGCTTTATTTTATTATCTTCTGAAGTTATTGATTTATATGGTAACCATCTAATTAATTTTGCATCTCTACTTCCTAACCATAAAGTTTGGTTTTCACCAACACCCTCTATAAATACCCTACCAGTTAATTCATTATAATCAATCTCACCCCAATTATGTATCTTAATTATATCATATGATTCTTCATTAATTTTAACCTCATATACACCTGATTCAGTTAAATACCAGTTATGTCTAGAGTCTTCATTATACCCTCCATTAAACCATCCAGCATTAACAATTTCAGCCATATTAATACCCGTTCCCAATAATTTTTGACTGTCTACATCTATCTTATGAACACTTGCTGAATCTGAAAAAGCAACAAAACCTATATTAGATTTCTCCCAGTTAAATGAAGAATCCGGAAGAAGAGACAAGTCATTTTTTAATGAATCAACCAAATTTGATTGAATAGAATCTTTAAGCGGATGATCAGCTTTAGAAAAAGAGAAATTTCCATTATAATCATAACTGCCAAAAAATGTTCCTCCAGGACCGGTATTTAAAATTAATTTTCCTGGTTTTATTTCTTCAAAACCTCTAACAGAAAGATTATCTTTCGGTTGAAAAGTTTTGATAATTTTAAATTTTCCACTGCTATTTCTTCTCATTAACCTTAGACCATCTATCCTGTGTGCAACTAATAATAATCTACTATTTAATTTACTTTGAGCTGTCATTGCAATATCATAATCATTTGATATCATTTTGACTTTTCCATTATTATATTCCGATAATCCATAATTATGAGAAGCAATTATTGAATTATCAAATTTATGATACTCACCCATTTGATCATTAAATCCAAGCACATCTACTCTATTGTTTTGTATCGGATTATAGGATGGATTGAGAGAAAAAAGATCTCTGGTTGAAGCAAAATACAATTTTCCATCTATTCTTTTAATTGGAGCCCACACATATCCAGATATACCATATTTACTATCATATTCAGTTAAAGAATTGTTAAAGGAAATTTTAGAAAAACCATTAGTAGTTCCAATTAAAAGATTATCGTTTTCGTCTATAAAAGTTATATTAGTAGTACTAGTTTCTAATCCATCATCTTCATCTATACTATTTAGAATATTAAGATCATCGTCAAGAATTAATACACCATCCCTCGAGTGAACAGGAAAACTACCATCCTTAAAAGGTCTAAGATCATCATGAACATAAACAGCATTTTCTATTAACCATTTATTTAAAGTCTCATTATCTGATTTATTAAGATTTCCATTTTTATCGAGAATGTAAGCACCTACCTGTCTACTAAAAAGCAAAAGATCTTGGTTTGAGTTCTCATAAAATAATTCAATTCTATTATCAGCAAATATTTCTGTACCTTCAATAAATTTAAATTCATCATTGACCATTTTATACATTCCGTACCCCCACCTTCTCATATATGGAATATTACCTGTTTTAGCAAATCCATGAATTTTTCCTTTTGAATTTCTAGCTCCTGCATAATCAGACATTTTCCATATTCTATCAAATTTCTCACCATCCCAACTGAAAATAAAGTTAGGAGTATAAAAAATAACTTTATTGTTATGTTCAAAGGCACCCCATATATTACCTTGTACTCTATAATCAATAGAATCAGGAAGTTTATGGAGAAGATACTCGTACTCTTTAAAGCCATATTTATTATCCACTAACCTTCCAAATCTATTAACACCAGTACTATAAATTGTCCCATCCTCCATCTGAACTAAAGATCTTCCAATTGGACGACCAAATACTCCACTATATGTTGTATCTTCTTTAACTGCAACCGTTCTTACATTCACACCATCGTATTCCAAAACACCTCCATTTGATGCCATATATATTAAATTATCATTTCTTGACTTAACAATTCCCCATACATATCCAGGTCTACCTAAAAAGTCTTGATTATAATTTTGAATAGGATAATTACCACGCTCAAAATTTAATCTTTCTTCAAACTTTTTATCTGAAAGAGATTGAGATTTAACATTAAATGAAAAAAGAAATGATAAAATTATTATAAGCCTCATATTTATATTTTTTTTACAACTACAATAGTCACATCATCATCTGGTATTCCACCTTTTAACCAGATGTCAACTTCACCTATTAATTTACTCTTTAATTCATCAGCAGACTTAGATGCATTTTTATTAATCACATCAACAACTCTTTCATAATCATATAACTCTCCATTATCATTCTCTGCCTCAGGAAGCCCATCAGATAAAAGCACTAATACATCTCCCTTATTGAACTTTCTTTTTTCTATTTCAAAAGTCTCATTCTTTAGCCCACCAAGAGGTAACCCTCTAATAAGTATCTCCTCGGTCTTTTTCGACTTAGAATTATAAAGATAAATCGGTGGCATTGCTGCTGAGCTTAGAGTGATAGAATCTTTTTTAATTTCACATATATTAAGGCTCATCTTTAATGTACCAAGATCAATCTTTTTGACTATGTTATTCAACTCATATAATACCTTATTTGTTGATAAAGCAGGTAGACCGTTAAGACCAGATTTAATTATAGATACCATCATACCTGACGCCGTACCATGACCCGTAGCATCTCCACAAACTGCGTATAAAGAATTTTTATTTTCAAAGAAGTCATAATAATCTCCACCTATTTCAGTAGAAGTAACAAGTCCTGCTGACACATCAAATTGTTTTGATGATGGAAATACTTTAGGAAGCATACTCTCCTGTATCTTCTTCGCTTCCTCTAGTTCCCCTGCCCTTCTCTCATTATCTGCTTGCTCTAAAGATTTTTTAGCTTGGTACCTACCAAATGATCTGAAACCAAAAGCAAGTAATAGTATATAACTAGCATAAGCAAAATATGTCCTATACCATGGTGGTAGAATAGTGAATGAAAAAGATGCACCTTCTTCATTCCAAACACCATCATTATTTGAACCTTGAACTTTAAA
>CAZGPH010000003.1:0-152907 GCA_964527965.1 uncultured Marinoscillum sp.
GCATCATCTCTCTTTTTTTTCTCAATATTTACTACACTTTCAGGCGCATTATCTACAAAACTCTTATTTGATAATTTCTTATCTACTGACTTGAGAAATCCTTCTAAGTACTCAATCTGCTTGAGTGTGTCTTCCTTAGATCCCTCAGATTTTTCAATCGCTAGAGATAAGGTGTCTTTCCCTGATACTATCGTAGGGTAATCACTTGGAATATCTTTTACTATCTCAAGGTCTTTAGTCTTAGATAATTTCTCTATAAGTTCTTTGTATGAATTAAAGTCAAAACCTGATTTTTTATTGATCATTATTTTCACTACCTCTATCTGCTTCACCTTATTGTCTGACTTTAATTTTCTAAGTCCCGTAACCATCTCAAAAACTTTCTTAAAATCTTCGTTTAGTCCAGCATCAAACTCATTAGGTTTAGGATAATCAGATAACATGATATACCCTCTCTCTTTATCAATCTGATTCCATAGTTCTTCGGTGATAAATGGCATGAAAGGGTGGAGGACCTTCAATATTTTTTCCAGAATAGCAATTGTGTCCCTATAAGTATCTTCCGATATAGAACTATCCTTTATAATTTCAAGATACCAATTACAGAAATCATCCCATATAAAAGAGTAAAGTGAGAGGAGAGCATCAGATATTCTGTACTTTGAGAAGTGGTCATCAACTTCACTTAATATCTCGTCATACCTGGATTTTATCCAGCTTATGGCAAGGGACTGGTCCTTTCCTTTGTCTGATACCTCCAGTGTCTGGATGAGTCTGAACGCATTCCATAGTTTATTAGAGAAGTTCCTTCCCTGCTCGCAGAGTTTCTCATCGAATAAGAGGTCATTTCCTGCGGGTGCGCTAAAAAGCATTCCAGATCTTACTCCGTCAGCTCCGTACTTTTTCATTAGTTCTATAGGGTCTGGAGAGTTTCCAAGTGATTTGGACATCTTCCTCCTCTGCTTGTCTCTCACTATCCCTGTGAAGTACACATTCTTAAAAGGCATCTCGCCTCTGTACTCGTACCCTGCCACTATCATCCTTGCCACCCAGAAGAAGATAATTTCTGGAGCGGTCACAAGGTCAGATGTAGGGTAGTAGTAGTTAATCTCTTCGTTATCAGGTTCGTTTATACCGTCAAACACAGTAATTGGCCAGAGCCAGCTAGAGAACCATGTGTCCAGGACATCATCATCCTGAGTGAGCTGACCTTCCGTTATATTCTTATCAATTTCTTGAGCTAATTTGAGTGCCTCTTCTCTAGACTCTGCCACCACAAATTCTCCAGATGGGAGGTAGTAAGCAGGTATCTGGTGTCCCCACCATAGCTGCCTAGAGATACACCAGTCGTTAATATTTTCCATCCATGCCCTGTACATATTCTTAAGTTTTGACGGGTGGAATTTGATGTTGTCATTCATCACATTCTCAAGTGCTGGCACTTTCACATCTTTCATGCTCAGGAACCACTGGGTTGATATCTTTGGCTCAACAACTGCGTCTGTCCTCTCTGAGAAACCTACCTTATTCCTATGATTTTCAACTTTTTCGAGCTGACCAATCTTATCTAGATCTTTTGTGATTTGTTTTCTTACCTTGAACCTGTCCTCTCCAATGTAGAGCACACCCTTCTCGTTGACCTTACCTTCTTCATCGAAGATGTCGATAGACTGTAGCTTATGCTTCTCTCCGAGCTTGTAGTCATTCTCGTCATGTGAAGGAGTAACTTTCAGGCACCCAGTCCCGAACTCCATGTCCACGTACTCGTCTAGTATTATAGGGACCTCTCTATTAACAAGGGGGACAATAGCAGTTTTCCCGTGGAGGTGAGAAAACCTCTCATCATTTGGGTTCACACATACTGCCGTGTCACCAAGGAGAGTCTCTGGCCTTGTCGTTGCAATTGTTAGTGTGTCTTCGCTTCCCTTTACCTTATACTTAATATAAAATAGTTGGGAGTCTACTTCCTTGTAGATTACTTCGTCGTCAGCCAGTGCAGTTTTCCCCTCAGGATCCCAGTTCACCATCCGTATGCCTCTGTATATGTGTCCCTTATTGTAGAGGTCAATAAATACTTTGATCACAGATTTTGACAGGTCTTCATCCATCGTGAACTTAGTCCTTGACCAGTCGCATGACGCACCAAGTTTTTTGAGTTGTTCCAAGATTATTCCCCCGTACTTCTCCTTCCACTCCCACGCGTACTTAAGAAACTCATCTCTTGTGAGTGAATCTTTTTCTATACCTTTCTCCTTAAGCATTGCCACAACTTTAGCCTCAGTTGCTATAGAGGCGTGGTCTGTACCCGGGACCCAGCAGGCCTCTTTTCCTTGCATCCTTGCTCTTCTTGTGAGAATATCTTGGATAGAGTTATTGAGCATGTGACCCATGTGAAGTACTCCTGTCACATTTGGTGGAGGAATTACGATAGTGAATGGCTCCTTTTGTGAGTTGGGTGAAGACTTAAAACACTCGTCCTTAAGCCAACTCGCGTACCACTTATCTTCTATACTTTGGGGGTTATATTTTGAATCCAGAGACATAACTCAAAACTAACAAGACTAAGCTGCTATTGTAAGCATTGCCTCAATAAATTTATCAATATCTTCTGTTGTAGAGTACAGGTTAGGTGAGACCCTTATACCCCTAATCCCTCTGTCGTCATCTATCGGCACTGTGAAGATGTCGTGTTCATCAAAGAGTTTGTCTGCCAGCTCTGAAGGTTGGAGGCTCTTAACCCCAACATTAGCAATTCCAAATGACTGACCCTCTCCAAGAGGTGTGTTTAATATAATATTTTTATGGTCTTTTAGCTCTGTTGCCCACCTCATCTGGAGAAATTTTAATCTTTTTGACTTCTCTTCCTTCCCAATTTCTAAATTAAAGTCTACGGCTGGGATGATCCCATTCTGGTCCGAGCATGGTCTTGTGCCCAAGTGTTCTAGCTTCATGATATTATCATCTTCGTATGCTGTGTCCCCGTAAAGCGGCCATAAACGTTCTGCATTGCCTTTTTTGACGTATAATAGCCCATTTCCAAGAGGAGCACCAAGCCATTTGTGAAGACTTGACGCGTAGTAGTCACATCCTATCTCTGAAACGTCCATGTCCACGTGTGAGAATGAGTGAGCTCCGTCTACTATGGTCTCAATACCCATCTCTCTTGCCTTCTTACATACTTCTTTCACAGGAAATACCTGCCCGTTAAGAAAGACCATGTGTGATATGAGTATAACTTTAGTTTTTTTATTTACTGCCCCAATGACTTTTTCTACAATTTCATCTTGACTTATAGGGTGGATAGGTACATCTACTATCCTTACCTTAGTTCCGAACCTTCTCTCTCTCATATCTAGTGCCTGAATGATATTGGGATACTCAAGGTTTGTCCTAAGTATCTCATCACCTTCCTCTAACTTAATACCCTGAATGATAATATTCATTGACTCTGTAGTATTTCTTGTGAGAACAAGTTCATCTTTTGCTACTCCAGCATACTTAGCTAGTTTTTCTCTTACTTTTTCCCTCATCTCATTCTGTCTTGTCCTCATATAGTAGGATGGGGACTCGTTAATTTCATTAACAAAGTTTACCCAGTAATCTTTTACACTTTCTGGGGATGGGCTAAAATATCCAGACTCTAGGTTTATGAATTTTACATTTTGGTGGTACATACCTGCCACCTTTTTCCAGTAGTCTTCGTCTTTATTTTTTATTTTAAGTTCTATTTTGCCCTTGGGGTAGTTCATAGAGAACAAGGGGAACATACTTCCTGCTGCTAGAGCGTTATGAATAAAACTTCTCCTAGATACTGACATGTACACAATTTATTAAAAAAAAAAGGCTAACAAAATGTTAGCCTTTAATTTAACTATAAAATTTGAATAATCTTAGTCTATAGTCACTGGGAATGGAGGTCCCGGTGCGTCTGTAGGATTACCAAGTGGAACTGTTGCTCCAAATTGTTCGTTGATAGCAGAAATAAATGCATTTGCCATCAATGTGTAACCTCTACCATTAGGTAATAGACCATCGACTGACCACAATCCTGTAGGAGGTGCAAAGTCGTAGGTAATAACCGAATTATTCATAGGGAAAGGACTAGCTCCTGCTAATGTCTGGAAAAATCCATCAAAGTCAGCGACAGCTACTCTTCCTCCTCCGTGTGTAGCAACAGCTTGCTTGATTGCTCCGTTAAAGAGAGCTCTCTGAGTCTCCACGTGAACAAGTTCAGCGCCTGTTAAAAATGCTACATCTGGCATTGGTAAAGTAATCCCTAAAACTAATGTTGGGTCAGCAGTAGGCGTAGTACCAATCATAGTTCCACCTAAAAGGTGAATGATTTCTCCTGACCTTGCCAACCTAGCTTGCTCGTAAGGAACAAGTTGAGCTCTTTGAGCAGCATCCATACCTCCTTGGGCTTGAACAGCATCAAAGAATGGACCTAAATCAGTTAATGCCTCATCTTCTACAAGCAAAGGATTAACTCCTGCGCTCCATCCTAATCTTCTGCCAGCAGATTCTGCTGCAGTAAGAAATCCGGCAGCAACTGCCTGATCTAGAAGAATATTAACTCCACCAGAAAGTTGACCTAATAGACCAATTGTAGCAGCGTCATTAGTAGCGTCTAATGGCACTAATGCACTTGGGTCTCCTACCATCTGGAAAAATGGAGATGCAAGTAAGTCAGGGACTGTACCGACAACACCTTTCCAAGCAGGGTTATTAGTTAACATACTCTGTAGAGCTTGCTCGAACTGTGGCCCGTAAGTAGCAGCAGTTGGTTCAGGGAATACGTTAGGATCTGCTCCTCTAGCATAATGTGCTAAGAAGTCATAAGTTCCTAACCAAGCCATAAAAAATGAGCTTTGTGTTCCTATCATCTGAGCTAGTGCGCTCACTGTACCACCTGACGCGTCAAACCTTGCGTAGTATGGATTAAGTGGAGCTACTGTACCGTCATTAGGAATTAAAAATTGTCCCATTGTCTGCTTTCCAACAGCAAAGTTCTGTATTTTACTCATATCACCAGAGTATGGTGTAGTCACAGAGGCGAAATCACCTTGTGCTCTACCTACTCCAAGTGCACCTGTAGATGCACTCTGTGTCAGATACCATCTTCCTTCATCATCTGAGGTACCAGGAGTACCATCAGCTCCAGGACCAAAGTATCCATTCTCTGAGTTGATATCAGGCTGTACGAATGTTGATGATCCACCTGCTTTAGCAAGTTGCACAGCAATCATTCTTCCCACAGAATAAGGCTGAAGTCCACTGTGAAGTAATCCTCCGTCACCAAAACCTGCGGTGTATGCGCCTCCAATTGAAACAAACTTACTGAAGTCTGCACTACCACTTGTGCCAGATGAAGATCCTCCACCAGCAGAAGGGTATGGATTTAACTCAGCTACTTCCTGCTCACAGGCAAAAAATACAAGTGAGAGAACAGCTGTTAAAAATATTGATTTAAACTTTTTCATAACTTTAAATTAATTAGTTTAAAAATTCGTCAAATGTTAGAGATACATAGAACAGCTTTCCAACGAATGGACCACCTGGTCTAGATCTATAATCATTGTTATCGATTCCTATATGGTTACCACCAACTTTTACGATAGTTTTGATACTCTCAATTTTATAATTTACTTGAGCGTCAAAAGTTCCGTATGCAGGTATCATCATATTTGCGAAAGTACTTTCGTACAAGAAGTCATCTTGGAATCTTAGACTAGCTGAGAAACCAAAGTTGTTAAATACTTCTCTGTTAGCAAACGTGAAAGAGTACATGTTTTCAGGTGTATTAAAGTAAGAGATGAAATCACTCTCTCCCGGAGCCATTCCATTTATCTCTAAGTTCTTATAATTGTAATTACCTGTTAACTTGTAACCCATTCCTAGGTCAACTGTAAGACCCATACCAAATCCCCAAGATTTTACCTCGTCATCAGTATTACTATTCAGAGCCCATGTGTAACCAGCTGGAATCGCCTGTCCTTTATGAGAAGAAGCGTATTTAGCATTTACATTTTGTCCTCCTTCGAAGTCTTCGTAATTGGTATTATAATAGTTCATATCTACAAGTAAAACATCACCTATTACACCCTTATACCCAAACTCAAATGATGCTAATCTCTCTGGTTTGACATAATCAACATAAGCTTCTTTTAGCAATGCTGCATTACCGCCAGTAGGATCACCAGTAGCAGGATCAAGAGTTCCACCTGATAGTAGATATGCTTGGTAAGAAGCATTAGTCCATGCGTTACCTTCCATAACTCCGTACCTTTCAGCGTTTTCTTTAGCAGTACCAAGAAGTGTTGATGTACCAGTAGGGAAGAATATAAACTGAGACTGCGTGTCAGGATTCCTGAAACCAGTCTGATAACTAAATCTTAAATTATGAGTTTCAGAGAATGTATAAACTGCAGCAATTCTTGGTGTTACTCTACCTTCATAATTCTGATTTTTATCATATCTCAATGAACCAATAAATCTAAATCCGTCAAATACTTCAGTGTTTACCTGAGCAAAAGCTCCCCATTCACCTATATTGATTCTCTCATTAACTCCGTCCCCGTCAGGGTCTTCATTAAATATTGTTCCGTCAGTGAAGATGCCATAGTTTCTGTAGTTAGCTCCTAATAATAACCAGTTAGCAGCCTCGTAAGTGATATCTGCATGAGTTAATTTTGAGTTATCATAAAAACTTGCACCTGGTGCATTTGGATCTTGGAATCTGTTAGACATCACCTGATCCCTTACTGCCATCCAAGCTTCAGAACCTACTGCAGGAATACCCGCATCAGCAACTCCTCTAGCTACACTATGAGCAACATCTATATTACCAGCAGGTACCCCAGGTACATATCCCTGCATAGCAGTGATATATGTCTGAAGGTATGTTGGTGCCCATGCAGAAGCAGAAGGGCTAAATACTTCATTCATAATTCCACCAAGTGCACCTACGTTATAGGAATCACCTGCGTCGGTAATTGACTGATAAATTTTAAAATTAACTTTATCACTCTCTAAACCGAGTTTGAAGAATTGTTGGCCAAAATTTCTTAGAGCATACTTTTGTGCTCCAGTATAGATAGTGTTACCACCACCTTGTCTGTATAATAAAGAGGCCTCGAGATTGTCGTTAACTCTGTAGTTAAGTCCTATGTCGTACTTCATGTTTTTAGCTTCATTATTATCAAGTAAGAATTGTTCAGGTAGACCTGTTCTTCTGAGATCTAAAACTTGCTCCGGAAGTTCATAGACAAAGTTTCCAACTAGTGGTGCAGCCAATGCTACAGGCACAGCTACTACTGTCTCATCTCCGTGAAGGTTTAATCCGTTAAAGTTTGGTCTTCCTCTCATGTCAATGTTTCCAGTTGCATTTCCTGATGCGTCAACATTAGTAGCATAATCATCAGCTACCCAGTCTGTAGCCATGTCATAAGAGAAGTTTACTTTTATAGCAAGCTTGTCATTAAATGCTTTGGCATATCTTAGATTATATTTTGCATACCCGTTATTTTCATTCCCAGCTCTGTGTGATTTTGTGTAACCTTGCATCACCTGAGCAGAAAGACCTTGGTATTCAAAAGGACTCTTACTAGTCATTAACATCGTGCCGTTAAAAGCATTAGGTCCGTATAATGCAGAAGATGCTCCAGGTATAATTTCAACGCTCTCTAAATCGAGAGGGTTAATTCCCACTAAGTTACCAGTAGGGAAGTTCAATAAAGGTGCTGAGGTATCCATACCATCAACTAATTGAACGAATCTGGTGTTTGCATCTGTAGCAAAACCTCTTGTATTAACAGCTGCAAAGTTTAGACTTCCTCTACTCACCTTAACACCTTTAATGTGTTCAAGTTGATCCATAAAGTCAGCAGTAGCTGAATTTTGGATTTCAAGTAGATCCATCTTTTCAATTGTAACAGGTGCTTCTAAGATACTTTGCTCAACTCTTGAAGCAGATACTACAACCTCATTACCAAGTAGGAATGATTCCGACATGGTTATATTAAGGTCAGACACGTTAGAAGATACATCTACCTCCTGCGTCTGGTATCCAACAATTGAAAATACTAATGTCGCTGATGACTCAGAGACATTTAAACTAAAGTTACCATCCCTATCAGAGACAGTACCTAGCACTTTACCTTTAACTATTATATTAACACCTATCAGACCACCATTCTCATCTGACACGTTTCCAGAAACGGAAATGCTTTGAGAAAATGATTGAATTGATATTGTGGAAAATAGTAGAAAAAGGCAGATTAATTTTCTAAAAAAATTATTCATACACTTTATAGTTTTTAATTAAAAATTTAAGGTTAGTTATACTAACAACAATTAAGCAAATTAATTAAAATTTAGGGATTTAAGATGTTTTTTCCGAGTTATTTTTAATGTGTTCAATGAGTTTGTCACACAACTTATTTGTCTCTTTTGACATAAACTCGTCTCCTGTTGAGTTTAAAATACTTTGACTTAGACCACCTAGGCAGTCTATATAAAACCTTTTCATCTCATCGGTCTTCATCTCTTTTGTCCAAAGATCAATCCTAAGAGTATTATTTTTTTTCTCATCCCAAAGGGATAAGCTTATTGATTTTGTCTCAGAAAGACCTTGGGACATACTATCTTCAGCATCCCATTCTATCTTTTCTGGTATATTTTCATCGTCTAAAGACACGACAAACTTAATTTCTGATTTTTTCATTATTTAATAATTTAATTGATTCAATTTTATCTTTTTCTAACTGTTTTTTTAGATCTTTTATGTTTTTGAACATTTTCTCATCTCTGATCTTAGAGTCAAATATGATACGTAAATTCTTACCATATATGTTTCTGCTAAAATTAAAAATATGTAACTCTATTCTCCTATCCTTTCCTTTTACAGTTGGTCTAAACCCAATATTTACCATCCCCAATAGATTTTCTTTATCAATATAGACATTGGCTGCGTAGACCCCGTCTCCAGGTAATATTTTACTCAAATCGGGTGAAGTTATATTCGCAGTAGGGAAATCAATTGTTTTCCCAATTCCATCCCCCTTTTCAACAATTCCGTCGAGATAGAATTTATATCCCAACATCTTATTCGCAAGAGAAAATTCTCCATTTTTCACTTTTTCCCTTATAGAGGTCGAGCTGACCTTTAAAGTCTTATCTATCTCTTCCTTTTTAACCTCTTGTATATCAAAGCCATATTTGTCACTATTTTTTTTAAGATAGGAATAGTTTCCTTCTCTATTGAATCCAAAATTATGATTGTATCCTATAATCAACTTATCTACATGGAGTTTATTTATAAGGATATCATTAATGAATGTGTCTGCTGTAACTTTAGAAAACTTTTTAGTGAATTCAATAAGATAAATAACATCTACCCCAAATTCTTCCAATAAAAGGTGCTTGTCTTCTTCCGA
Source organism: uncultured Marinoscillum sp. (assembly GCA_964527965.1). Taxonomy (GTDB): domain Bacteria; phylum Bacteroidota; class Bacteroidia; order Cytophagales; family MED-G16; genus MED-G16. The sequence goes on from CAZGPH010000003.1 coordinate 9,435, forward strand.
AAGTAAGAGATCTACAGAAGTGTTTTTATGAAGTACAGTCCTAGGATGAGGCCAGAAAGTTACTAGAATACTTTGACCATTATTTTTTTTTGCCTGAGAGACTAACTCTTTCAGAATTTTTTTATGACCAATGTGTATGCCATCAAAGTATCCAATAGTGGCAATATTATAATTAGACTTCTTTAATTCAGAATTGTCACTAACTATTTTCAATTTTCTCTTCTTTAATTATCTCTACTAAATTATTGATTCTTAATGCATTTTCAACATCATAATCTCCAATCTTTGTTCTCCTTAGCCTAGATAAAACGGCTCCACATTTAAGACTATCTCCAAAATCTCTTGCTATTGAACGTATATATGTTCCTTTTGAACAGGTTATCTCAAATGATATCTTTGGAATGTTTACTTCTGTAAGTATAAAGTTGTAGATACAAATATCTTTTTCTTTAATTTCAACTTTAATATTACCTCTCGCATATTCGTATGCTCTTTTGCCATCAACTTTTACTGCTGAATATTTTGGAGGTCTCTGTAGTTGTTCTCCTAAAAATGATTTTCTAACCTCCTCTAATTTTTTTTTATTTACTCTTACCACTTCGTTATCTGAAATGAATTCTGTCTCTAAGTCATGAGATGGAGTTGTTTTGCCAAGGATAAACTCTCCTGTATAGACTTTTCTTAGGTTCTGTATATCATTAATTTTTTTTGTGTTTTTCCCAGTGCATATGATAAGAAGACCAGTCGCGAGAGGATCCAATGTGCCAGCATGACCTACCTTTTTACACTTAATTAAAAATTTTAACTTTTTAACAACATCAAAAGAAGTCCAGTCAAGATCTTTATCAATCAATAATGTCTGCCCTGAATTATATTTCTCTAAAAAATCCATATGTAATGCAAATGATTTTTTCTTCAGCAAAGTAAAAGATTTATTTTATTTTTGAGGTTATACTATGAAAAGATATTTGCTGATATTACTATGTTGTGTTAGTAATCTTATTTCTGCTCAAGAGATTAGAAGTAAGAAGGAGAATATTACTTTGAATCTTGTAAATGGGATAGATCTCTCATCTACATTTAATGTTACTGAAAATAGGGTTGGGGAAAATATTCGAAAAACTTTTCAAGAGAGTGGCTTAGACTTTTCAGCTGATAACAATAGATATTTTATCTCTGTCTCATTCGGTTGGAGTTATAAGAGATCTACTGAACTAGAAATAGATAATTACAAAGGTCTAATAATAGATAAACGAGATGGAGATAAGATAATTGCGGAGTTCACATGTTCGAAGACTAATAACCTTGAGAGGTCTACTCAAGAGCTAGTAAACTTAATTATCTTAAATAACAAAGCAATTGATGAAGAAGGTAAATTCATTGATATATCAGATCATTTCATGAAAATGAATAAAAAGGTGTGGGACTCTTCAAGACCAGACTCTCATGCACCTTCTGCAATTTTTGCAGATCACACTCATGCCGCTGGTGGTATGATGTTTGGATATAAATATACTTCTTCACAAGGAGAGAATAATTACAATGGAAATAAAATATTTAGTAGAGATGATATCTCAACCTATTACGACAGACACGTGACATCTCAAGTATTTCGCACTCATTCCTTAGAATTTATGTACGGTCTCACTGATAATTTAACTCTTTTCTCAAATCTAAACTTTCATATAAAAGAGTCTACTTATCTATCAAAACAAAATGATTTATTTACCCTTAATTCATCTGGAATAGGAGACCTTGAGATTCAATTTCTCTATAATTTAGTTGCTAATGAAAATATTAAAATTCACTCTAATATTGGGCTGACTCTCCCAACAGGAAGTATATCTAGAGAAGACATTAACGACGGAGTTTTGCCTTATTCTATGCAGATGGGAAGTGGTCATCTTTCTTCAGTTATAGGTTTTACAGTTTTTTCTCAGTTTAATAAATTTTCAGCTGGAATACAGCCAATTTATAAATTGTCACTTTACGAAAATTCAAGAGGATATAGGGCTGGTGATCAAGTGAGTGTAAACTATTGGGGAGCTATAAATTTAAGTAAATTAATTAGCATAAGTTTCAGACAAAATTATATAAACCTAAAGCCTATGACAGGTGAAGACTCTATATTAGATTCAACTATTATGATTCTAAATAATAAAAATAATTCAGGTTATGTCTTACTAAACTCTGCATTAGGATTAAATTTTACTTTTAATAAAGGTATCTTAAAAAATAAAAGAATATCCATGGAGTATATTCTTCCAACTTACATGAGTTATGAGGGTCTCCAGATTGGAAATTTTAATGGACTTTCATTAACTTTACAGTATAGTCCTGGAGGACATATGGGACACTAACTAAATAGTAAATTATGAGATATTTAATATTAATGTTTTTTTTATTTTCGTGTTCTAGTGAGAATAAAATTCATGAGTCAAACCTAGCATTACTTGATGAAGTTATCTACGAACATGATGAGTTAATGAAGGATATGAAAGAATTGAAAGATTTAAAGACTAAACTGGAATCTCTAAAGGAATCTGATGGTAATATTGATATGGCTATTAAGAATTTAGATGAAGCTCGTAAAGGTATGATGTCATTCATGAAAGACTTTAGTGAAGAATTTCCATTCGATAGTTATCCTATGCAGAAGGATGCTTTTGAAAATTTAGATACTAAAAAACTTAAAGAAATAAATGATAAACTTCAGAGTCAGAAAGAGGTTGTTATGGAAATATCTTCTAAATTTTCCTCAAGTATTGATCAAGCTGAGAATATATTAGATTGAGATAATAGAATCTAATTCTTCAAAAGAGTAATTCAATATTCCTGAATTACAATTCTTATAGTTAAAGTGCCACCACTCGTATTCATAAACTGAGAAGTTATTTTTTTCCATAGTAGATATAAGTAAATCTCTTATGTCTCTTTTGCTCTTCTCTCCTCCGTTATAGTTTGGGTATGCCCTCTCTGTAAATTCATCGTATCCTGAAATCATATCAATATTTTTACCTGTTATCATGTCATAAAGCCCTATGTCAATTGCACATCCTCTATTGTGTACTGAACCCTTCTCTGGGTCTGCTACAAAATGTTTAAGAGCTTCAGGCGTACCTTCCCAAAACATTTTGGTGACATACCATGGCCTGTAAGCATCGAATATAACTATACCATAACCTTTCTTTTCAAGCTCTCTATGAGCATTCAATAGATTTTGAGCTGCTTCACTATTAAGAAAAGCTCTGGATGAATTATAAAATTTAGATCTCATAAAATTATTTTCAGATGCATACCTTATGTCTAGCTTAAGTTTATTATCTATTTTCTTAAGGTCTACTAAGTTCAGGTGTGAATCAATTGAATCTAATTTGGGAGTTGGAGAGTTTAATGAAATGTTTCTTAATTCACTAATTTCCTTTACTGGATCTATATAAAAAGTATCTTGTTTAGGTTCGCTGCACCCATATAAAATACTAGTTATTCCTATAAGAAGACAGTACGCAGAGAAGTAGATGAGCTTACTCTCTTTCACAATTTTTAGCATTAGTTTACAAGCAATTATTCCGCTAAAAAGTGCAGATAAAAATCCGATAACATACGGTAATGATATTAAATTAGCTCCTGCCATCTCATCAGATGTAAGACCACCTATTATTTTTAGAATGAGTATTCCAAATATTGGTACTAGAACCATTAGAAATGAGAATTTTGTTGCTTCCTGCCTATTAATTTTTAGAAATATTGCTGCTGAAATTGTAGCCCCAGACCTTGAAATTCCAGGTAAAATTGCAAATGCTTGTGCAAAACCAATAATAAGAGCATCTACAAATGATACACTTCTACCTTCTTCTTTACTAAAGTATGTGAAGAATAATAGAAGAGAGGTAATGAGTAACATTGATCCTACGAGGATGATATTTCCAGTAAAAAATGATTCAACTCTATCCTCAAATAAGATGCCAATAATTCCTACTGGGATACTAGAGACAATAATTTTTAATACTGTGTCTATCTCTTTACTTTTAAAATTAAAAACTCCCTTTATGATTTTAAATATATCATCTCTGAAAACATATATAATACTTATTGCTGTAGCGATGTGCACTAGTACAGTAAACACAAGGTTTTGTGACTGTTCAGTTTTAAGTATAAAAGATGCTATCTCTAAGTGACCGCTACTACTTATTGGTAGAAATTCAGTGAGACCCTGAATTATACCTAGGATGAGAGCTTCATACCATTCCATATACTATTTACCTTTATGAAAAATGGCAAAGAATTGAAAAATAAATCCAAATAGAACAATAATGGGACCAAGTGTTAGACCTAAAAAACCGTAACCATAATCTTCAGTGTCCAGAGTCATTATAAAAAAACCAGAAAAAATAATGGTTACTCCTATTACCATTAGTATATAATTGCTCTTTTTAAAGGGTAAATTAGAATTATTATTCATTATCTATTTATATAAATCGTCTAAAGTTGAATTTAAATATTTATTTACTGATGTGTAAGTACTTGCCATTACCATAAGTATACCAGTTAGTGTTAACATGATAAATATAATACTTAATTTTTCAACGCCTACTATCATATTTGATGCATTTATTTTTTCATTGATAAATAGAATTATTACATAAAGTAGACCTGAAGATATAATTCCAGAGATAAATCCGTAAGCTAGACCTCTCAGCATAAAAGGTTTCAAAATATAATTAGCAGTAGCGCCAACCAGTTGCATACTTCTTATGAGAAACCTCTGAGAGAAAAGAGCAATTTTTAAGGTGTTGTTAATTAGTATTATTGATATTAGAAATAGTATGCAAAATATACCACTAAATACTAAGCTTATATTTCTGATATTTTTGTTAATATCATCTATCATCTCTTTAGAGTAATCAACTTCATAAACACCTGGTATTTCAAGAATGTCTTTTTCAATTCCAGATAATTTTTCAAATTCAAAATATTCGGAGTTGATTTTTAAAGTGATCAGATCTCTCAAGGGGTTATTTCCTAAAAAATTAACAAAATCTTCACCTATTTCTTCAGCAAATTCCTTTGCTGCATCTTCACTAGAGATATAATTTAATGTTGATTCGTCTTTAGATAAGACATAGTCTTTGGAGAATAGAATGGTTTTTACTTGATCTACTTGGCTTGATGATATCTCTTTGTTAAGGTAGATATTTACTTCAGTATTCTCTTGGATCAATTTCTTTACCTCATAAGATGATAAAACGAAAAAACTAAATATTCCTAAAAGTAAAAGAGAAAGAGAGACACTAAAAATTACACTTATAAAAGGAAAATTCCCAAAGGTTTTTTTAGCTATCTTCTTTCTCTTCTTGTACATAATTTAATTATACCAATAATGGAGCAATTACTAGTGCTACAACTGATATTAATTTTAATAATATGTTTAATGATGGGCCAGAGGTATCTTTAAAAGGATCCCCAACTGTATCTCCAACAACTGCTGCTTTATGAGCATCAGTACCTTTATTTCCAGCCTCTTCAATCATCTTCTTTGCGTTGTCCCATGCTCCACCGGCATTAGACTGGAAGATTGCCATTAAAACTCCTGAAGATGTAACTCCAGCTAGAAGTCCTCCTAGCATCTCAGCTCCGCCAAGAAAACCAACAATAACAGGAACTGATATTGCCATTACACCAGGGAGAATCATCTCTCTTAGAGCTGCTTGAGTAGATATCTCTACACATTTACTGTATTCTGCAACTCCGTCAGCATCATTAAATATTTTCATGTCAGCTTTACTAGCTTTTGAAAGGTCTGAGTCATATTTTCTCATTACTTCAAGAGCAGCCTTAAGCTTTGGAAGCTCTTTGAATTGTCTTCTTACCTCTTCAATCATACTCATCGCTGCTTTTCCTACTGCATTCATAGATAAAGCAGAAAACACAAATGGTAACATCGCTCCAACTAGTAGTCCAGTCATAACTACAGGGTTTGATATATCAATTGATGTGATTTGAGCTGTTTGCATAAACGCAGCAAATAATGCAAGTGCAGTAAGTGCAGCTGATGCAATCGCAAATCCTTTACCAATAGCTGCGGTAGTATTTCCTACAGCGTCAAGCTTATCAGTTCTCTCTCTAACTTTAGGTGGTAACTCAGCCATCTCTGCAATTCCTCCAGCATTATCTGATATTGGACCGTATGCATCAACAGCAAGTTGAATACCAGTATTTGCTAACATACCAACTGCTGCTATAGCAATTCCATATAATCCAGCAAAGTGATATGAAGTAAGAATTGCCGCACAAATTAAAAGAATAGGGATTGCAGTTGACATCATACCAACTCCAAGTCCTGAGATAATTGTAGTAGCAGCACCTGTGTCAGATTGTTTTACAATTGATTTAACTGGTGCTTTTCCTGTAGCAGTATAGTACTCAGTTACTTTACCTACTCCTAAACCTGCTAAAAGACCAGATATGGTTGCATAGAAAACACCAATTGAAGAATATTCTTTTCCATTGAAAACCCACACATCTGGAAGGAACTTATTTATTAAAAAGAAAGTTGCAACAATCATAAGACCTGCAGATACAAATTCTCCAGTATTTAATGCTGCGTGAGGGCTTCCACCTTCTTTAACCCTTACAAATAGAGTACCAATTATTGACATTATTATTCCAGTTGATGCAATAAATAAAGGAAGAATTATGGCATTGGTTTGGATTCCTGAAAATTCTTGAAGACCCATAAAAGCAGCGCCTAATACCATTGCGCCAATAATTGATCCTACAAAAGACTCAAATAAATCCGCTCCCATACCTGCAACATCACCTACATTATCACCTACATTATCAGCAATAGTAGCAGGATTAAGAGGGTGGTCTTCTGGAATTCCAGCTTCAACCTTTCCAACAAGATCAGCACCAACATCAGCTGCCTTTGTATAAATTCCTCCACCGACTCTGGCAAATAATGCAATAGATGATGCACCTAAAGAAAATCCAGAAATAACTTTTATTACAGTGTCAATGTCCTGGAACATGTTACTATAAATTATGAATAGAGACCCTAATCCCAAAACTCCTAGTCCAACAACGCCGAGTCCCATTACCGCACCTCCAGAGAATGCGATCTCTAGTGCTTTACCGAGAGATTCTTGAGCAGCGTTTGTTGTCCTTACATTTGCCTTGGTAGCTACCTTCATACCAATGAAGCCAGCAAGACCAGAGCATAATGCCCCGACAACAAATGATACAGCAACCAAGTAACTTGATCCTTCACTCTCCCCTTTAATTCCTAAAAGTATTGCAGTAATAATTACAAATACAGAAAGTAATTTGTATTCTGCCCTAAGAAATGCCATTGCTCCATCAGCAATATTTTTGGCAATTCTTGCCATTTTTTCAGAACCAATCTCTTTTGAAGCAACCCAATTGTTTTTTATATAGACAAATAAAAGTGCTAGAACTCCAGATCCTGGTACAAAGTATAACAATTCGTTCATAGTAGTTAATTTAAATTTTACCGCAAATATAATATCTTATATTTAGCTACAATGTTCTTCGTAAACGTTTTTCAAATGTTCAGAAATCATAGAAGCATTTCTGCCTTCTATATGATGTCTTTCTACAAAATGAATAAGCTCACCATTATCAAACAATGCTATTGCTGGCGAACTAGGAGGGTAGGGAAGACACATCTCTCTAATCTTATTTACTGCCTCAAAATCTACTCCTGCAAAAACAGTGTATAATTTATCTGGTTTTATTTCTGAAATAGTAAGAGAGTGTTTAACTCCTGGTCTAGCAGCTCCTGCCGCACAACCACAAACTGAGTTTATTAAGACTAAACATTTTCCTGAGTCTTTATGAAGCTCTGAAACAACAGTTTCTGCGTCTTTTAACTCAGTAAAGCCTACAGATGTAAGCTCTTCAATCATTGGTTTTGTTAATTCATCTGGATACATTATTAATTATTTAATATTTAACATTTACATAAATCCTAACTCTAGCTTAGCCTCTTCAGACATTAAGTCAGATGAGTAGGGTGGGTCAAATGTAATTTCTACATCAACCTCATTTATTTCTTTGATCATCTCAACCCTGTTCTTGACGTCAGCAGGAATAGATTCTGCTGCAGGACAGTTTGGTGATGTTAATGTCATTAGTATATGGACATTATTTATAGGTAAAATCTGGATATCGTATATTAATCCTAATTCATAAACGTCAACAGGAATCTCTGGATCATGAACAGTTTTAATTGCTCTAACAATTTGTTTTTTTAAATCTATCTCTTCTTTTTCAGTCATAATTATTTATTCGATAATGCAATTATTCTAAACTTATTTTCCATAGATTCTAGTCCGTTAGACCTTTGGGTTCCTATAAATCTATTTAATCCTATATCCCCTATGAAAAACAATTTTGTGTCAAGAATTTCTTTAGAAGATTTTCCGGAAAATATTTTTATTAGTAAACTTAGTAGACCTTTTGTAATAGCTGTGTTGCTATCCCCACTAAAGAAGATCTTATCTTCTATTTTTTTATAAGTTAGCCATACTTTAGACTGACATCCTTTCACAATATTTTCTTCTTTTTTATCTTTTTCATTAAAATGATCAAGTTTTTCTCCAAGTTCCATAAGGTAATTCAGGGTCATTTCTAGGTCTCCATCTAAAACTTTAAAGTCATCAATTATTTCTTTTTGTATAGACATCTCTTTTATTTATTTAATAATTTATTAACTGAGTCTACAAAGAAATCTACTTCTTCCTCAGTATTATATAATGCGAGAGATACTCTAGCTGTTCCATCTAAATTATATTTATCCATCAGTGGCTGGGTACAATGGTGGCCGGTTCTTACTGCAATTCCTTTTGCGTCAAGTAATAAGCCAAGGTCGTAATAGTGAAAGTTTTCAATTGTAAATGAAAAAATTCCAATTTTATTTTTTGAAGTTCCTATAATTTTAAAACCATTAATGCTACTTAACTTTTTATTAGCATAATCTCTTAGCTTGTCTTCATATTTAATAATTTGATCTTTCCCAAGATTTTCAATGTAATTAATAGCCTCTTTAAAGCCAATTACATCACCAATGTTTGGCGTCCCTGCCTCAAATTTATAAGGAAGATCATTATATGAAGTTCCAGAAAATTTAACATCTCTTATCATCTCTCCACCTCCCATATATGGAGGCATTTCTTCTAAGAGATTTTCCTTTCCATAGACAACTCCAACACCAGTTGGGCCATACATTTTATGAGCTGATAGAACATAAAAGTCACAGTTTATCTTTTGAACATCGATCGGTGAGTGTGCAGAAGCTTGTGCTCCATCAATCACACTAATTATGTTATTTGAATTACATATCTCAACAATTTCATTGATAGGATTAATAGAACCTAGCGTATTAGATATGTGGACTAATGAGACTAATTTAGTTTTTGATGAGATAGTATTTTTGAAATCATTCAAATCTATTTCCCCATCTTCACTTACATTAATTGTATTCAACTTAAGGCTTTTTTCTTTAGCTAACATTTGCCAAGGGACAATATTAGAATGATGTTCCATCTCACTTATAATTATCTCATCCCCTTCTAAAAATTTATATTTTCCTAGAGATGATGATATTAAGTTTATACCTTCAGTTGTTCCTCTAGTGAAAATAATTTCTTTTTCTGATTTAGCATTTATGAAACCCTTTATCTTTTTTCTGGTTTTTTCAAATTCATTAGTCGCTATTTCTGCAAGGCTGTGTACTCCTCTATGAATATTTGAGTTATACTTTTCATAGTAATTTGAAATTGCTTTTATTACAGAATTTGGCTTCTGCGTAGTTGCGGCGTTATCAAAATAGATAAGGTCATGATTGTTAATTTTACTTTTTAGGATGGGAAAATCTTCCCTTATTGAATTGATAGGGAAATTATTCATAATTTAAACCTCCTAGTTCAGTTAAGATTAGTTCCTCATAATATTTTCTTAAATTTTCATCTTCAATTTTTTCAGTTATATCAGCACTAAATGCAGAGAGAAGGATTGAGGTAGCCTCCTTTTTTGGAATTCCCCTAGACATAAGATAAAACAATGCGTCTTCATCTAATTGGCCAACAGTACAACCATGAGAACACTTTACATCATCTGCCCATATTTCAAGTTGAGGTTTAGTATTAACTTTAGCATTGTCTGACAGAAGTATGTTATTGTTAGATTGGAATGCGTTTGTCTTTTGAGCTTTTTGTCTCACATAAATTTTACCGTTGAATACTCCTCTGGAACCACCTTCAACAATACCCTTATAATGTTCATTACTTATCGAGTTTTCATCCATATGGTCAACAGCTGTGTGGTTGTCAATATGAGAATTATTTTTAATAGCATAGAAGCCATACATATTAGCATAGCAGTTTTTATCTTTTAGAGAGATATTTAGGTTGTTTCTAACTGTTGCCCCAGAGAAGCTATAAGTATGGAAATTTGATATACTATCCTTCCTCTGAAAAACATTTAAGCTATTGAAATGGAAATTATTTTTAAAATTTTGACATGAGAAATAATCTAATTTAGAGTTTTCATGAAGAAAAATTTCAGATACAGAATTTGAGAAACTTATTTCCCCATTTGATCCTATAAACTCTTCAGAGAAAGAAACATGAGAGCTTTTTTTAATTAAAATTGATTTTCTAAAGTAAGATGAATGGGGCGACTGAATAAAATTAATAATTGATATTTTATTTTTAATATTAACCTCTTTTTCTACGTGGATAGTTAAACATTCTAGATGATTAATAGTGTTAAGAGAGCTAAAAATATCATTTTGTGAATCGTCAAAACCTTGATAAGTTTTTTGAAATTCACCTTTCATATCTTCTGATAAATCAGAATATTTTTTTACTAGTATACCTGTAGGAATGTTAGAAAACTCCTCTTTATATGCTCCGTCAATCACAATTATCTTGTGATCATCATTCTTAGGTATTAAAGATTTGATTTTTTCTATACCATAATTATGACCTAATTTGGATTCCTCTAATTGAATTTTATTTTCTGTTTTTTTGAAGAGGGGAGTGTACTTGTATTCTTCTTTATATTTCTTTAACGACTTTTCTATATTTTTAAGGGCATATGACTTCATAAGCCTTACATCCTTATCGGCTTCTCTAGAAATTGATTTTTCTAAATTTAAAGACTCAATCATATAAATTTTAAATTTAATTTTTTACTTTAATCCAATCATAACCCTTTTCTTCAAGTTCAAGAGCAAGGTTTTTGTTGCCAGACTTGACAATTTTACCGTCCATAAGAACATGAACAAAATCAGGCACTATGTAATCTAGAAGTCTTTGGTAATGAGTAACTACAATTGTAGCATTATCTTTAGATCTTAATGCATTAACTCCATTGGATACAATTTTCAAAGCATCAATATCTAGACCAGAATCAGTTTCATCTAAGATTGACAGCTTTGGGCTTAGCATAGCCATCTGAAAAATTTCATTTCGTTTCTTCTCACCTCCTGAGAAACCTTCATTAATAGATCTGCTAAGAAGTTCCTGTCTAATATTTACAAGTTTCATTTTCTCTTTCATAAGCTTGAGAAACTCTACAGCATCAAGAGGTTTCTCTCCTTTTGATTCTCTTACTTGATTCACTGCGGTTTTCATAAAATTTGTTGTGGATACTCCTGGTATCTCAACTGGGTATTGGAATGCAAGGAAAATGCCTTCTCTTGCTCTTTCATCAGGACCTAATTCTGAAAGTTCATTTTCCATAAAATTTATTGTACCATCTGTAACATCATAATCTTCCCTTCCAGCTATAACAGAAGCTAAGGTGCTTTTACCAGAACCGTTTGGTCCCATTATTGCGTGAACCTCTCCGGTGTTTACCTTAAGGTTTAGTCCTTTTAATATTTTTGTTTCATCAATTGATGCGTGAAGATTTTTTATTTCTAGCATTTTATAATATTTAATTAATTAACCCACACTCCCTTCTAGAGTCAACGAAAGAAGTTTTTGTGCTTCAACCGAAAATTCCATTGGTAATTGTTTTAGAACTTCTTTAGCGTAACCATTTACGATTAAAGCAATAGCGTTTTCTTCATCTATTCCTCTTTGTAAACAATAAAATATTTGATCTTCACCAATTTTAGATGTTGTGGCTTCATGTTCTACCATAGAAGATTTATTTTCAATATCAATATACGGGAATGTATGAGCTCCACATTTATTTCCAAGAAGAAGGGAATCACATTGAGAAAAATTTCTTGAATTTTTCGCTCTTTTCATCACGTTTACATGACCTCTATAACTATTCTGTGAAAATCCAGCAGAAATACCTTTGGATATTATTTTTGATTTAGTGTTCTTTCCAATGTGTATCATTTTAGTTCCGGTATCAGCCTGTTGATAATTATTTGTTACTGCAACTGAGTAAAACTCTCCAATGGAGTTGTCACCTTTTAAAATACATGAAGGATACTTCCAAGTTATTGCAGAACCTGTTTCAACCTGAGTCCAACTAATTTTTGAATTATTTCCAGAACAGATTCCTCTTTTAGTTACAAAATTATATATTCCTCCCTTTCCATTCTTATCTCCAGGATACCAATTTTGTACAGTAGAATACTTCACTTCTGCATCTTTTTCTGCATGAATTTCAACAACTGCAGCATGTAATTGGTTTTCATCTCTCATTGGAGCTGTGCACCCCTCAAGATAGCTAACATATGAGCCTTCGTCAGCAACAATAAGCGTCCTCTCAAATTGACCTGTATTTGATGCATTTATTCTAAAATAAGTAGATAGCTCCATAGGGCATCTTACCCCTTTTGGTATGTAGCAAAACGATCCATCAGAAAAAACTGCAGAATTCAAACAAGCAAAATAATTATCTTTAGATGGCACTACAGTTCCTAAATGTTTTTTTACTAATTCAGGATGTTCTTTTACTGCTTCAGAAAATGAACAAAATATTATACCCAGCTCACTTAATTTATCTTTAAATGTTGTACCAATAGACACAGAATCTATGACGGCATCAACAGCAACTCCACTTAACCTTTTTTGTTCTAATAAAGAGATACCTAGTTTTTCAAATGTTTTTATTAGTTCTGGATCTACTTCGTCCATGGACTTTAACATTTTTTTCTTTTTTGGTGCAGAGTAATAGGAGATATCTTGAAAATTAATTTTTGGGATGTTTAAATTAGACCAATCTGGTTCTTTCATTTTTTTAAATTGATCAAATGCTTTTAATCTCCAATCTAATAACCAGCTAGGCTCTTCTTTTTTCTTTGATATAAGCCTAACTATATCTTCATTTAAGCCTGTAGGGGCTTGATCTACATCAAAATCCACAGACCACCCGTGCTCGTATTCCTTTGATGTAAATTCTTTTAAAATTTTATCGTCTTTGCTCATGTAATTTTTCTTGATGCAAATTTAGCATACATTTTCTTTTAAAACGAAAGAAAATGCTTTAAACGGTCAGTTTAACGATAAACCATCTTTCATTGTTTCCTCAATTGACATGAAAGATTCCGTCCTTGTAATTCCCTTAACTTTATGGATCTTAGAATCTAAGATTTCTCTGAAGTGAGGAGTGTCTTTACAGAGGATTTTTATGAAAATAGTATATTGTCCAGTTATTGCATGAATTTCAATAACTTCTGGTATACTTCTTAATGCTTTTACTGCTTCTTTATATAGAAAGCTTTTTTCAAGATAAATTCCCATGTAACAAGATATATTATACCCTAATTTAGTGTAATCTATATCTAATTTAGTACCTCTGACTACTCCCATTTTCTCAAGTTTTCTCATTCTAACATGAACAGTTCCACCCGAGACAAACACTTTCTTTGCCACTTCAGTATATGGCATTTTCGCATTTTTTGATAAAATATTTAGGATTTTAAGGTCTACATTGTCAATTTGATAATTTACTTTCATTTTTGGGGGCTTTATTATAAAAAATTCAATTATATCTAATTTAAATTAAATTATTTTAAAAAATAAGTGAAAACCTTAAGAAATCGTCTTTTAATAATATTTATTAAAATATAATATTCATATATTGTTTTATCATTTTTGGGTTAATGTTGTTACTGGGGATATCTTTATTAAAGATGTCCCCTTTCTTTTTTTTATAATTTAGTATACTTTTATCTCACTAACTATTTTAAGCTAACTCTCTATTTTATGAAAAAGATCTGGACTAAAAATTATCCCAATGGTGTTGTTGAGGATGTAGACATGACGCAGTACTCATCCTTTGTTGATTTATTTGAAGAAAGTTTTAAGAAGTATTCTGACGGTATTGCTTTTGAGAACATGGGTAAATCAATCACATACAAAGAACTTGATGAATTATCTAAAAACTTTTCAAATTTCCTTACTCATGATTTGAAATTAAAGAAAGGAGATAGGTTAGCAATACAGTCACCAAATGTTCTCCAGTACCCTGTGGCTTTGTTCGGAGCTCTTAGATCTGGTATTGTTGTTGTTAACACAAACCCTTTATACACTCCTGATGAGATGCGACATCAATTCAAAGATTCTGGTTGTAAGGCGATATTAATATTATCAAATTTTGCTCATAACCTTCAAAAAGTTATCCAAGATACTGAAATTAAACATGTTATTATTTCAAGCATGGGTGATATGCTTGGTACAGTTAAAGGTACTTTAGTGAATTTTGTTGTGAAATATGTAAAGAAGATGGTACCTAATTATTCATTGCCAGGACATCATTCTTTTAAGGAGGCAATATCTAAAGGGGGAAAATATAATTATACTCAAGTTCCAATAGACTCAAAAGATATCGCATTTCTTCAGTATACAGGAGGAACTACTGGTGTATCAAAGGGGGCGATGCTATCTCATAAAAATGTAATTTCTAATGTTATTCAAGTATCATCTTGGATGGATATTATGTTAGAGGAGGGAAAAGAGATTGTAATTACAGCACTTCCTCTATATCATATATTTGCTCTTGTCTGTAACGCCTTGGTCATGTGTAAGTATGGTGCCAGGAATATCCTCATCACAAATCCTAGGGATATGGATGGTTTTGTTAAGGAACTCTCAAATTATAAGTTCTCAATAATTACGGGTGTAAATACTCTTTTTAATGGTCTTCTTAATAATAAAAACTTTAATAATCTTGACTTTTCTGAGCTAAAAGTTGCTTTTGGTGGTGGTATGGCAGTTCAAGATGTAGTAGCAAATAAATGGCAGTCTGTCACAGGTTGTCCTCTTGTGGAAGGTTATGGTTTAACAGAGACATCACCAGTTGTAACTATAAATCCTCTTGATGGAACAAATAAAGTAGGAACAATTGGTTTGCCTATGCCAAAAACCGATATAAAATTTGTAGATGATAAGAACAAGGAGGTGGCTGAAGGTGAAAGAGGAGAGATCTGTGTGAGTGGCCCTCAAGTCATGGAGGGGTATTGGAAACGTGAAAATGATACTAAAGAAGTTATTAAGGGAGGGTGGCTTTATACAGGTGACATCGGTGTTATGGACAAAGACGGATTCATCAAAATTGTTGATAGGAAAAAGGAGATGGTACTTGTTTCAGGATTTAATGTTTTTCCTAATGAAGTTGAGCACGTTATATCATCACACCCTAAGGTTTTAGAGGTAGGTGTTATTGGCGTCCCTGATAAGAAAACTACTGAGGCTGTAAAAGCAGTTATTGTAAAAAAGGATGACTCTCTTACTGAGGATGAAATTAAGGTATATTGTAAAGAGAAGTTAACAAGTTATAAGTGTCCTAAACACATAGGTTTTACTGACGAATTGCCAAAGTCTAATGTGGGTAAGATTTTAAGAAGAATTATTAAAGAGGAAGATCTTAAAGAAAACACGTATTAAGCCTTATTTAGATCAATTCTAAATTAAAACATATTGTTATAATTTTTTGAAGTTTATTGTCGGGATGTTACATTTGTTTCAGTTTTAAAACTAGGTGCTTAAATACAAACTAAATTGACTGTACCCCTACTAAAAAGTAACAACTTTTTAATCCCATATTTTGGTACAGTAATCCTATCTCTTTTTTTAAGTATTTCTCATATTTCTCTTGCTCAAGATGATGAGAGCCCTGCTTTTGATGAGTCTGTTGTGAAGAATGGAGAGTCATTATTTAAAGGAAATTGTACGGTATGCCATGCTATTGATGAAGTTATCATAGGACCTGCTCTAAGAGATGTTCACGAGAGGAGAAATCAAGAATGGATTTATGCATTTATTAAAAACTCTCAGAAGGTGATAAAAAGTGGGGATGAGTATGCTGTTGAATTGTATAACCAATACAACAAAACGTTAATGACATCATTTGACTTTTCTGATGAAGAGTTGAATGCTATATTAACTTATATCAAAGATGAATCTTCTAAAGAAGTTCAGGTGGTCGTAGCAGATGCTTCACAGACTTTAGGAGATGTTCAAGGTGAATCTTCAGTTGCTTCCGATAATTTTTACTTATCTGTTGGCCTTAATCTCTTTCTTCTAATAATCATAATTTTTGTATTGTTTAGATTCACAAATCTTTCAAAGAAATATGTGATTTTAAAAGACAGCCAGTCTAAAGGCAAACTTTTAGATGATAAAGATTTAGAGATTGTTCAAAATAGATTTGATTTTAAAAAGTTTTTGAGAAGTAATAAATTTGTTGGAATTGCTTCATTTATTTTTATTGGTGTGTTTGTCAAATCATGTATAGATGGTCTTTACACTGTTGGTATACAGCAAAATTATCAACCAACTCAGCCTATTGCTTTTTCTCATAAGGTTCATGCTGGTCAATATGAGATTGATTGTAATTATTGTCATACAGGTGTTAATATTTCAAAATCAGCAAATATTCCTTCTGTAAATATTTGTATGAACTGTCATAATGCTATAAACACAGATAAACCAGAGATACAAAAAATATTAACAGCATATGAGGAAAATAGGCCAATAGAATGGGTCAGAGTTCATAATTTACCTGATCTTGCATACTTTAATCATAAGCAACATGTTGCTGTTGGAGGTCTTGATTGTGCTACATGTCATGGGCCTATTGAGGAAATGGATGTTGTCTATCAATACTCTGAGTTAACTATGGGGTGGTGTATAAATTGTCATAGGGAGACGGAAGTTAATGCTAAAGGAAATGATTATTATAAGAAACTTGTTGAATTACATAACAGTTCTTCTAAAAAACCAATGAAAGTTGAGGATATTGGGGGACTTGAATGTTCAAAATGTCATTATTAAAATAATATGAGTAAGGGAAATAAAACTTATTGGAAAGGAATTGAGCAACTAAAGAATGATCCTTCATTTGTGAAGAATGCTCAGAATGAGTTTCCTGAATTTTTACCAATAAAAGGATCTTCGGATAACTCAAGAAGAGATTTTTTAAAGATGATGGGATTCGGAATTGCCGCTGTTTCTACAGTAGCTTGTGAGGCTCCAGTTAAATATGCAATTCCTTATGTAGATAAGCCTGTAGACGTAGATCCTTCCATTGCTAATTATTATGCTTCAACATATTCTATGGGTAGTGATTATTGTAGTGTTGTTGTAAAGACTAGAGAAGGAAGGCCAATAAAAATTGATGGTAATAAATATTCAAAAGTAAGTGCAGGTTCTACCAGTGCTCAGGTAGAGTCATCTGTATTGACACTTTATGATAAACAAAGATTACAAGCACCTATGCTCAGTAATAAAGAATCAAGTTGGAATGAGGTTGATAAGTTTGTGAAGAATACAATGTCAACATTATCTAAAAAGTCATATATCATAAGTAATTCAATTTCTAGTCCTTCCTCGTTAGATGTTATTGACAAATTCTGTGATAAATACAATGCTGAACATGTTCAGTATGATAATGTTTCATATAATGGTATGCTTGATGCTAATCTTGAACATTATGGAAAGAGGAAATTACCTTTTTATGACTTTTCAAAAGCAAATGTTGTTGTGAGTTTTGGTTATGATTTCCTGGGTAGTTCTTACAACCATAACTTATTTAATAAACAATTTGCTGATAGAAGAAAAGTAGATAGAGATAATAGAGAAATGTCAAGACTATATACTTTTGAGTCTAATCTCTCTCTTACAGGGGCTAACTCAGATAATAGAATTCCTATTGAATCAAATCACAGTTCATTATATATAACCGAGCTTTGGAATATTTTATCTCAAAAAACAGGAAAAAATATTTTTGCAAAATACAGACCTCCATTAATAAATTATGATAAGTCTAAAAAGAACCTTATAAAGCTTGATATATTAGAAAAAGTTGCTGAGGATTTAGTTGCTAATATTGGTGAATCGATTGTAATATCGAATTCTAATGATAAATATGTTCAGTTAGTTGTTAATATGATTAATGAACTACTTGGTAATTATGGAAAATCAATTGATGTCAACAGATCTTATAATATAAGAAATGGAGATGATAATAAGATGAATGATTTTTTATCTAATTTATCTAAGGGGAACGTTTCTTCAGTTATTTTCATGAATTGTAATCCAGTATATGATAGTTATTTATCTACTAAAATTAAGGACAATATATCAAAAGCTACTTTGAAGATATCGACCTCAGATCGAATAGATGAAACCTCTATGTTGTGTGATGTAATTGCACCTGACTCTCATTTCTTAGAATCTTGGAATGATTATGAGCCTATTGAGAACTCATTTAGTTTTGGCCAACCTACTATAAAAAACATTTTTGATACAAGACAAGTTCAAGATTCATTATTAAAGTGGTCTGATTCAAATGATAATTATTTTAATTATTTGAAAAGCAGTTGGAGAGCAAAACAGAAATTTACAAGTTCTGACGAACCTTTTCAAATATTCTGGGATAGGTTACTCCATGATGGTGTTGCAGAGTTTATTGACAAAAATAAATCAAACTCTAACCCATTACCGAGTGCAAAGAAAATTACATCTAAAATAATATCAGGAATACAATCTGTAATTTCAGATGTCAATCAAAATGATGGCTTTGAAGTTAACATATATCAAAATTTAACTGTTGCAGATGGTGTCCAATCCAATAATCCTTGGTTACAAGAAATGCCTGACCCGATATCTAAGGTGTGTTGGGATAATTATTTATCTGTAAACCCTAAAGATGCTAGGAAGATGGGTATTTCTACAGATTCTGGAACTATGACTACAAATTTATTAAGCATCAATTTAAATGATAATAATCACGAGATTCCTGCTATTATACAACCAGGTCAAGCTGAAGGAACTGTTGGTCTTGCTCTGGGATATGGAAGAACACTTTCTGGTCCAGTTGGAGATAATGTAGGTATTAATGCGTTCGACCTTTTAGATAAAAACCAAAAAGCTCAGAATTTATCTTTGGTAAATGTTTCATTATCTAATACCGGTAAAGAATATAGAATTGCCCAGACTCAGACACATGAAACTATTATGGCTAGAGAAAGTGTAATCCAGGAAACTTCTCTTGATGAGTATAAGAAAGATGTTTATGCAGGGAAATATCAATTTAAAGTTTCTACGAGTAAAGGGAAGAAAAAACCTGAAGAGGTAACATTATGGAGTGGTCATGAATATAATAACCACCACTGGGTTATGTCAATTGATTTAAATTCATGTACTGGTTGTGGAAGCTGTGTCGTTGCGTGTCAAGTAGAAAATAATATTCCAGTTGTTGGTAAAGAAGAGGTGCTAAATAGGAGAGAGATGGCATGGTTGAGAATTGATAGATACTATTCTAGTGATGCAGATGTTGATGATTTACAAGGTCTGGAGATCGCTGCAGAAAATCCTGATGTTACATTCCAGCCTATGATGTGTCAGCATTGTAATAATGCTCCATGTGAGACTGTTTGTCCTGTTGCTGCTACTACTCACAGCTCAGAAGGTCTAAACCAGATGACGTATAATAGATGTATTGGCACAAGGTACTGCGCTAATAACTGCCCTTATAAAGTAAGGAGATTTAACTGGTTTAAGTACCATGATAATGAGCAGTTTGATAAAAATATTTCGATGAATAACGATTTAGGAAAGATGGTTCTTAACCCTGATGTTACAGTAAGATCAAGGGGAGTTATGGAAAAGTGTTCATTCTGCGTACAGAAGATTCAAGAAGGAAAGCTTCAAGCAAAATCAGAGAAGAGAAGGTTAAGAGATGGAGATGTAACTACAGCATGTAGCAATTCCTGTCCTACTAATGCGATAACATTTGGAGATGTTAACGATAAGGCTAGTAAAATAAGAAAATTATTACAGGTAGAGAAGATCGATAAGGCAACTCTAAAATTAAAAGAAGAGAGAGCATATGCTGTTCTCGATGAAATTAGAGTAAGTCCTAATGTTTGGTATTTAAGGAAAGTAAGAAATAAAAAAAGTATTTAGAAAATGCATGTAGAATCTAAGTTAAGAAAACCATTAATCACTGGAGGAAAAACCTTGAATGATGTTTCTGATGACATATGTAAGAGGGTTGAAGAGAAGCCGTCTATCTTATGGTATGTTGCAATGATTATCTCAAATATTACATTAGCTGTCGGTGCATACGCAGTTTACAGGACCTTGTGGGATGGTATTGGTATGTGGGGATTAAATAAAACTGTAATGTGGGCTTGGGATATCACAAACTTTGTGTGGTGGGTAGGAATTGGTCACGCTGGAACTCTTATTTCAGCAATCTTACTTTTATTTAGACAAAGATGGAGAATGTCAATTAATAGGTCTGCTGAGGCTATGACAATATTTGCAGTTATTTGTGCAGCAATGTTCCCCTTATTACATATGGGAAGATTATGGATAGGTCTAGTTTGGGTGTTACCATTCCCTAATACATATGGCTCATTATGGGTTAATTTTGCTAGTCCTTTATTGTGGGATGTTTTTGCAATTTCTACCTATTTTTCCGTGTCACTTGTTTTCTGGTATATTGGTTTAATCCCTGATTTTGCAACTATTAGAGACAGAGCGAAAATTGCTGGAAGGAAGGTATCTGCTTTTATATATGGAACATTAAGTTTTGGTTGGGATGGTGCAGCAAAGACATGGTCAAGATACGAAACAGTATCTCTAGTTTTAGCTGGACTTGCTACCCCTCTTGTTCTTTCAGTACATACTATTGTGTCTATGGATTTTGCTACTTCAGTTATACCTGGATGGCACACAACAATATTTCCTCCTTACTTTGTGGCTGGAGCTATTTTCTCAGGATTCGCAATGGTTCTTACTTTATTAATTATTACTAGAAAGGTCTATAAGCTTGAAGATTATATTACAATAAAGCATCTTGAATTGATGAATATTGTAATAATTGTGACAGGTTCTATTGTAGGAATTGCATATTTAACTGAGCTTTTTATGGCTTGGTATTCTGGTGTTGAGTATGAGCAATATGCGTTCTATAATAGAGTAACTGGCCCTTACTGGTGGGCGTATTGGTCGATGATGACATGTAATGTTATATCTCCTCAATTATTCTGGTTTAAAAAGATTAGAACAAATATTGCAGCAACATTTATTATATCTATTATAGTGAATATTGGAATGTGGTTCGAAAGATTTGTAATTATAGTAACTTCATTACATAGAGATTTCTTGCCTTCAAGTTGGGCAATGTTTTACCCTACTATATATGATGTTGGTATGTATTTATTTACTTTTGGTCTCTTCTTTACAGCATACCTAGCATTCTCAAAATATTTTCCAGTAATTAATATGGCTGAAGTAAAAAGTATTTTAAAACAAACTGGTGAAAAAGTTAATAAAGTAAAATAATGGACGATAAAGGTAAAAAGTTTATTGTTGGAATATTTGAAGATGAAGACATCCTTCTTAATGCAATAACAACTGTGAGGGATAAAGGAATCAATATCTATGAGGTATATTCACCTTTTCCAGTTCACGGTATAGAAAATAAACTTGGATATAAAAGGTCTAGGTTATCAATAGCTGCTTTCTGTTTTGGGTTTTTAGGAACATGTCTTGCTCTAACTATGATGATTGGTATGATGACATTTGATTGGCCAATGATTATCGGAGGTAAGGATTTTTTACCATTTCCAGTATTTATTCCAGTTACTTTTGAAATGACAGTTCTTTTATCTGCTTTCGGTATGGTAGGCACATTTTTTGTGGTGAGTGATTTAAAGCCATGGGGACAACCTAAAACATTTGACCTAAGATCTACTAATGATAAGCATGTGATGGCTATTGAGTTAGATAGTAATAAGATAGATTCAAAAAAGATCAAAACTATTATAAAAAGTAGTGGTGCTTCTGAAGTTAACGATAAGACAATGGATTTATGAGAAATATTATTAACACATTTCTGATATTATTAATCATATCATCTTGTGCTGCAAGAAAAGATAATCCTGGTGTTGAGTATGCCCCTAATATGTATCATTCTGTTCCTTATGAACCTCTGTCTCAGGTAAAGGATAAGGAGATTGGTAGTTGGTTAGATTCTAATCCTAATGATGGTCATGGAGAATTTTATAACTCTAACCCTTACAATCCTTATGGGATGACAATGAAAGAACCCGTTGAAAATACTGTTAGAAGAGGGTCATATCTGCCTTATAGAATTCCTAAAGATAGTTTAGAATTAGCTTCAAAAATTAAAAATCCTATTGTAACAACAGATGAAGTTTTAAAAGAAGCTAGAATATTATATGATAGGTACTGTGTCCACTGTCACGGAGAAAAGGGGATGGGAGATGGATCTGTTGGGAAAGTTTATAAAGGTGTTACTGCTTATAATTCTAGGGCAGTTAAAGATAGACCAGAGGGTCATATTTTTCACGTGATCACTCACGGAAAAGGTAGGATGTGGGGACATGGTTCTCAGATATCTGTGGAAGACAGATGGAAAATAGTTAAGTATGTTCAAACACTACAAAAGCAATAAAATGGAAGATAGATTTGATTTTACTCAGAGTGCCAAAAAGAATTTATTTTATCTTCTTATAGGAGGTATTGCCCTTACTTTAATTGGAGTTTATTCTGTTATAAATTCCGGTCACGGTCATGAAGAAGTTTCTAATGCTCTTGATAACCATGCTTCTAGTGTCGATCACTCTGAAGATAATCTACATCCTGAGTTTCACTGGTACCAGAGAGTTTACTCAAATCTTTGGATAAATGTTGTTTACTTTTTAGGCATATCAATTTCTGCAATATTTTTTGTTGCAATACAATATGTTGCACAGGCAGGTTGGTCAGCAGGAATTTTGAGAGTTCCTCTAGCTATTGGAAGGTGGTTGCCTGTTGGAAGTGTACTCATGTTTTTAATTTTTGCTTTAACAAATCATGATATTTTTCATTGGACACATGACTATTTGTATGATACGACTGATCCTAGGTATGATTATATTATTGATGGAAAAAAAGCTTACCTAAACTTACCTTTCTTTTTAGGTAGAATGATAATATTTGTTGGGATATGGTATTTATTTTATAGCTTAATTTTAAAATATTCTGCCATTGAAGATAAGGATGGTGGAAGTGATTCATGGAAAAAGTTATTTACTATCTCAACTGTATTTGTGGTATTTTATGCTTTTTCTCAGTCTGTCGCAGCTTGGGATTGGGTACTATCAATAGATACCCATTGGTTTAGTACAATGTTTGGTTGGTATGTTTTTGCAAGTTGGTGGGTATCAGCTTTAGCTCTTATTACTTATATGATTGTTTTACTTAGAGATAACGGTTATCTAACCTTTGTTAATCATAGTGTTATCCACGATCTTGGAAAATATGTTTTTGCCTTTAGTGTATTTTGGACTTATATATGGTTCTCACAATTCCTTTTAATCTACTATGCCAATATTCCTGAGGAAACCATTTATTTTGTTGAGAGACTTGAGAGTGAAATCTATTTTCCTTTTTTTGTTGTCAACCTTATTCTTAATTTCTTTTTTCCATTTTTATTCTTGATGACTAGAGCAAGTAAAAGATTTACTAGATTCCTTAAAATTGCATGTCCTGTTGTCTTATTTGGTCATTTTATAGATTTCTATCTAATGGTTACTCCTGGAGTTTTAAAAGAAAATGGAGGTTTTGGGTTCTTAGAAATTGGAATATTAATGATATTCCTTTCAGCATTTTTATATGTTGTGTTGAATGGTTTAAAAAAATTACCTCTTGTTGCAAAAAATCATCCAATGTTAGAGGAAAGTTTGCATCATGATATTTAATTTTACAATATGAATTTTATACTAGGATTAATTGGAGTTTTATCTCTTGTAGCAGTATTCTTATTTTTTAGATCTTCTGAAATATTAAGTGTTGCAAAAAAAAGAATCTCTTCATCTTTTGAAGATGGTAATAACAATACAAATGCGTTGTTTGGTGTTATTTTTCTTGTTGTTTCCTTTGTTGCAATAATCTGGTATTCTTACGATCAGTTTGATAATTATTTCCTACCGATGGCTTCTGAACATGCTCCTGAAATTGAAGTTCTTTTTTGGGTGACTACAGCTATCACATTCACAGTTTTTATAATAACTCAAATTGTAATGTTTTACTTTGGTTACAGGTATAGATTTAAGAAAGATAGAAAAGCGCATTTCTATCCTGATAATCATAAACTTGAAATTATTTGGACAGTTATTCCTGCTATTGTTCTTGTTGGTCTTATAGGCTGGGGACTTGTAAAATGGAATAAGATTATGGGACCTCCACCAGAGAATGCAGAGGTTATAGAAGTAGTAGGGTATCAATTTGCTTGGGCATCAAGATATCCAGGGCCCGATAATGAACTAGGAAATTATAATTATAAATTAATTGATGTAGAAAATATTATTGGTATTGATTTTTCAGATTCTTCTTCTCTAGATGATTTTATGCCAAGAGAAATACATATCCCTAAAGGAAAACCTGTTTTATTTAAAATTAGAGCAAGAGATGTTATCCATAGTGTATACTTGCCTTATATGAGGTCCCAGATGAATGCTGTTCCTGGTATGCCTACACAAATGTGGTTTGTTCCTTCTAAGACTACTGCAGAAATGAGAGAGGAAACAGGAAATGAAAATTTTAACTATGAAATAGTTTGTAATAAGATTTGTGGTAGAGCACATTTTTCTATGAAACATACAGTTGTAGTAGTTGAAGAGTGGGAGTATATAAAATGGAAAAATTCTCAAAAGTCGTGGATTGAAAAAAATCCAGATTATTACTCAAATTTTATTAAAAACAATTCTACGGATATTGCCGTACTAAATGATTAAATATGGGAGTTACTAAAACAATTACAACCAAACCAAGTACTAAGACAGATGAGCATCATGATGAGCATCATGATCAGAGTTTTATAACTAAATATATCTTCAGTGAAGATCATAAAGTTATAGCTAAACAGTTCTTAATTACTGGAATTTTTTGGGCAATAATAGGAGGCGCTATGTCTTCATTATTTAGGATCCAACTTGGATTTCCTGATTTTGATTTAACATCATTTAGTCCAATAATTGGAAATTGGTTAACTCCTCAAGGTAAAATAGATCCTGAAGTTTACTTGGCTCTAATTACAATGCACGGTACCATAATGGTTTTCTTTGTGTTAACTGCTGGGTTAAGTGGGACTTTTAGTAATTATTTAATACCACTACAAATAGGTGCTAGAGATATGGCAAGTGGTTTTTTAAACATGCTTTCTTACTGGTTCTTCTTCCTTTCAAGTATTGTAATGTTTATTTCAATATTTGTAGAGGGTGGTCCTGCTAGTGGTGGATGGACAATATATCCTCCTCTTAGTGCGTTACCTCAGGCTGTTTCAGGTTCAGGTATGGGTATGACCTTATGGTTAGTATCAATGGCATTATTTATTGTATCTGCACTACTTGGTGCTTTAAATTATATTACAACTGTAATTAACCTTAGAACAGAAGGCATGACATTTTTCAGAATGCCTCTTACTATTTGGGCATTTTTTGTCACGGCTATCTTAGGTGTACTATCTTTTCCTGTTCTATTATCTGCAGCATTGTTACTTATAATGGATCGCTCATTTGGTACAAGTTTCTATCTTTCTGATATCTACATAGCTGGTGAGGCTTTATCAAACCAAGGAGGAAGTGCCATACTATTCCAACATCTTTTTTGGTTTTTGGGACATCCAGAAGTATACATAGTAATTCTTCCTTCTCTAGGGATTACTTCCGAAATTATTGCTACTTGTTCTAGAAAACCTATCTTTGGATACAGAGCAATGGTTTATTCTATTTTTGGAATTGGAGCTCTTTCTTTTGTCGTATGGGCTCATCATATGTTTATCTCAGGAATGAATCCTTTTCTTGGATCTGTATTTACGATATTAACTTTAATAATTGCTGTACCATCTGCAATTAAAGCTTTTAATTATATAGCCACACTTTGGAGAGGTAATATAGTATTCACACCTGCTATGTTATTTTCTATTGGTCTAGTATCATTCTTTATATCAGGTGGATTAACTGGACTTTTTCTTGGAAACTCTGTTGTTGATATTAACCTCCATGATACCTATTTTGTAGTTGCCCACTTTCATATTGTAATGGGTAGTGCGTCTTTCTTTGGTTTATTTGCTGGAGTTTACCACTGGTTCCCTAAAATGTTTGGTAGGATGATGAATAGGACATTAGGGTATGTGCATTTTTGGGTAACATTTATAGGTGCTTATCTAGTTTTCTTCCCTTTACATTATATTGGTATTGCAGGTTTTCCTAGAAGATATTACTCTTTTACAAATTTTGAAACTGGAAGAATTGAGTCATTTATAGATTTAAATACTTTTGTTAGTATTGCTGCTATTTTAACATTTATTGTACAATTTGTATTTCTTTTCAACTTTTTTTATTCGATGTATAGAGGTAGAAAAGCATCATCTAACCCTTGGAAGTCTAATACTTTAGAATGGACAACACCGGTTGATGTTGGTCATGGAAATTGGCCTGGTAAAATACCTAAAGTTGAGAGGTGGCCATATGATTATAGTAAGCCTGGCTCTAAAGAAGACTTTATTCCTCAACATATTCCTCTTTCCTCAACAAAAGAGTCAAATATGCCTGAAGATGAACACAGGTAGAAAATATGTTCGATTTTTTAGGTAGAAATTATAATAACTTAACTAAAATAAGTCTCGGATTACTTTATCTCCTAATATTAGCAGGGGGAGTAGTTAGATGTACTGGATCAGGAATGGGATGCCCTGACTGGCCTAAATGCTTTGGGGTCTTTATTCCACCAACATCCGTAGACCAACTTCCAGAATCATACAAAGAAGATTTTGTAAAAGGGAGAATAGAAAAAAATAGAAAGCTATCAAAAATATTAGCTGCTATTGGATTTACTGATACAGCAAAAAAAATTACAAATGATCCTCAAATTAATGAAGCAGAAGAGTTTAATGTATTTAAAACTTGGACAGAGTATATAAATAGATTGATTGGAGCAATTGTTGGTTTCTCACTATTATTTATATTAATCTCTTCTATTTTTTTGAAGCCATTTAGTAACAAACTTTTTTCACTTTCTTTTCTCTCTATAATATTAGTGTTTTTTCAGGCATGGGTTGGTTCAATTGTAGTTTCAACAAATTTATTACCTGGTCTAATTACTTTTCACGTTATAGTTGCTTTAGTCATCATATGTAATGTTATTCTATGTTATGATGTATCTTCTAGTTTTTCTGATAATAACAAAAGGTCATCTCTTCTTACTTATTCAATAGCTTTTAGTCTAATTTTATTTTTAGTTCAGATAGTTCTAGGAACAGAGGTAAGAGAAAATGTTGACGGATTATTAAAGGTTTTTGGAATTGATAATAGAGATCAGATAATTAATAATCTAGGAAGTAATTTTATTATTCATAGGTCGTTTTCATTAGTGATTTTAGCTCTTCAACTTTTTATAACTTTTTTAGTTTATAAAAAATCAGAAGTTGAAACCTTTTATAAGAAAGTATCTATCGTAATGTTATCATTAATTTGCTTTGAAATTTTAGTAGGCGCAGGAATGGCTTACTTTCAGATACCTAAAATATTGCAACCTATTCATTTAATTTTAGCATTTTTAATTTTTGGTATTCAGTTTTATATAATGCTTATCAATTTAAAAATCAAAAAAATAGAAACATTATGATTCTTACGACGTCAAAAACTATATTTGCGACTTATAAGCTTATGGGTTTTTTGAAAGTAATTTTTGAGTTAACAAAATTTAGATTATCATTTTTAGTCTCTTTTTCTGCTATATTTGGTTATATACTAGCCTCTGACACCATAATTCTTTTAGATCTTTTTTTACTAGGACTATCTGGGTACTTGATAACTGCTTCATCTGTCATAAATAACCAAATTTTTGAGATTGATTTTGATAAAATTATGGATAGAACAAAGAATAGACCTCTACCTACTAAAAGAATAACTACAAGATCTGCTTTGATAGTATCTATTTGCTTCGCATTATTAGGGTTTCTAATAATGACATATTGGTTTAATCCACTTGCAAGTCTTTTTAGTTTATCTTCATTATTAATATATACTTTTATTTATACCCCACTTAAGAGGTATGGGCCAATTGCAGTTTTTGTTGGAGCAATTCCTGGTGCATTACCTCCATTAATAGGATGGGTTGCATTTTCTGGTGATGTTACTATAGAAGCTATTATAATTTTTAGTATACAATTTATATGGCAGTTTCCACATTTTTGGGCTATAGCTTGGGTATATAATGATGATTATAGTAAGGTTGGATTTAAATTGTTGCCGAGTAGAGGCGAAAAAAATTTTAATACTGCTTTGAATATAATGACATATACATTGTTTTTAATACCGCTTGGATTATTACCAACCTTATTTGGTATTACTGGTATTATATCTGGTGCAATAGCTATTATTTGTGCTATCCTATTTTTAACTCAGACATTTAAATTATTTAAAGATTATTCTAAAGCTTCAGCTTTAAGAATTATGTTTGGATCTTTTATTTATCTCCCAATAGTACAGATAAGTTATATTTTAGATAAAATTTAATAATATGAAGAATAATACTAAACCTAAAATATTGAGAATGAATCCTAGAATCTTTATAGTTTGGATTTTTATGATATCAATTTCAATGATATTTGTTTCATTAATCAGTGCTTATATAGTTAAGAAAGGAGAGCCTGGAGGTTTTAATGTTGACCTTCCCTCAATGTTTTATTATTCTACTATTGCTGTATTCTTAAGTAGCGTATTTAAACAAATATCATATTTTGCATCAAAAAAGGATAACTTTAAAAGTCAGAAAATCAATTTACTTTTAAGTTTTTTAAGTGGATTTTTATTTTTGATTTTTCAGTATTTAGGGTGGTCTCAGCTAGTAGGAGGGGGTGTTTATTTTGTTGGTCATCCAGATGGATCATTTATTTATGTTCTTAGTGGAGTTCATGCTTTTCATCTTATTTCAGGATTAATTTTTATATTATATGTTTACATTAAGGCAGTTAAACTAGAGGTACATTCTAAAAATCTGATTTACATAGAAATGTCTACTACTTATTGGCATTTTCTTGCTGGATTATGGGTTTATTTATTTATAACTTTGTATTTTTATAATATATAAAAGATGGCTAATTCAGTATCAGTAAATACTTCAAACAAAGATTTATGGGCAGGTGGTGTTGAACCTTATAAGGCGAGCTATGGCAAGCTAATGATGTGGTTTTTCTTAATATCAGATGCCTTTACTTTTTCAGCTTTTTTAATTGCTTACGGAGTCATAAGATTTAGACATCCCGCATACGAAGGTACATTATCAGATTTTTCTTTTTCACAAAATTATTGGCCAGTTCCAGAAAAAGTTTTTGAAGCATTTCCCTTCTTTCATGGTGTTGAACTTCCTCTTGTTTTTGTAGGTTTAATGACTTTTATTTTGATTTTGAGTAGTGTGACAATGGTACTCG
Organism: uncultured Marinoscillum sp.; assembly: GCA_964527965.1. Classification (GTDB taxonomy): domain Bacteria; phylum Bacteroidota; class Bacteroidia; order Cytophagales; family MED-G16; genus MED-G16. Next base: position 39,378 of record CAZGPH010000003.1, read on the forward strand.
CTGTAGAAGCAGGTCACAGGATGGATAGGCAAGGAGTTGAGAAGTGGATGGTTTGGACTATCATAGGGGGATTTACCTTTTTAGGTTGTCAGGCTTGGGAATGGTCACATTTTATTCATGGTACTGATGCAGGGTCACGTTTGTTAGATGGGTCAATAATTTATGGTGCTAATTTGGAATTAAATCAATATGGTCCACCAGATTTTGCGGCATTCTTTTTCTTTATTACCGGGTTTCATGGTTTTCATGTCTTTAGTGGTGTAGCTTTAAATTTTCTAATATTTTATCAGGCCACTGTAGGTATTTTAGAAAGAAGAGGTCATTATGAGATGGTAGAGAAAGTAGGATTATATTGGCATTTTGTTGATCTTGTTTGGGTTTTTGTTTTTACATTTTTTTATTTAGTTTAATATTATGATAGAGCCAGAAATTTCAAGTATAACCCCAAAACCTGCAGATAAGAAAAAAATTTGGAAAATTTGGGAAGTTGCTATAATACTAGGTGTTGTTACAGCAGCTGAATTTTTTGTTGCACTTCAGTTCCCAGAGTCTTGGAAAGATTTCAAAATATTTTTATTTATTGGTATGACCTTTATTAAAGCAGGGTATATAGTTATGGAGTTTATGCATCTTGGTCATGAACAGAAATCATTAATGTGGACCATACTAATACCTACTGCATTTGTTGTTTGGTTACTTGGTGCATTATTTATTCAAGCTGATGCCATTTACCATGCAATTTATTCTTAATGAGATCCTTTAATAAAGGGTTAGTTTTATTTTTTTCCTTACTACTTCCTACTTTACTTTTTTTATTCCTTAAGTATTTTGGAAATAATAAATATGAAATTCAAAAGTACGATTTTGAATGTGAAATAAAGTTAGAAGATATTGATGACTTAAATGACGCTCTTTCATTAAATGAAATCAAAGTTCTAGATATAAGAATAGATGATGACACTAAATTGATTGATAATTATATGAATAAGGTATTTCTAAATAAAAAAATTAAAATTATAACCTTATCAGAACAAGATCGTAATTTAAATTGGATAAACTTATTACTTAATAAGTTTACTTTGGAAAATTTTCTTAAATGTTATAGTTCTAATTCATATAAATCATTTGTTTTATTACTAGATAAAAAAAATATTATAAGAGGAATTTACAATATTGAACTACAGTCTGAAATTGAAAGACTTAACGTAGAAATTGATATTTTAAAATTAGAAAATGAATAAAAATTTAGTTAATGTAATTAAAGTAGTATCTGTTTTGATACCGATTGCTGTAGCCTTTTTACTATTTATGCCTAGTAAAATAACCTTTTTCGGTGATTGGACTTACAAATTACCTCACTTTAATGCTATTATTAATTCACTCACTTCTGTTTTTTTAATATTATCTTTTTATATGATAAAGTTTAAGAAAGATATTAAATCTCATCAGGCACTAAATACACTTTCTTTTACCCTGGGAGCAATTTTCTTAATTTCTTATATAATTTATCATTCATCAGTTGAGAGTACGTCTTATCAAGGTGATTCAAGAATTGTATATTTTTTCTTTTTAATTTCACACATTCTACTTTCAATAGTTGTGGTACCTTTTGTTTTATTTGCTTTCTATTATTCACTTACTAATCAAATTGAAAAGCATAAGAAAGTTGTTAAATATACATTTCCTATATGGTTATATGTATCTGTTTCAGGTGTTATTGTTTATTTTATGATTAGTCCATTTTATTTAAGATGATTAAAAAAATAATATTTTTTTCAACTTTTTTAACATTATTCTCCGCAGAGTTATATTCTCAAGGATGCTCTATGTGTAGAGGTATAGTAGAGAGTGATGCTAACTCAGGGGGTACTGGAATCTCTTCTAGTATAAACTCAGGTATAGTTTACCTCTTTACATCAACTTATATTTTAATTTTGATAGGTGCTAGTTTTTGGTATTATAGAAGTAAAAAACATATTAAAGAAATTGAGGATAAGAATAGAATTAAGAGGAGAGTAGCCTCTTTAATTGATTAATTATCTAATCTTTTTCATCAATTTATTAGAGAAAACAAAATCATTTAATTCTTTAATTTTTGTTTTTAAGATCTGCTTATTATCTCCCTCCCATAACTTCTTCCCATTATGAAGAAACATAATATATTCGCCTATTTCAATAACAGAATTCATATCATGAGTTACAACAATAGTAGTTGTATTTAATTTTTGTGTTAATTCTAAAATTAAATCATCAATTTTAATTGCAGTAAGAGGATCTAGACCAGAGTTTGGTTCATCACAAAATAAATAGTTTGAGTCATTTACAATTGCTCTTGCAATTCCTACTCTTTTTTTCATCCCACCACTTAATTCAGAAGGCATTTTTTTATTTATTTTTTCTAATCCAACTAGACTTAGGCAGTGATTGACTTTATCTATTTTTTCTTTTTCTGTAGTATCTGTTAAAAGATCTAATGGAAATTTTATATTTTCTTCAACATTTTTTGAATCAAAAAGTGCACTGCCTTGGAATAACATACCAATCTCTCTTCTAATCTCTGTGGTTAAATTCTTATTAGCGTTAGTGAAGTTTCTTCCATCAAATAGGACACTACCCTTATCAGGGTTTAAAAGTCCTACTAAACATTTAAGTAAAACACTTTTTCCTGTCCCACTTGCACCAATAATTAAATTAGTTTTACCCTTTACAAATTTTCCACTTATACCGTGTAAAACTTTTTTATCCTTAAATGATTTAGTTATACCTTTTATTTCTATCATAATAAAATTTGTGCTAGAATATAATCAGCTATTAAGATTGCTATACAACTGTTAGTTACTGCATTAGTACTAGACTTTCCTACTTCTAGAGCTCCTCCAGACGTGTAGTATCCTTGAAATGAAGAGATAGAAGCTACTATAAAAGCAAAAACATAGGCTTTTATTAATGCAAAGGGGATATTAAATGGATTAAATTCATATCTAATTCCATAAATATATTCTTGGCCAGTAATGACATCTGTAAGAACACCTGCTGCATATCCTCCAAAAATTGCTAGAGTTGCAGAGATTATAACTAGAATAGGAAACATAAGTAAAGCGGCTATTATTTTTGGTAATACTAGGTATGAACTAGAGTTTACTCCCATTACTTCTAAAGCATCAATTTGTTCTGTAATCCTCATTGTCCCAAGTTCTCCTGCTATATTTGATCCAACTTTTCCAGCAAAAACAATCGCTATTATAGTAGGGGATAATTCTAGAAGGGTCATGTCTCTAACCACTAAGGAAATAACATAATCAGGGATTAGTGGACCAACTAAATTATATGCAGTTTGAATGGTAGTAACAGCACCCATAAAAATCGAAACTATTGATACAATAAATAGACTATCGTAACCTATTTTAATACATTCATTAATTGTTAAACTAAAATATGTTTTTAGTTTTTCTCTTCTTTCAAATAATGAGATTAAAAACAAGATGTATTTTCCGAAATTTTTCAATTAATAATCTATTTATTCATTAATATACATACAAATTTGTAAATTAATTACATCATTTTAGTCTTATGAATAAAACATTAGTAATAACAGGAGGCTCAAAAGGAATTGGCCGATCAATAGCTATAAAGTTTGCTAAAAATAACTTTGATATATATACCTGCTCAAGAAATGAAGATGAGTTAAAAAAATTAGAAAAGGAAATAAATTCAATTAATTCCAAAATAAAAGTAAGTACATTAAAATCCGATCTTTCAACAAAAGAGGGGAGTTTAAATTTTATTGATTTTGTTAAGAAAAATACAGATATAATTGATGTATTAATAAATAATGTAGGAACATTTATTCCTGGAAAATTAATAGAAGAAGAAGACTCTGCTTTGGAAAATATGATAAATGTAAACCTATATTCAAATTATTGGGTAACTAAGGGTCTAGTTAGTCTAATGACACAAAAAAAAGAAGGACATATTTTCAATATGTGTTCAATAGCTAGTAAAGTGGCTTATGCAAATGGAGGTTCCTATTGCATATCTAAGTTTGCTCTTTATGGAATGAGTCAATGTTTGAGAGAAGAGTTAAAAGAATTAGGTATAAAAGTTACTTCAGTATTACCTGGAGCAGTAAGAACTGGTAGTTGGGACGGAACATTATTACCTGATGATCGTTTTATCAAACCAGATGATGTTTCTAATTCAATATATTCTGCTTATGATACTTCCAAAGGAGCTACTGTTGAAGAAATCATCATTAGGCCTCAACTTGGAGATATTTAAAAATTAGAATTGAAAAATTATTTCAAAAACAATTTATTCACCTATAATAGAAGAAAGTCTATTCCAGTTGAAATTGGTAATATTGGAATTGGTGGTGATAATCCAATTAGAATTCAGTCGATGACTACAACTGACACTATGGATACTAATGCTACTGTTGATCAATCCATTAGAATGATAAATGCTGGTTGTGAGTTAGTTAGAGTAACTGCTCCGAGCATAAATGATGCAAAGAATTTAAAAAATATAAAAATAGAGCTTGAGAAGAAAGGGTATAAGATTCCCCTTGTTGCTGATATTCATTTTACTCCTAATGCTGCTGAAATTGCTGCTGAAATAGTTGAGAAAGTTAGAATTAACCCTGGCAACTATGCTGACAAGAAAAAATTTCAGCAAATAGAATATGATGATAGATCATATAATGATGAGATAGAAAGAATTTATGAGAGGGTATCACCTTTAATCAAAATTTGTAAAAGAAATGGTACTGCAATGAGAATTGGTACCAATCATGGATCATTATCAGATAGAATAATGAGCAGGTTTGGAGATACACCACTTGGAATGGTAGAATCTGCTCTTGAATATCTTAGAATTTGTGAAGACCATAATTTTTATAATATTGTTTTATCTATGAAGGCTAGTAATCCATTAGTTATGGTTCATGCTTATAGGCTATTAGTTGATAAAATAAATAATTCAAGTTTAAAAAATTATCCTTTACATCTTGGTGTAACTGAAGCAGGAGAAGGAGAAGACGGTAGAATTAAATCGGCAATAGGTATTGGAACACTTTTAGATGATGGGATTGGAGACACTATAAGAGTTTCACTAACTGAAGAACCAGAATTCGAATCCCCAGTTGCAAACATTATGGTTGACAGATACCATAAAAGAAAAAATCATAAGAAAATTATTTCTCCAAAAAATATTAATTTTTCACCTTTTAAATATGATAAAAGAGAATCTAGTCCAATATTAGATATAGGTGGGGATAATTTTCCAATAGTAATTTCTAATCTTTCTAACTTGGAAAAGATAAATAATGATGAAATGGAAGAATTGGGCATTACTTTTGATACAAATTCTGACAAATGGGAAAGGTCAGATACCTCTCCTGATTATATTTATCTTGGAAAAAATAATTTAAATATTAAGGGGACAAACTATAAATTCATATTGGACTATACTTACTGGCTAAAAGAGAAAGACCAAAGTAATTTTTATCCTCTTCTATCCTTGAATGATTTAAAAGATTTTGATTTAAATACATTTTCTAGAAACATTTATTTTTTAATTGTTAATACTTCTGATTTAGATGCTATAAAAAATTTAAATATTCCTGAAAATTTTGTGTTGATTTTAAATTCAACTAATGATCATTTTATGCCGGATATGAGGGCTTTTTTTATGAAAAATCAAGCCTTAAAAAATCCAATAATTTTATCCCAAACTTATGATTTCAACTATTCTGATAAATTAATTGTTCATTCATCTACAGACACTGGCGGATTATTTATTCAGGGTTTTGGTGATGGTATATTTATAGGTAATAAATCCTCTGATATTAAAGAAATAAAAAAAATAAATAATTTGTCTTTTAAGATTCTCCAAGCCGCAAGAGTAAGGGTAACCTCTACTGATTTTATTTCATGCCCATCATGTGGCAGAACTTTATTTGATTTACAGGAGACAACTGCTATTATAAGAGAAAGGACTGATCACCTAAAAGGATTGAAAATTGGTATTATGGGTTGTATTGTAAATGGTCCTGGAGAAATGGCTGATGCTGACTACGGATATGTTGGCTCAGGAAAAGATAAAATAACTTTATACAGGGGGCAAGATGTTGTTAAAAGAGGCATTAACTTTAAGTATGGGGTTGATGAGTTAGTAAACCTAATAAAAGAAGATGGAAATTGGATTGAACCTTAAATTAAAAATATGAAAAAAAAACAGAGTAAAATATCTTACTATTTTGATTTTTCTGAAGTTTTAAATTATTTCTTCAGAAAAAAAGATCCTAATAATAAATCTAGTTTTAGCTTAAAAGCTATGCATACTGTAAATAAAGTATCAATAATTATATTTCTTATTGGTGTTATTGTTGTGATAGTCAGAAGGCTTGTGTAATGATTAGAATAACATTTGCTTTTTGTTTTTTATTTATTTCTTGTTCTAAAGAAAAAGATTATAGTCGTCCAAGTTTATCTTACTTAGCTTTAGGAGATTCATATACAATTGGTGAATCCATAGAAATTGAAGATTCTTATCCAAATCAGTTAAAGGAAAAGATTGATTTAATTGATTCATTAAAAATAATTGCAAAAACTGGTTGGACTACTGATGAACTGATCGATACTTTAAATAATTCTAATCTAAAACAGTATGATATTGTCTCATTATTAATAGGAGTAAATAATCAGTTTAGAGGTTATGATATCGATAATTATAAAGTTGAATTTGAAAATTTATTAACTAAAACAATAAAATATTCAAATAGTAAAAAAAATGTATTTGTATTATCAATACCAGATTATGGGGTTACTCCATTCGGTGAATCTAGAGGTAAAGAAAAAATTTATGATGAGATTAATGCATATAATGACATAAATAGAGAAATATCTGAAAAATATAATATTATGTATTTTAATATAACAGATATCTCAAGACTTGCTGAAAATGATTTGTCTTTACTAGCCAATGATAAATTACATCCTTCTGAGAAGATGTATACTGAGTGGGTAAATTTAATGAAACTACAAATCTTAGATAGTTTGAAATTAAACTAAGAGACAATATTTATAATTTTATTGGGAACTATTATAATTTTTTTAATTTTCTTACCATCCAACCATTTTTTAATAGTTTCATTTTTCAAAACACTATTTTTTATTTCTGAATCATCTGTATTTAAACTAAAAGACTGCTTAGCTCGAAGTTTTCCATTAATCATTAAAGGGTATTCGTATTTATCTTCAATAAGATAATCACTATTAAATTTTGGATAATTAGCAAAGGAAACACTTTTACTATTTCCAATTATACTCCAAAGTTCTTCACATAAATGTGGGGCAAATGGTGAAATAATTATGATTAATTTTTCAAGTATTTCTCTTTTATTACATTTCTTTTTGCTGAGGCTATTTACCGTTATCATTAGTTGACTTACACATGTATTTAGAGAAAGCCTTTCAATATCATCCTTAATTTTTTTAATAGCATTATGTAAAATTTTTAATTCTTCATTGTCTGGTTTCTCATCTGAAATGTATAATTGATTTTCTTTAAAGAATAGAGACCAAAATTTATTTAAAAACTTATATACTCCTTCTATACCATTTGTATTCCATGGTTTCGATTGTTCTATTGGACCGAGAAACATCTCATACATTCTTAAAGTATCTGCTCCAAAACTCTGAATTATATTATCAGGATTCACTACATTACTTTTAGATTTTGACATTTTCTCTGTTTCAAAACCACATATATATTCATTATCTTCTAATATAAATTCAGCATCTCTATATTCTTTTGAGGAATTAATAAATTTTTTAATATTTAATTTATCATTATCCACATGATTTACATCAACATGAATTTTTGTGTAATCAAAATCATTTCTTAGATTATAAGAAACGTATTTATTTGAATCTTTAACTCTATATACAAAATTTGATCTTCCAAGGATCATACCTTGATTAACTAGTTTCTTAAATGGCTCTGAAGTATTAACAAATCCTAAGTCAAATAAAACTTTATGCCAAAATCTAGCATATAATAAATGAAGAACTGCGTGTTCCGCTCCTCCTATATAAAGATCAACAGGCATCCAGTATTTTATTTTACTTTGATCAGCAAAATTTTGGGAATTTTTTGGGTCTAGATATCTAAGGTAATACCAACAAGATCCTGCCCACTGAGGCATAGTATTAGTTTCTCTTTCAAATTTTTTACCATCTATTGTGATTTCTTTCCAATCTTTATTCCTAGCAAGGGGAGAGGAACCATCATCAGTGGGAAGATAACTCTTTACTTCAGGTAACTTAACAGGTAAATCCTGGTCTTTTACAGGAAATCTCTTTTTATTTTTATGTAGTATAGGTATTGGTTCTCCCCAATACCTCTGTCTTGTAAATATCCAATCTCTTAGTTTATAGTTTACTGTCTTTTTTCCTAATCCTTTATCTTTTAATAAGTCTGTAACTACTTTTTTAAATTTTATATTATTTAGACCATTATATTCTGCTGAATTTATAATTTTTCCATCCCCAGTATAACATAAATCATTAGAATTATTTTCAATAACTTCAGTGATTTTGAGTTTAAATTTTTTGGCAAACTCATAATCTCTTTCATCATGAGCTGGTACAGCCATTATAGCTCCAGTGCCATAACTTGCCAGAACATAGTCAGATGTCCAAATAGGAATTTTTTCTTCAGATATTGGATTTATTGCATAAGAACCTGTAAAAACTCCAGTTTTATTTTTTTCATTTTCTTGACGCTCAAGTTCACTTTTTCTAGACGCTTGAAAAATATATTCTTCAACTTCTTTTTCTTGTTTTTTTGTAGTTAAATGATCTATTAAGCTATGCTCAGGAGCTAATACTAAATATGTAGCTCCAAATATTGTATCAGGTCTAGTTGTGAATACTTCAATTTCTTTATCATCTTTAGTTTTAAATTTTATTTCAGCACCTTCTGATTTTCCTATCCAATTCTTCTGAGATACTTTAATAGACTCTGGCCAGTCTAATGAATCTAAATCTTCTAATAGTCTTTCTGAATAAGATGTTATTCTCATAACCCACTGCCTCATTGGTTTTCTTATCACAGGAAAACCTCCTCTTTCACTAACACCTCCAATTACTTCTTCATTTGATAAAACAGTTCCTAATTCTTCACACCAATTCACATCAATTTCATCTATATATGCTAATCTTTTTGAATCTATAAACTTCTCTTTTTTATCATCATCTAAATTTTTAGGTATTTTTAATTTAGTTATATCACAAGCTTTATTCTTTTTTGAATCAAAATAACTATTATATAATTTTAGGAAAATCCATTGAGTCCATTTGTAATAATCACTATCACTTGTTTTAACTTCTCTATCCCAGTCAAAGGATAAGCCTAAAGTATTAAGTTGTTCTTTGAATCTTTTGATATTTTTTTCTGTTGTCTCTTTTGGGTGTTGACCTGTTTTAATAGCATATTGCTCTGCTGGCAGTCCAAATGAATCAAATCCCATAGGATGGAGGACGTTATATCCTTCTAGCCTTTTATATCTAGAAATTATATCTGATGCAATATATCCAAGTGGATGGCCAACATGTAAACCTGATCCTGATGGGTATGGAAACATATCCATTACGTAGTATTTAGGCTTATTATTAATTTCTGATTTAAAGGTCTTATTATCTAACCAATATTTTTGCCACTTTTTTTCTGTTTCTGAGAAATTATATTTTATGCTTGACATAATACAAAAATAGTATTAAAACCTTTAACTTATTAAATATGAGATTAATTCATTTCTTTCTAAAGACTAATGTAATTGGCACTCCTTCCAAAGAAAATTTTTTTCGAATTTTATTACTTAAAAACCTTTTATATGGTTCCTTAATATATTGTGGAAGATTACAAAAAAAAGCTATTGTCGGAGTTCTTGTAGGTAGCTGAGTTATATACTTTATTTTAATATATTTTCCTTTAGTAGCAGGTGGTGGATATTTTTCAATTTCAGGTAATATCATATTGTTGAGTTGAGATGTTGTTATTTTTTTTGTTCTATTATCAAATACTGTCATTGCTAATTCTAACACTTTATGAATTCTTTGCTTATTTATTACAGAAGTAAAAACAATTGGAATAAAGTTTAGTGGACTAATTTTTCTATTAAGTTTTTCCTCAAAATCTCTAGCACTATGGGTTTCTTTTTTAATTAGATCCCACTTATTAATCATTAAAACTATTCCTTTTTTATATTTTGCTGCAAGTGATAGTATGTTCATGTCTTGACTTTCAAATCCTTGATTAGCATCAATCATTATTATACAGACATCACTGTTTTCCATTGCTTGAATAGATCTCATTACAGAATAAAATTCAATATTTTCCCTAACTTTTGATTTTTTTCTAATACCTGCTGTATCAGTAATTATAAACTCTTTTTTAAATAAATTGTATTTTGTATCTATTGAATCACGGGTTGTCCCCGATATATCCGTAACTATATTTCTTTCTTCTCCTAAAATTGAATTAATAAATGATGATTTTCCTACATTAGGCCTTCCTAATATTGAAATACGTGGTAGGTTTTCAATTAATTCTTCAGAATCATCATCTAACTTTTTTACGACTAAATCTAATAATTCTCCAGTCCCTGAACCACTTATTGATGATATGGGAATAATTTCAGAGTCAGTAAGTCCAAGTTCGTAAAACTCATTTGAATTTAATTCTAATTCATAATTATCAGCTTTGTTTGCTATTATTATTATCTCTTTATTAATTTGTCTAACAACTTTAGCAAAATCAATATCTAAAGTTGATAATCCATTTTTACAATCAACCATAAATAAGATAACAGAAGCTTCATTTAATGCGAGAACAACTTGATCTTTTATTTTATTTTCAAAAATATCTTCGGACTTTTCTACATAACCTCCAGTATCTATAACAGTAAATGGTTTTCCATTCCATTCAGATATTCCATAATGACGATCTCTTGTCACTCCACTTTCGTCATGAATTATTGCTTGTCTTCTTTCAACTAACCTGTTAAATAAAGTTGATTTTCCTACATTTGGACGTCCTACAATTGCAACAATATTACTCATTAAAATAAGTATTAATTAAAAAGCGAATTTAATTAATACTTATTAATTGAATATTGTTTTCTAGAATCATTGTATTTATTTTATCTAATTCTGAACTTTTTATTTCCTTCCATTTTTGAAGCTCAACATCAATTAATTTTACCAACTCATCTCTTACCCCATACATCTGATCAGTTGGTTTATAATTACCCCTAGATGCTACGCTTGATAAATGAGCAAGTTTATTATTTAGTCGAATTGGAAAATTAAGTGGGTCTTGACCACTTCTATTTTTAGTTTGGTATAGGTTTTTCTCAATTTCCGTAATCCTAGAAACTATATCATTTATAGAATTATTGATTTCCTCATGACTTTCGTCAAGCTTACCCTTAAGATTATTTAGCTGATCTCTAGTTGATCTTATTTCTTTTATACTATTATGAATATCAGTTACTTTATCTCTGATGCCAATTAAAAATTCAAATTGTTCTTTAAGGTCTGCTTCTGATGATAAACTTCTTTTATCTTTCAAAATTTTAAATGATTCAATTAAGCTTGATTCTCCAACATTTAATTTAACAAAGTATGAACCAGGATGAGCTTTAGGGCCAGTTAATCCTGCAGCCCACATAATAAGGCCATCAAATCCTTCGGCATTATCATATCTCATATTCCAAACAAATGAATTCTTTTTCCCATCTAATTTAAGAGGTGATTTTTTATCATTTATTGAATATTTTTTTATTAGATTTTTATTTTCATCTAAAAATTCTAATGAAATTTCAGACTCATTTTCTGCTGTTTTTTGATCAATATTAAAAAATACTTCAACCCCATTATGATGATTTTTTCCTTGAGTTGCAGATGATCCTCCCCAGCTAGGAGATCCCATTCTATAACTATCAATAGGTTTAAATAAATGGAAGTTTTTATTATTGTTAGATTCATTAAGTTGATGTAAAGGAGTTAGATCATCTATTATCCAAATTGATCTTCCTTGTGTAGCAGCTATTAAGTTGTTGTTTTTAATAGTCATGTCTGTTATAGGTACTAAGGGAAGGTTTATTTGGAATGATTTCCATGATAAACCATCGTCAAAAGATATGTATGCTCCTGATTCTGTTCCGCTATAAAGTAGCCCTTTTCTTTTAGGATCAGCCCTTAAAACTCTTGTGAAGAAATTATTAGGAATACCATTGATTATTTTAGTCCATGTCTCTCCATAATTTTTTGTTTTGTACATATAAGGCTTAAAATCACCATTTTTATATAATGTTCCTGCTACGTATAATCCTCCTTTTGTGAAAGGATCTGGTTCTACACTATTCCACATAAGATATTTAGGTGCATTTGGAGGAGTTACATCACTCCAGTTTTCACCTCCATCGGTAGAGACATTTATCATTCCATCGTCCGATGCTGCCCAAAGTAACCCTTCTTCATATGGTGATTCACAGGCGGCAAATATTGTTGCATAATATTCAACTGCTGTATTATCTTTTGTGATTGGACCTCCAGATGGACCTTGTTTCTCAGGCTCATTTCTAGTAAGGTCAGGGCTTATTACATCCCAGGTTTGACCTTCATTTTTTGTAACATGAAAATAATTTGATGTAGTATAAAGCTTATTATTATCATGAGGAGAGAAAAATATTGGGAAATTCCATTGAAAACGATATTTCATATCTTCAACTCCATGACCCATGGGATTATTTGGCCAAACATTTATGCTTCTTTGTTCTCCTGTACTATGATCAAGTCTTGATAGGTATCCACCATAACTACCTCCATATACTATATCAGGATTATCAGGTTTTGCAGCCATATGTGCACTTTCTCCTCCAGCTGAAGATTCCCAATCCCTTTCTCCAATTCCACCAGAATTTACTCTGTGAGGAACTCTTTGTGTACTGTTATCTTGCTGAGCTACAAGTATATTGTAAGGAAAACTATTATCAGTTGCTACTCTATAATATTGTGCTGTTGGCTGATTCATGTATGTGGACCAGCTTAATGCAGCATCGTTACTAACTTGAGCACCTCCATCATCACCAACTATTAATCTTGAATTATTTTTAGGATCAATCCATAAGTCGTGATGATCACCATGAGGTGTTCTATACCTATTAAATGATTTTCCTCCATCTTCAGATCTCCAAAAAGCAACATTCATAACATATACTCTGTTCTCATTTTGAGTATCCGCATATACTCTTGTATAATACCATGCTCTTTGTCTTAGGTTTCTGTCATCATTTACTTTTTTCCATGACTCTCCTCCATCATCAGATCTAAATAAACCTCCATCTTTATTTTCAATTAACGCGAATATTTTTTTTGAATTTACTGGAGAAACTGAAACTCCGCTTATTCCCCATAAGCCACTAGGAAGACCTTCATTATCTGAAATATTTATCCAGGTATCTCCACCATCTGTAGATTTCCAAAGCCCTGATCCATCACCTCCACTTTCTAGACTATAAGGTGTCCTTCTAATATTCCATGTAGAAGCAAAAATTATTCTTGGATTATTTTTATCAATTGATATATCAACTGCTCCAGATCTTTCATTAGAATATAAAACCTGTTTCCATGACTCACCACCATCTGTTGATTTATAAATTCCCCTTTCTTTACTGTTTTTAAACAAATCACCCATTATGGCAACGTAAACAATATTTGGATTTTTTGGATGAATAGCTATTCTTCCAACTTGAACTTGATCAATATTTAAATTCATTTTCTTCCATGTCTCACCAGCGTCATCTGATTTCCAAAAACCTCCATAACCGGGAGATACATTTCCTCTGACTGTTTTTTCTCCAGTTCCAACATAAATAATATTAGGATCTGATTCACTAACTCTCACAGCACCTATTGATCCTCCAAAGTAACCATCAGAAATATTATTCCATGTAACACCAGAATTAGTAGTTTTCCAAACACCACCACCAGTTGCACCAAAGTAGTAAGTGCTTTTAGAATTTGTAGTGCCAGTTACAGTTGCTGATCTCCCACCTCTGTATGGCCCTATTGATCTCCATTTCAGATTAGGTATATCATAACTTATTAAATTTGCATTTGTATTTTTTTTCTTTTGCTTCCTTTGGGATAATGAATCAAAAGAGAATATAAGTAGAATTATTAGTGATAGTATTTTTTTCATTTTAGTTTAATTTTAGTCTCTTAAATGTATTTATTTTTTTATTTCAATCATAGATAAAATATTATTTATTGACTTATAAATATATAATGAATTGTCATAATCCATAATAGATATTTTATTTTCACTGTTAACTGCATTTAATTTAAAATTTAAATTTTGGTCTAGAAAAACAGTTTTTTTAAAGTTTTTATCTGTTATTACAAAATATTTTATGTTTTTACTTAAATCATAATATTGAAATTCAAGATTGTTAGTATTATCATAAAATAATTTTTTATCATCTGAGTAAATATAATTATCATCATATGAAAATATGAAAGTGCTTTTTCCTTTCGCATCCTCTATCATTTTAAATTTTGAGTTTTTCTCAGGTCTGAATAAATCTGATTGAGAAATTACTTTGCCATTAAAATTAACTTTAGATATAGTCCCATTATCACTTAATAAATGAATTTCACTACTATTTGGTGAATTTGAAATTTTAATTTTTATTTTATTACTGAAATCATTATTTGTTTTAATTGGGAATCCAGGATAATTTGATCCTCGTCTGTTTTTTAAATATAAGGATCCGTTTTTAAGTAAGATAATGATATAATCTTTACCTCTTACCCTTGCATGTAATGGCTCTTGAACCAATTGTTCTTCCATTTTCATAGGTGCCCAACCGTCAAGCTTCCTTCCATTTTTATCAAGGAAGTATATATCACCATTTTTATGAGCTGTTATTAACCTATACCTTTTTGATCTGTTGTAATCAATAACATTTAAATGCTCTATATTACTTTCAGAAGGATTTTTAATAGGAAAACCAGTTAAAGGGTTACCTTTTCTATCATAGCTATATATATTATTTTTACTTGAAAAAAGAATTTGTTTTTTATTGTTTTTGTAGTAATCGATTGAATAAATATTTGAGTTTATTTTTTCTATAGAGTCAGACCAAATTAGATTTAATTCATTAGAAAGATGATAAATATTATTTCTTTCATCTTGAGTTATTACTTCAGGCTTATTATCTAAATGACTAAAAATAATATTTGGCTTTAGAGTTATATTATTTTTTGCTGAAAATTCTTTTACTATATTTTCATTAGAATATTGAACATTATTTACTTCCTTGTCAGATAGATTTGAACTTATATATAATTTATTATCAATTAAACTCATCTGGGATGATACTAAGTTTAATTCCGAATTATCTTGTCCCGAAAATTTTGAAAAATCTATGATAAATGAAATGTTATGAGTTTTATTCATTTCATTTCTGAATTTACTAATATCTAATTTTCTTAACCAAAATTTATTTTTTTCAATATTATCTCTGATATCTATTAGAGAATTAATTTGATCTGAAATTATTATAAAATTGTCTTTTTTAATAAAAAATTTTTCTGATTTATAAGAAATATTTTCTAAGTCTATAAGTGTATTTAATTTTTGATCATCTAATTTGTAGATACCATCATATAATAGGGAGTCTGTAATATTATAATTAATTGATGGTTTTCTTTTGAGGATAGTAATCTCTTCATATTTATTAGATTTTCTATTCTCAATCAATGCTCTTCCTATTTCTAATTCATAATTATTGGTGAAACTTTCAATTTGATTTTTTTTATTAAGTTGAAAAAAATTTATTTCATTTACTGAGTTAATATTAAAATAAGATATAGTGTTGAAGGGTAAAATTTCTATAATAGAATCATAACTTGATTTATCCTTGTAAAAGCTTTTAGCTAATGTAGACGAGAATCCATTAAGCCTTAATAATTGCTCTTCTAATTTTATATCAAAGAATGATTTCTCAGGAAAAATACTTTGTGTGTAATTCAGGAATTTATTTTTTGATTCAATATTTAATAAATTAAAAATATCAGATTCATTAATGTAAAGGTTTCCAATATCTTTTATGATTTTTACTTGTGAAAAAAGATCAGATTCATTTTTCTTAAACTTTAGGTTTGTATTTGATTTAGTCCTTATAGCATCTTCAATTAATAGAGAGTTGTTGGAGAAAATAATGATATTTTCAATAAAGCATAAAGTATAATTATTTTCCCCTTTTTTGAATTCATAAATAATTTGATTATTGAATTTTCTTTCACTTACATCATATCCATTTTCTTTAATTTTTCTAAATATAAAATCTAGATCTAATGTTCCTTTGTACGTTATATACATTGGTTCTAGTCGAAAATTTGAAATTTTAAAATAGGATATAATTAACTTATTATCTTTTAAAAAACTCTCTAAATTATTATTTAAGAAAAAATTAAATTCTTCAAATTGATTCTTAATTTCAAATGCACTGTTTTTAATAATAGATGATTCAAGCATTTTATTATACTGAATTATAGGCTCTTCTAATTCTAAAATAATTGAAGATTTTGATGGAATAAAATCCCACAAATCATTGCTTGATTTTGAGAATTTGAAATGATTAAAAAAGTAAAATGATATAAGTAGAATTAAGATAAAAAAGACTATTCGAGTTTTCATAAGAGATCAAGTCTAACTATATTATCAATTAATCATTAAAAAGTTTAGCATTTTGTTTTTACTTTTTAAATTTACTGAAATTAAATGAAGCAATACCATAATTTATTACGAACAATACTCGAGAAGGGTGAAAAAAAATCTGATAGAACTGGAACGGGTACTATTAGTATTTTTGGTCATCAAATGCGATTTGATCTTAATGAAGGATTTCCATGTATAACTACTAAAAAACTTCATTTAAAATCTATAATTCATGAGTTATTATGGTTTTTAAATGGAGACAATAATGTTAAATATCTAAATGATAATGGAGTTAGGATATGGGATGAGTGGGCAGATAAGAATGGAAATTTAGGGCCTGTATATGGGGTCCAATGGAGAAGATGGGAAGGTAAAGAAGGCGATACACATGATCAGATAAAAAAATTATTAGATGATTTAAAAAATAACCCTCATTCCAGAAGACATATTATTAGTGCCTGGAATGTTCCTTTTATTGACTCTATGGCACTTCCACCATGTCACACAATTTTCCAATTTTATGTTTTAAATGGTAAGTTATCCTGTCAGCTTTATCAAAGGAGTGCAGATGTATTTTTAGGTGTTCCTTTTAATATTGCTTCCTATGCCTTACTCACGATGATGGTGGCTCAAGTATGTAACCTAAAACTTGGAGATTTCATTCATACATTTGGAGATGCACATATTTACCTCAATCATATAGATCAAGTTAAATTACAATTAGAAAGAAAGTTTTTTAGTTTGCCAAAAATGGAGATTAATAAAGAAGTTAAAGATTTATTTACTTTTAAATACGATGACTTCAAATTATTAGATTATAAAGCCCACCCACATATCAAAGGAGAGGTTTCTGTGTAATTGTTTTTTCATTCCCTAGTAAATTATATATTTGCATCGCTTTTAAAGCAAGAAATAATATCTAAAGACATCAAATTTATATATGGCAAAATTCATATTAGTATTTTTTATCTCTTTTACAGTTCATGCTCAATCATCTAAATATCTTGAGCTTGATTTAGAACAATGTCTTCAAATTGCTTTAGAAAATAATTTACAGTTAAAAAGAAGTCTAATAAATGAGCAACTTCAAAAGGTTGGTTACACACAGTCTATTTTACAACAGGCTCCCACTATAAATTTATTTTCTAACTATGGAAATAATTATGGAAGATCTATTGATCCTACAACTAATACTTTCATTTCAAATAACTCTAGTTTCTCTGGAATTAGTGCCTCATCTAACTTTAATATCTTTTCTGGTTTTTCAGTTAGAAATAATATAAAAAAATCAAAAATTTTATTAGAAAAAAGTGTTTTTGATTTAGAAAATACTAGAAATAATGTAATGCTAAGTGTAGTAAGTTCTTATCTTAATGTCTTATTAAATACAGATAGATTAGATAATGCTAGATTTCAATTACAATCAACTCAAGAGCAACTTAATAGGACAGCTAAGTTAGTTGATGCAGGTTCTATTCCAGTCACTAATAAATTAAATTTAGAAGCTCAATTAGCAGGTGATGAGCTTAGTCTAATACAACAAGAAAATAATTACAGGTTATCAGTTTTACAGCTAAAACAGATTCTGTTACTTGAAACTAATAAAGAGATTAAGATAGTCAAACCTGTTGTGGAATTATCTCCATCTACTGTTATTGAATCAAATCCTAATGATATATTTGATGTGGCAGTAAATCTCCTTCCTGAGATTAAAAGCGCTGAAAAAAATGCTAAATCAAGTCTTTATGATCTAAAGATTTCAAGAAGTGGAAGATTTCCGACTGTTAGTGTGTCATCTAACTTTAGTTCAAACTATTCTAGCTTTGCCAATAGACAAAGAGAGTTTTATGATGGATTTACTATGCAACCGACTACCATAGGATATCTAACTAACAATCCACTTCAAACTGTTTCATCTTTATCATTAGTTCCTAATGTTATAGGTTCAGATAAGGACTTTACATTAATTGAACAATGGAAAGATTACTTAAGTAAGTCACTCTCATTTTCAATTTCAATTCCAATATTTAATAGATACCAGACATCTTCTAATATTAAGAGAGCTAAGCTTAACAAAGAACTTGCAGATATTAATGTCATTGAGGCAAGAAATCAAGTAAGACAGACTATTGAGACATCATATAACGACGCATTGGCCGCATCAAAATCTTATTCAGCATCTTTAAAGCAGGTTAGAGCTCTGGAGGAATCATTTAGAATAATTAAAAGTCAGTATAATTTAGGTTCCGTAAATTACACTGAATATCAGATTTCAAACAATAACTTAGTTAGAGCTTCAAATGATTTACTATCTTCAAAATATGATTATATATTTAAATTAAAAGTTTTGGACTTTTATCAAGGTAAAAAATTAACATTTTAGGACATGAGAAATAAAAAAACATTATTAATAATCGGATCAATTGTAGTAATAGGTATCATATTAATCACAGTTGGACAAAGATTAGGATGGATAGGAGGGGTAAAACCTACTGATGTACAGGTAATGACAGCTAAAAAAGGTAAAATAGTTGAATTAGTAACTGCATCTGGTGAAATTCAACCTGAGGTTGAAGTTAGAGTAAGTCCTGAAGTTCCTGGAGAAATTATTGAACTTACAATTATGGAAGGAGACTATGTTGATGAAGGAAAGCTCCTTGTCAAAATTAGACCTGATAATTTTATTAATGCTCTAGAAAGGGCAAAAGCTAATTATAACCAAGTAAGAGCTAATCTCTTAAGTTCTAGGTCTAATCTGTCTAGATCTGAAGCTCAATATCTAAGATCTCAACTTGAGTTTAATAGACAAAAATCATTGTTTGACCAAAATGTTATTTCAGACTCTGAATATGAAATTGCTGAAACAAATTTTAAGGTATCCACTCAGGATCTTGAGTCTAGTAAGCAAAGTGTTAAAGCTAGTGAATATAATGTAAAAGGTGCAAAAGCTACTGTTGATGAATCTGAAGAAAATCTTAGAAAAACTAGTATAGTTGCCCCTATGACAGGAACAGTTTCTCTTCTTAGTGTTGAGCTTGGAGAGAGAGTTGTAGGTACTTCGCAGATGGCTGGTACAGAACTTCTCAGGATTGCAGATCTATCAATAATGGAAGTTAGGGTAGATGTTAATGAAAATGATATAGTTAGGGTAAAAATTGGAGACACAACAAACATTGATGTAGATGCATATAATACTTATGAACAAGTTTTTAAAGGAATAGTCACTGAAATAGCCAGCACAGCTAATCCTAAACCATCACCTGATGCTGTTACTGAATTTAAAGTAAAAATCAGAGTTATAAATGAATCATATAGAAACTTAACTATTGAGGAAGGAATAAAAAATCCATTTAAACCTGGTATGACAGCAAGTGTTGAGATAATTACACAAGTAAAAGATGAGATATTACTTATTCCAATTTCTTCAGTTACAACCAAAAATGAAAAAGATAGTCTTGGAAATGAGTCTATAAAACAAATAGTTTTTGTAAATGATAATGGCAAAGCAAAAATGGTCGAGGTTACAACTGGAATAAGTGATTTTGAAAATATTGAAGTTCTTTCTGGACTTAACGAAAATGACCAAGTTATAAGTGGTCCATATATCGCTATTTCTCAAAAACTTAAAAATGATTCAAAGGTTAATGTAACTAAAGTTGATGATAAGAAAGTTGATGGTTCTGAAAATGGAGATGAGGGAGTTTCTGTAAGTGTTAGAATTGGTAATTAAAACATTTACTTTCTTTTTATAAAATTTATTCTTTAGTTACTATTTTTGCCAAAATATTAACGATACAGACTTATGGATTTATTTGAAAAGATTCTTAAAGATAAAGGTCCCTTAGGAGCATATTCTCATATTGATGATAATTATTATATGTTTCCAATGTTGGAAGGTGAAATTGGACCTAGAATGAAATTCAAGGGAAAAGATGTACTTAATTGGAGTCTTAATAATTATTTAGGACTCGCAAATCATCCTGAAGTAAGAGAAGCAGATGCCCAAGCAGCTAAAGATTGGGGGTTATCATATCCTATGGGTGCTAGGATGATGTCTGGAAATTCTGTACATCATGAGAAATTAGAAAAAGAATTATCACATTTCGTTAAAAAAGAGGATACTATACTTTTAAATTATGGGTATCAGGGTGTTTTATCAATAGTTGATGCACTTCTAGATAGAAAAGATGTTGTTGTGTATGATTCAGAGTGTCATGCATGTATAATTGATGGTTTGAGAATGCATATAGGTAAGAGGTTTGTCTACCCACATAATGATATTGATAATTTAAAGAGTCAGTTAGATAGGGCAAAAAAAATAGTCAAGGATACAGGAGGTGGAATATTAGTTATAACTGAGGGTGTATTTGGAATGTCTGGAAATATGGGTGATCTCTCTTCAATAGTTTCACTAAAGAATGATTATAATTTTAGACTTTTAGTTGATGATGCTCACGGTTTTGGTACAATGGGAGAAACTGGTGCTGGAAGTGGTGAAGAACAAGGTGTACAAGATGGTATTGATTTATTTTTCTCAACATTTGCTAAATCAATGGCGAGTATTGGCGCTTTTGTTTCAGGTGATGCAGATATTATAGATAATTTAAGATATAAGTTAAGATCACAAATTTTTGCAAAATCCTTACCAATGCCTCTCGTAATTGGAAACTTAAAGAGGCTTGAGTTAATCAGATCAAATCCTGGATTTAAAAATAAGCTTTGGGAGATAGTTAATTCAATTCAAGAAGGTCTAAAAGAAAATGGTTTTAATATTGGAACTACGCAATCACCTGTTACTCCTATTATACTTAAGGGAGATGTATATGAATGTACTAATCTCATAAGAGATTTAAGGTCTGAATATAGTATTTTTTGTTCAGGAGTTATATACCCAGTTGTACCAAAAGGTGTGATAATGTTAAGAATTATTCCAACCGCATCTCATACTTTAGATGATGTTAAGCAAACAATTGATACATTTAAAGAGGTTAAAAAGAAGCTTGATAAGGGTATTTATCAAGAAATGGGTGAAAAAGGAGCTGTTTTATCATAATATCTTTAAAAAACGCCCTTATCTAGTAGAATTATTACGTTTTTTTACTTAAATTGGTGTCAGTACTATTTTTAATTTAAATTTTATATAAGATGAGTAGATACGATGAATTATCTAACCTAGTAAATGATTTAGGTCCTGATTTTGCTAAATTCTATGATAAAGGAAACAAAGCAGCTGGAACTAGAGTAAGAAAAGGAATGCAAGCTCTTAAAGTTTGGGCTCAAGATGTTAGAAAAGAAGTTCAAGCTAAGAAAAACGCTTCTTAATTACTAAAAGAAAGAGTTTTTAAATTAAAGGTGGTTATTTATTTAGCCACCTTTTTTTATTTTAGTTTTTTTAGATATTTATAAAGTTTATTTAGTCTATGATCAATATCAAATTCCAAATCGGATTTTAAAATTAGTTCGAATAAATTAGTTTTATTTTCAATAAACCCTATTCTGCATTTTGAGTATGAATTAATCAAAATATTTTCCATTTCATGATTTAGTTTTAGGTCTGGATATATTATGAAATCATACTGTTGATAAATAAATAAATTAACATTATTGTTTTTCCATTTACCAAATGTATTGATTTCATCAATTTTGAATGTTTTGAAATACCTGTTGTCAGCATTTCTTTTTGTTATTGCTGGTAATAAGTCGACCCTCTTACCATCTTTCTTTAGTTTTTTCACTAATTCATTTATGGCTTTTTGTTTATTTTCATCAATATATGAATAAACAATTCCAATATGATTAGATTTTGGGAAGCTAATAGATGCTCTATTTATCTTTAATCTCTTGTTTGTTATTTTATTAATAGTAGGAAGCAGTATTTTCATATCATTGAGATAAATTCATCTTCATTTATAATTTTTATTTCTAGATCCTCTGCTTTAATTTTTTTCTTTGGCCCCATGTTTTCTCCTGCAATTAAGAAGTTTGTTTTTGAAGATAAAGATTTTGAAACTTTACCACCATTATTTTTTATTTCAATTTGTAAACTATCTCTTGAAAATTTTAAAAACTTACCAGATATAACAAAGTTAACCCCACTTAATTTATTAGATTTTTGAGTACTATTATTTTTTTCTTTTAGATTTAATCCAATACTTTTTAGATTATTTATTAACTCTTTATTTTCTTCTAAAGAAAAATATTTTATTATACTTTCTGCAATCTTATCTCCAATCTCATCTACTTGAATAATCATATCAAAACTTGCCTCCATTAACTTATCTATATCTTTAAAATGAGCAGTTAATTTTTCTGCAGTAGTTTTTCCAACATATCTAATTCCAAGAGCAAAAAGTATATTTGAAAATGGTTTTTTCTTTGATTTTTCAATACTATTCAAAATATTTTCACAAGATTTTCTTTTGAGTGATCTCGTCTTTTCTTCCTCATTTAAATTAAATTCTAAATTGATTATATCATTGTATTCTATTCTATACAAGTCGTAAGGATTATTTATAATATTTTTATTAATAAGTCCTTTTATTGTTTCAGGTCCTAAATTTTCTATATCCATTGCATTTTTACTAATAAAATGCTCGATTTTACCTGATACTTGTGGCATACATAAAGTATCATTTTTACAATAATGTATTGCCTGATTTTTTTCTATAATTAGTTCACTATTACAATGTGGACAATGTTTTATGTAATTAAATTTCGTTGATTCAGGTTTTCTTTTATCTATTACAACAGATGTTATTTTTGGAATTATTTCACCTCCTTTCTCAATATTAACATAATCTCCTATCCTAATATCTAATCTTTCTATTTCATTAGCATTATGTAGAGAGGCTCTTCTTACTATTGATCCTCCTATATGTACTGGTTCAAGTATAGCAACAGGAGTTATTGCTCCAGTTCTTCCAACTTGGAATTGGATGTCTTTTACTTTTGTCTCTTTACTTTCAGCCTTATACTTATATGCAATTGCCCACCTTGGACTCTTAGAAGTATTACCTAGTTTTTTTTGATAATCTAGATTATTAATTTTTATTACTATACCATCTGTCTCAACATCAAGGTCATGCCTTCTTGATTCCCAATAATTTATGTATTCTTTTACTTCATCAATATCTACACACTTCTTAAAAGTATTAGGTACATTAAACCCTATTTTTTTTAAAAATTGTAAGCTTTCTTCTTGAGTCTCAATATCATCAATATCTGTATTTAAAGAGTAAATAAAGCAGTTTATTTTTCTTCTAGCTACCTGTGATGAATCTTGTAATTTTAGTGAACCAGAAGCGGTATTTCTTGGATTTGAGAATAATTGTTCATTTCTATCCTCCTTCCTTTCATTTAACTTATTAAAATCACTTTTGGATATAAATGCCTCACCTCTAACTTCAATACTAGTAAAATTATTTTCATCTAATTTAATTGGTAATGTTTTTATGGTTATTGCATTATTAGATACATCATCACCATAATTACCGTCTCCTCTTGTAAGGGCTCTTTTGAATTTACCATTTTCATATAAAATACTTAATGCTACTCCATCATATTTTAGTTCACATGAGTATTCAATATTTTTAACATTAAGATTTTTTTTGACTCTTTTATCATATTCTTCTAAATCTTGATTGGTATATGTATTAGAGAGCGATAACATTTGATTGGAATGTTTATATGTATCAAATTCTTTTGTTATTTTACCTCCAACCTTTACAGTGGGTGATGATGGAGATTTATATTCTGGGTATTTTATTTCAAGATTGATGAGCTCGCTCATTTTTTTATCATACTCATAATCTGAAATTACATTTCTGTTCTCATCATAATATAATTTATTATGATACTCTATCTCTTCTCTAAGTTTTTTAATTTCATTTTTAACTAAATTTTTATCCATTTTTTAAGAAATAGTAAAATTAAAATTTGACATTTAAAGATAAATTAATCTCGATTTTTTTCTTGAATGTATCTTACAAGATTTGTTGAAGTTGATCTTGGTAAGATTCTTCCTAAGAAAACAATAAATTTATTAATTAGTCCTGGAACTGATACAGTAATATTATTTTTAAGAGCTCTATAGCCATATCTTGCTACTTTTACTGGGCATCCAGTATTAAAATTAATTTTATTTTTTTTAGATGATACGTGTTGTTGAAAATTTGTCTTTGTTTGTCCAGGGCATAATACTGATATACTAATATTTTTACCTTTAACTTCATTAGATATAGCTTCTGTAAAATGTAAAATAAACGCTTTTGTCGCATAATATAAAGACATTAAGGGGCCAGGCTGAAAGGCTGCTACTGACGCAATATTTAAGATTTTGCCTTCATTTTTCCTAACCATATCTTTCAAAAATAATTTTGTTAGGTGAGTTGTATTAAGAACATGAAGGTTAATCATCTGTCTCTCTTTTTCCCATTTTGTTTTATAAAATTTTCCAAATGTTCCAAAACCAGCATTATTAATTAACACATGAATATTTTTATTTTTAAGCATATCATAAATCTTCTGAGGAGATTTAGTTTTACTCATATCTTGGTGGATACTCTCAAAGTTTTTTGATTCTAGTTTCTTCGTAAGACCTTTTAAATTTTTTTTATTATTATCTATAATAAACACCTTATACCCATCTTCTAATAGAAGTTTTACAAACTCTAATCCAATTCCACTTGCTCCACCTGTTACTATAGATGCTTTCATTATAAATTAATTAATTCATCACAAAGAAGCTCAAAAACTTCTTTAGAATGTGTTGGAAAGTTAGCAATTCTAATTTGATTTGAAGCAGAGCCATATCCTTTTCCTATAATAAGCCCCTTTTCTTTTAGTTTATTGATATAATGGATGTTTTCTCTTTTTGTATTTGCTACTGCTACAGTTTTAGATTGAATGTTTTTATTTTTTATAAATGTAGTTAAGTCTTTA
Source organism: uncultured Marinoscillum sp. (assembly GCA_964527965.1). Taxonomy (GTDB): domain Bacteria; phylum Bacteroidota; class Bacteroidia; order Cytophagales; family MED-G16; genus MED-G16. The sequence continues at coordinate 65,109 of CAZGPH010000003.1, forward strand.
TGTTTATTAATAGTATCATAAATTAATGATGATTTGTAATTTGTATCCCTAACTATCATATCTATTCCAATATTATTCATATCTTCTAATACTTTTGAAAGTACATATATAGCAAGTACATTTGGTGTTTCTGGTGTCTGATTTTTTATAGACATTTTATGCAATTTCTCAAGGGAATGGTACGTGCCTGTTATTTTTTTTTCTTTAATATTATAATGTTTATCAAGACATTTGTTGTTATAAACCCATACACCTAATCCTGAGGGTAAACCAAAACATTTTTGAACAGAAAAGTAGAAAGTATCAACATCTGAGATATTAAATGGTATAGATGGTAACCCACTTACACAGTCTAATGAAATTAAGGAATTGGTTACTTTTGATCTTATATCTGAAATTTTATTTTTATCGCACATTATTCCTGTACTAGTTTCATTTAATGTAAGAGATAATAATTCATGAGATGGACTCAAATTATCTGTAGAATATTCATTTTTATCAAATAAGTAAGATTTTGCATTAATTTTATTAAGTACAGCAAATTCATAAAACTTCTTAGAAAATGCCCCATTAACGAAATGTCCAGAATCTTTTAATACTAGATTTTGAATTAATCTTTCCCAAATTTCATTTGCTGAAGATAAAAATGATACATGGTAATCATCGGGGATATTTATTAATTCTTTGAGGTTATTAACACAACTCTCATAAATTATTTTAAATTCATTGCTTCTGTGAGAAATAGAAAATATATTTTTCCTAAGGCCATTTTTAATATGTTCCTCTACTGTAAAAAATAATTCTGATGGTCCTGGTGTAAAAAAGATTTGTTTCATTATATCAGTATAAAACCCTTAATCTTATTGTATGAGATATACTTTTTAATTTTTTTACAACATCTTTGTTATATTCTCTATCTATATCAGTAATAACGTACCCTATATTCTCAAGAGTTTTCAAGTATTGTCCCTTGATATTTATATTAAAACTTGAAATAATTTTATTTATTTCCAATAATACTCCGGGCTCATTTCTGTGAATATGAATTAATCTATGTGAATCTTTCTGCTCTGGAAGTGATAATTCAGGGAAATTAACACAGTTAGATGTATCTCCAGTATTAATAAAATCAATAATCTTATCAGGTACATATGTGCCAATATTTTTTTGAGCTTCCTTTGTGCTTCCTCCGATATGTGGTGATAATATTAAATTTTTAATTCCTTTTAGCGTGGATTCAAATTTTTCTTTATTATTAAGAGGTTCCTTTGGAAAAACATCAATTGCTGCTCCCATCAATTTATTATTTATTAAATTTTCTTTTAATGCTTTTGTATCAACAATATTTCCTCTACTATAATTAATAAGAATAGAATTCTTTTTCATTAACTCAATTTCTTTTTTACCAATCAGATTTGTATTTTCCTCTCTGCCATCAACATGTAGAGAAATAATATCGGATACTTTTAGTAATGATTCTAAAGTGTCATATTTTTTTGCATTTCCAATTGATAGTTTATCAACTATATCATAGTATATAACCCTCATACCTAAAGATTCACAAATTACAGAAAGTTGGGAGCCAATATTTCCATATCCTATAATTCCAATAACCTTATTTCTTATCTCATAGGAATTTATAGAATCTTTTCTCCATGTACCTTCATGTAAATCATTTGATTTTTCAACTACACTTCTCATTAAATTAATTATTTGTCCTATAACTATTTCAACTACAGATCTTGTGTTACTATATGGAGCATTAAAAACAGTTATTCCTGCTTTTTCACATTCTTCTAGATTGATTTGGTTTGTTCCTATACAAAAAGCACCTATACTTAAGAGTCTATCTGCAGAGTCGATAACTTTTTTTGATATATAAGTTTTAGACCTTATTCCTAGAATAGATATATTCTTAATTTTAGAAATTAATTCTTCCTCGTTTAAACTACCATCATAGGTTTCAACATTATATCCTTCTTTTACAAAAATGTCTTTTGCTGATTTATCAAGTTTTTCTAGTAATAAAACTTTTATTTTAGACTTAGGAAAAGATAATTTCTTCATTTATATATTTTAATAAATTCGTCTAGCGATTTTAGTAAATAATCTGCACTTTTTACAATAGAATCTCTCTTTATGTTCTCAGTATATAGATAAAAGTATTTTGCATATCCCTCTTTCTTAATTTCGAAATCCGTGAACCCATCACCAATAACATGAGTATCTCCTGTTAATTTTAAATTTTTAATAATATTTACCTTTCCTTTTGACCTAGAAAGAGGATTATTTTTATCAAAACCAATTATTTTATCATTATTAAAAGTAAAATTATTAGCATAAATATTTTGTCTTTCAATGCCAAACTCTTCCACAACTGGATTAATTAATTCATGAAACCCACTAGACACTACAAATATCTTTTTATGATTTTTTTTTATAAACTTTTTGTTTGACAAAAATGATTTACTAATATTCTTCTTAAGAAAGGAAACTGTTTTTTGAATATCATTTTTATCAGAGTTGATTAATTTTATTCTTTTTTGAAGAGATTCAGTAAAAGAAATTTTTCCTTCCATACCTAAACTTGTTATATTTCTAATTTTATTTTCAACTTTAGTATTATTGTTTTTTGAAAGTTTTGATAACTCATCTAATGACTCAAGTTTTATAAAAGTTGAGTCATAATCAATTATTATATTACTCATGACTTTTGATATTTATCTAATATCTTTTTAACTAAGCTATGTCTTAGAACATCAGAACTATCTAAAAAGGTGAATCCAACACCTTCTATATTATTTAATTTCTTTTGTGCATCAACTAATCCAGATGTCTGATTTTTTCTTAAATCTATTTGAGAAACATCTCCTGTGACTATCATCTTAGAATTTTGACCTAATCTTGTGAGAAACATCTTTAATTGAGATTCAGTAGTATTTTGAGCTTCATCTAATAAAATAAAAGCATTTTTAAGAGTTCTCCCTCTCATATATGCCAAAGGAGCAATTTCAATGGTTTTATTTTCTAAAAACTTCTTCATCTTAGATATAGGAATCATATCTTCAAGAGCATCATATATTGGTTTGAGGTAAGGATCAATTTTATCTTGTAGATCTCCAGGTAAAAAACCAAGATTTTCTCCAGCTTCTACTACTGGTCTTGTTATAATTATTTTTTTTATTTTTTTCTCTTTTAGAGCTCTAACACCTAACGCAACACTCACATAAGTTTTTCCGGTTCCTGCAGGACCCACAACAAATAGTAAGTCGTTTTTTGAGTAGAGTTCTACAATTTTCTTTTGATTTATAGTTTTAGCTAATATTTTATTTCCTTTCGAGCCATACAGAATAGACTCATTTTCTTCATTACTTTGGCCATTATTAATGTGATTCAATACTATCTTATTATCCAACTTCCCAAATTTTTCAAAATGAATTATAAGTGAATTTATTATACTTTCAACCTCGAGTATTTGGGATTTATTTCCCTTTATTGAAATTTTATTTCCTCTTGAAATGATTTTTGTCTTAGGAAAGGCCGTCTCAAGTTCTTGTATATTTTTATTTTTTACTCCTAAAAAACCAACTAACTCAATATTATCTAGATCTATTATTTTTTCTACCAAAATTTATTATATCTTTTTTTGATGCAAATTTAAAAATTATTCAATTTGCTTATGTCAATAATTACCTTTATTTCTGACTTTGGTACTACAGATCATTATGTTGCTTCTGTTAAAGCTTCAATACTTAAGTATAATCCAAATAATCAGGTAATTGATTTGTCTCATGAAATCAAAAAATATGATATATCTCATGCGGCATATGTTTTTAAAAATGTATTTAGTGAGTTCCCTTTAAACTCTGTTCATATTATAGCTGTTAATAACTCTGATAATGAGTCTGAAATAATTTTATTTCAATTAAATAACCAGTTTATAATTACATACGATTCTGGTATAATAAGTTTAATAGATTCAAATGAAAATATAAGTGCTATTAAGTTAGATGGAAAGGTCCATTCTTCTTTCCCAGAAAAATTTATGGGAGAGGTTGCTTCAAAATTGGCATCAGGAATAAACTATACTACTTTAGGTAGCCCATTTAAAGGTTTTAGGCAATATTTAGATAGAGAGGTCAGAATTCAAAGAAGTCAGATTATAGGACATTCTATCAGAATAGATAATTATGGAAATATTATAACTAATATATCAAAATCTGATTTTTATAATACTTTATCTAAAAGCAATGGAAATTTTGAAATAAACTTAGGTGTAGATAAGATATTAAATATTTCTGAATCTTATAATGATGTTGGAATAGCAGACTTGTTTGCTCTTTTTAATTATAATGATAATCTAGAAATTGGAATGAATAAGGGTAATGCCTCTAATTTGTTAGGCATTAAAAATCACACTCCAATCACCATAAATTTTTTATAGTAATAATGTATTTTTGCTTCCACTTGCCAAAGTGGCGGAACTGGTAGACGCGCACGATTCAAAATCGTGTTCCTTCGGGAGTGTGGGTTCGATTCCCACCTTTGGTACAAATAAAGAAATGGAAAAGACAGTAATTGTTGGCCTAGTAAATAGAAACCAGAATCAAAAAAAATCCCAAGAGTATCTTGATGAACTTGAGTTTTTGTCTATAACTGCTGGGGGGGTAGTAGAGAAGAGGTTTACACAAAGGATAGAGACTCCGAATCCAAGTACATTAATAGGGAAGGGAAAAATGGATGAGATAGGTATTTATGTGAAAGCTAAAAATATTCAGACTATAGTGTTTGATGATGAGTTATCTCCAGCACAGGAGAAAAACATCAGTAAGATTTTAAAAATTAAAGTTTTAGACAGAACCAATTTAATCCTAGATATTTTTGCTCAAAGGGCAAAGACTAGCTATGCAAGAACTCAAGTTGAGCTGGCCCAGTGTCAATATCTTTTACCAAGATTGAGAGGAATGTGGACCCACCTTGAGAGACAAAAAGGAGGAATTGGAATGAGAGGCCCAGGAGAAACTGAGATAGAAACTGATAGAAGAATTGTTAGAGATAAGATTGCTTTGTTGAAGTCAAAAATTAAAACCATAGATAAGCAGATGTCTGTACAAAGGGGTAATAGGGGCAAGCTGATAAGGGTTGCTCTTGTTGGATATACTAATGTTGGTAAGTCAACACTAATGAATTCAATAAGTAAGTCAAGTGTATTTGCTGAAGATAAACTTTTTGCAACATTAGACACTACAACAAGAAAAGTTGTAATTGGAAATTTACCATTTCTATTAGGAGATACCGTAGGGTTTATAAGAAAATTACCTACTCAGCTTATTGAATCATTTAAAAGCACATTAGATGAGGTAAGAGAGGCAGATTTATTGATTCATGTAGTAGATATATCACACCCAAGTTTTCAGGAACATATGGACTCTGTTAATAAAATTTTAGAAGAAATTAATGGACACAATAAACCATCAATAGTTGTTTTTAATAAGATAGATAATTACAAAAAAGATGATTATGATGAAACTGACTTAATTAATGATTATTCAGAAAAGAATTTTTCTTTGAAAGAGTGGGAAGAGACATGGATTTCTAAACTTGGTGAAAATGTAGTATTTATGTCTGCTACGAAGAAAACAAATATTGATCAATTTAAAAAAATAGTATATAGAGAGGTTAGAAAAATTCATATAAAGAGATACCCATATAATAATTTCTTATATCCAGATATTGATAAATTTGAGGTAATATGAAAAATAAAATTTTTAATTCGATTAAGTCAGGTATTGGAAGTTATATACTACTTATCTTAATTAATTATATTATTTATTTATTATCAGATTGGACAATAATGGATCAGATGATTCCAAGTCTGAATTCCGACTTTTTTATTATTTCAATTTTTTTATTTCTTATTTTATTCATCACAGATTTCTTTTTTTATAAAGGAAAATATTAATTATACCCCAATATATATAGAGACATTTTAATATATGTTTATATATTTTTTTTAAAAAACATATATTTGGTTAATTAATAAACCACTACTATGAAAAATTTAAATCTATATCTTACCTTATTTTTATCACTTTTTTTCAATGATATTTATTCTCAAAGAAATGCTTCTAAAGATATTCAGACTAGCCTTTTTGATAAAATTGATGTAAGAAATATTGGCCCTGCTAAAGTTTCAGGGAGAATTACAAAAGTTATTAAAGACTATTCAAATACCAGTACTTGGTATGTTACAACTGCATCTGGAAATGTCTGGAAGACTGTAAATTCAGGAACAACCTGGAAACCAATTTTTGAACATTATGGAAGTTATTCCATTGGAACTATTACTATGGATCCAGTTAACCCAAATATATTATGGTTGGGAACTGGAGAAAATAATAGTCAGCGATCAGTTGGTTATGGAGATGGAATATATAAGTCAATTGATGCTGGAAATTCTTGGACTCATATGGGACTTAAAACCTCTGAGCATATTGCTAAAATTATAATTGATCCTGAAAATAGAGACAATATTTATGTTGCTGCTCAAGGTCCATTATGGAGATCAGGAGGTCAAAGGGGTTTATATAATTCGAAGGATGGAGGTATATCGTGGAAAAGAATTTTACATGTAACAGATGATACAGGAATTTCTGATATCGTAATGGATCATAATGATCATAATGTCATGTATGCTAGTACATATCAGAGAAGAAGACACTTTGGTATTTTAGTTGCTGGAGGTCCAGAAGGAGGTATTTTTAAATCTGTAGACAGAGGAAAAAATTGGAAAAAACTAAAAAATGGTCTTCCTGGAGGAGACATAGGTAGGATTGGCCTTGCTATTTCTCCACAAAAGTCTAATGTTGTCTATGCTCTAATCACAGCAAAAGAAAAAACTAAAGGATTTTATAGGTCTGATGATTATGGTGAGACATGGGAAAAGATGAGCGATTATCAGGTAGTTGACTCTCAGTACTATGTTGAAATTTTTCCTGATCCGCATCAATTTGATAAGATATATTCAGTAGATATGAGATCTTATGTTACTGAAGATGGAGGTAAGACATTTGAAAGAATTCCTGAAAATAAGAAACATGTAGATAGTCATGATGTACTTTTTGATCCAAATGATCCTGATTATATAATGATAAGCTGTGATGGAGGAATTTATGAGAGTTTTGATAGGATGAAGACATGGAGATTCATAGATAATTTACCCATTATTCAGCTTTATAGAGTTGGAATTGATAATCAAAAACCTTTTTATAATGTATATGGTGGAACACAAGATAATGATAGTTTTGGAGGCCCCTCTAGAACAAAAAATAGATCTGGTATTAGAAATAGTGATTGGTTTGTAACAACTGGTGGAGATGGATTTCAGGTTCGAGTTGATCCTACTGATCCAAATATCCTTTATACGATGTCACAGTATGCAGGTATAATGAGGTATGATAAATCAAATGGGGAGAAAATCGGTATTCAGCCTCAACCAGCAGAAGGGGAGGCTGCTTTAAGATGGAATTGGGATTCTCCTCTTATAATAAGTCCACATAATTCTAATAGGCTATACTTTGCAGCAAATTTCTTATTTCAAAGTGATGATAATGGTGATTCATGGAAAAAAATAAGTCCAGATCTTACAAGAAATGAAGATAGAAATAAGATGAAGGTAATGGGTAAGGTTTGGAGTGTAGACGCAATATTTAAAAATGTTTTTACATCGCCTCTTGGAACAATAGTTGCTTTAGATGAGTCGAGATTACAACAAGGTTTGATAGTAGTTGGAACTGATGATGGACTTGTGAGAATAAGTAGAGATAATGGTAGATCATGGGATAAACATGAGAACTTTCCAGGTGTCCCTCAAAAAGCTTATGTTACTGATGTAATCACCTCAAAACATGATTTAAATACAATATATGTTTCATTTAACTACCATAAGTATGGAGATTTTAAGCCATACCTAGTTGTAACTAAAGATGGAGGTAAGTCATGGAAATCAATTTCTTCTAATATTCCAGAAAATGATTTTGTTTGGACAATAGTTGAAGACCATATAAATCCAAATGTTCTTTTTGTAGGAACAGAATTTGGGATGTATTTTTCAATGGACACAGGGTCATCTTGGAGAAAGTTTAAAAAAGTACCAACAATTCCTATAAGAGATCTTGAAATTCATGAGGAAGAAGATGATTTAGTAGCTGCATCTTTTGGTAGAGGATTCTATATTGTAGATGATTATTCTCCATTAAGAGAATACTCTAAGCCTATTGAAAGCAAAGTTGCTCACTTATTTTCTGTAAAGTCTACTTACCAGTATATAGTAGCTGCTCCAGAAAAAACAGCAACCGGCCATAATTTCTTTTCCTCTCCTAATCCACCTTATGGAGTAAAATTATCTTATTATTTAGGAAATAATGTCCAGTCAAAGTTTGAGGAGAGGCAAAGAGTCGAATCTAATAAATTTAAAAGGGGAGAGATAATTGATTATCCAACAGCAGAAAAGTTAGAGGCTGAGGCTAAGGAAAAAACACCAAAAATTTATCTAACCATTACAGATAGTGAAGGGGATGTAGTAAGAAGAATTAGTTCAAGTAAGAATAAAGGATATCATGAAAATTATTGGGACCTCAGAACTTTTTCTCAAAGAAATGTTAGTGAAGAAAATAATTATTCAGGACCTCTTGTTCCTCCTGGAAAATATAGTGTTCATCTTGAAAAGTTTGAGAATGATAAAATAGAAAAATTAACTGATTCTTATTCTTTTGATGTAATTCAAATAGGAAGTAAATCTTCACTAGAGGATAGAGAGAAACTTTTCAGTTTTCAGTTAAATTTTGACAAGTTACATGCACATGTAAATGAACTTGTTGATAAAATTGATAAAGCGATAGAAGAAATTGATGGTGAAATTAATAAGTCTCTTAACTCATCCTCTGACGCAAATCTAGAGAATTTGAATAAAAAGAAAGGAGATATAATGGATCTAAAAATGATACTAACTGGAACAAGAAGTTTAAATTATGCTGATGTATTTTCAGGATCTCCACCATCTGTCCAAAGGAGATTAGGTAATATGAGCTGGGAGCTATATAACACAACTTCTAAACCTACTAAAACTCATGAAATGACTTATAAAATTTCGAAAGAAAAATATGAGGAGGTACTAAAAAAATTTACTGAGTTAATGGATTAAAGTATTTTTTTTAGAGTTTTGGAAATGATTTTTTCCATTTTTAAATAACCCTTTTTATTAGGGTGAACTCCATCATATCCATTAAAATCATCTCTCCAGTAAGTAAACTCATCTTTAAGTCCATCTCTTTCATCTTTCATAGAGGTATGGTAATCAACATATTTAGCTTTACCAGATTTGCAAAAATCTTTTAAGTTTTTATTAAGAAAAATTATGTCATTACTTGGATATATTCCAGGATTCCATAAAAATTCATATGCTGGTAAGATAGAAGATAATATTACTTTAATATTATTGTCTTTTGCAATTTTTACCATAGACTTTATATTTTCAAATATTTCATCTAAAGAAATAGGACCATTATTTTCAGCTAGATCATTTATTCCAGCAAGAATAACCACACAGTATGCGTCTTCATCCACTACATCTTTTTTGAAGCGTAATAACATCTGATCAGTAGTTTGTCCAGATATTCCTTTATTTACATATTTATTATCTGAAAAGAATTTCGTGTAATCACTCCAAACTTGAGTAATAGAGTTACCGAAAAAAATAACTTTTTTTTCTGTTGCCCTATTTCTAGGATAATCTATATTTGAAGCATTCATGTCTGATAATGTGATTATAAAAAGGATACAAAATATAAAAGTTAATTTTTTCATGAAGTACAATCTATTATTTTTTATTTTAATAATAATATCAAAATATAGTTTTTCTCAGATTTTACCTTCTTATCATGCTGTACATCATAAGCCTGATCTTATTCTTCATTTAGATGCATCGAATTCAAGTTCCCTAGACCCAGATGATTTAACTAAATGGAATGATCTTAGTGGTTCAAATAATGATTTTACAATAAAAAATGGATTAGTCACATATTCTAATGAGGGTGGAGGTAGTTTAGAATTTGATGGTAATGATTATTTCTGTATTGATCCAATTAGTAATTTTAATTCTACTAATCTTACAATTTCATTATGGATAAAGGTTACAAATGTGACTAATAGGGTTGGAGTTCTAGCACAATCTTCACGAACCCCAACAGATATTACAAATGAATTTCAATTTCTAGTAAAAAGCTCTAATGGAAAACTTAATTTTTGGGATCATGATGGTTCATATGGATTTGGAAGTACTCTTTCCAATAATTCAACTTATGAAACTCCAAATATTTGGAAATATGTAACCTTCACTAAAGATGGAACTTCTGGAAAATATTATATAAATAATAGCTTTGATGGATCTACTACAGCAGATCATAATGTAAATTATGGTTTAGATTGGTTTTGTATTGGAAGAGATTATAGACATGATTCGAGTATGCCTAGTGGTAAAAGTAATAGATATGGTTTTGAAGGATATATTGCTGCTGTATATATATATTCATCTACTCACTCATCTGATCAAATAACACAAAATTATAATACTACAAAATCAAGATATGGTCACTAATTTATAAGAGTGCAGCACCATAAACTCCAGCACTATCTCCTAGTTTAGGTCTTAAAATTGGAGTATTAAAGGTAGGGTTAAATACGTATTTTTTAAGTTCATCATAACCTTCACTATATAATTCATCTATATTACTAAGACCACCTCCTAAAACAATTACCTCTGGATCAATGATATTAACTACATTGCTTAATCCTTTCCCAAAATAAGTAATTAACCTTTTAAATGTCTTTTTAGCATGATTATCAATATCTTTTTTAGCATATATTTCTTCAAGTGTTAAATTTTTTCCAGAAATCTTATTATAATAAATTTGTAGTGCTCTACCTGAAATGACAGATTCTACACATCCTTTCTTACCACAATAACATTCATCTCCGTCGTCTGTAACTATAGTATGACCCCATTCACCTCCAATTCCTTGGCTGCCGTATACTGTTTTCCCATCTATTATTACACCACCTCCAACTCCAGTTCCTATAATGATACCAAATACATTTTTGGCATCTGGATATTGATCCTTAACTGAACCAAGTAATGTCTCAGCTAGAGCAAAGCAATTAGCATCATTTTGAATATGAATAATTTTGTCTAAAGTTTTAGCTAAATCTTTTTGAATTGGCATTCCATTGAGACACTGAGAATTAGAATTTTTCAGTAATCCTGTTTCTGGGTCAATTGTGCCAGGAGTTCCAATTCCAAGTCTTTTAAATTTATAGTTTATTTTATTTTCAATATGATTTACTAATGACTTTATATTATTAATTACTTGAGAATATCCTTTTTCTTCTTCAGTATTAATTCTGTGCCTAATTATTTCATCAGGATTTTCTTTAGATTTTAGAACAATCCCTTCAATTTTAGTCCCACCTAAGTCTATACCTAATAACATGTAGAATTATTTTATATTTACCCAGTAAAAATATCAAACTATGGATAAGAAAAAAATATTTAACTGGTCTATAACTGTAGCACTAGCTGGATTTCTCTTTGGTTTTGATACAGTCGTAATTAGTGGAGCAAACCTTCCGATAAAGGAATTATGGAACACTTCTCCAATATTTCATGGAGTCTTTATAATGTCTATGGCACTATGGGGTACAGTTTTAGGGTCATTATTTGGATCCATTCCATGTGATAAAATAGGAAGAAAAAATACATTAATATGGATCGGAATATTGTTTTTTGTCTCAGCATTAGGGTCTGCAATTGCATGGGATCCATACTCATTTTCATTCTTTAGATTTATAGGGGGAGTGGGAGTAGGAGCCTCAACAGTTGCTTCTCCAACTTATATATCAGAAATATCTAATAAAGAGAGTAGGGGAAGACTAGTTGCTCTCTATCAGTTTAATATAGTTTTTGGTATTTTGATAGCCTATTTTTCAAATTATTTATTGCAAGGTTTTGGAGGAGATATAGACTGGAGGTATATGCTTGGAATCGAAGCAATTCCTGCTATTTTTTATATTATTTTTGTTCTTAAAGTTCCAAATAGCCCTAGATGGCTAATATTATATAGAGGAGATATACAAAAAGCAAAAGAAATTTTAAAACAAATCTATCCTGAGACTGAAATTTCAAAAAGAATTGCTCAAATTAAAAGCTCCGCAGATAAGAAAAATAGTTCTATTTTTTCAGGACTATTTAATTTTCAGATAACTCTAGCTTTCCTTATTGCATTTTTTAATCAGCTTTCAGGAATAAATTTTGTTTTGTATTATGCCCCAGAAATTTTACAAAGTGCTGGTCTTGCTGCTAATGACTCTCTTATGAGTTCCGTTTCAATTGGTTTTGTAAATCTTCTTTTTACAATGTTTGGTCTTAGACTAATTGATAAATATGGAAGGAGATATTTGATGAAAATTGGTTCAATAGGCTATATAATTTCATTAATAAGTATTGGGTTTTGCTTTATTTACTCTTTAAACTCATATGTTCTATTAATATTTATTTTAATTTTTATAGCCTCTCATGCTATTGGACAAGGCACAGTTATCTGGGTATTTATTTCTGAAATTTTTCCTAATAGTGTCAGGGCTAAAGGTCAATCGCTTGGTACAGCAACGCACTGGGTTTTTGCTGCTTTAATTACAGCAATAACTCCTTATGTTATTAATATGCTTGATAATAATCCAGGTATGATTTTTTATTTCTTTGGATTTATGATGATACTTCAACTGGTATTTGTATTAAAAATGATGCCAGAAACCAAAGGTATTTCTTTAGAGGAGATGAAGTTTAATTCGTAGTTTCTTTATTTTTCTTTCCAAAAAGTTTTCTAAATAACATCATAATAGGATCATAAAATCTATCAACAACTCTTTCTTTAAGAGGTATTATTGCATCATCTGTAATTTGAATCTCTTCAGGGCATACTTCAGTACAACATCTAGTGATATTACACATTCCAGATCCATGTACATCTTTTACATCTTCAATTCTGTCTGCTCTATCCATAGGGTGCATTTCTAAACTAGCAAGTCTAGTCATATATCTAGGTCCAGCAAATTTTTCTTTACCCTCGTTATCTCTTACTACATGACACATATTCTGACATAGGTAACATTCAATACATTTTCTAAAGTGTTGGACTCTGTCTACATCTTTTTGTTTCATCACAAAACCTTTTTCCTTATCTTTTTCTGAAGGAGAAAAAGGCTTTATTTTCATATTTTGCTCATAATTCCATGATACGTCTGTAACTATATCTTTTATAACTGGAAATGATTTTAAAGGAGTAATTACTACTGTTTTATCTTCATCTAATTCATTCATTCTGGTCATACAGGCAAGTCTAGGTTTACCATTAATTTCAACACTACAAGACCCACACTTTCCAGCTTTACAGTTCCATCTGCAAGCAAGGTCATTGGCTTGGTCTGCCTGAATCCTATGAATTACATCTAGGACAACCATACCCTCAGAAACATTACACTTATAGCTAACTAATTCACCTCTTTCATCATCACCTCTATAAATTTTAAAGTCTCTCTCTTTCATATGATATTATTTAGTATGATCTAATTTAACTTCTTTTTCTAATTCTTCAATGCTAGAATTTGCAATTCTTTTAAGTTCAGCTTCTGGTTCAGACCTCTTAACTTTTATGGTTTCCATCTTTCCATCTTTCCCTTTCTTATTAATGATATTATATTCTAACCATTCTTTCATCTCTGATGGGAAGTCTTCTCTTGTGTGTGCACCTCTACTTTCTTCTCTCATAAAAGCAGATCTCGAAACTGCCTCAGCAGAAATTAGTAGATTTCTAAGCGCTAGTGCTTCATGCCAACCAGGATTAAATTGACTAGTTCCTGCTGCCTTTACATCTTTAAACTGAGACTTAAGATTATCAATTTCAGATATTCCATCTTTAATCTCATTTTTCGTTCTAATTATTCCGACATTATACTGCATATTTTTCTGGAGATCTTCGTGAATAAGATATGGGTTATTTCCTTTCTCTCTATTCAAGATTGATGTAGCATTTTTGATTATTCTTTTAATGTCCTCATCATTAGATTTTGGCATTGATTTAATTTTTCTAGAATATTTTGAGGCTTCAACTCCTGATAAATTTCCAAATACTAGTAAATCAGAAAGTGAATTGCCACCAAGTCTGTTTGCTCCATGCATTCCACCTGCAGCTTCACCACATGCAAATAGACCATCTACATTAGTCATAGAAGTTTCTGCTTCTACTTTAATTCCTCCCATAAAGTAATGACATGTTGGACCAACTTCCATAGGCTCTTTTGTTATATCTAATTCAGCAAGTACTTTGAACTGATGATACATGGAAGGTAGTTTCCTTTTTATATCTTCAGCAGATCGTTGAGTTGCAATATCAAGGTAAGCACCACCATGAACAGATCCTCTTCCAGCTTTAACTTCGGTATTAATTGCTCTTGCAACAACATCTCTAGTAAGTAGTTCAGGGGGTCTTCTCGCATTTTTATCTCCTTTAAGCCATCTTGCTGCTTCCTCTTCTGAGTCGGCAGTTTCATTAGCAAATTTTTCGGGAATATAGTCAAACATGAATCTTTTACCTTCACTATTTTTTAATATTCCACCTTCTCCTCTCACACCTTCAGTAACTAAAATTCCTTTTACAGATGGAGGCCATACCATTCCTGTTGGATGAAACTGATTAAATTCCATATCAATAAGTTCTGCACCTGCCTCATATGCCATACCATATCCATCTCCTGTATATTCCCAGCTGTTTGAGGTAACTTCCCAAGCTTTCCCAGCACCACCTGTTGCAAAAATTAAAGATTTAGTTTCAAAAACAATAAATTCTCCAGTCTCTCTGTACATACAAACTACACCAGATATTTTGCCTGACTTATCCTTTAATATATCTAGAGCAGTACACTCCATTTGAATATCTATACCCTGATGTATTCCATGATCTTGTAGTGTTCTAATCATCTCAAGGCCTGTTCTATCCCCTACGTGTGCTAGTCTTGGGTAACGGTGTCCACCAAAATTTCTTTGATTAATTAACCCTTCTTTTGTTCTATCAAAAACTGCGCCCCAGTGTTCTAGCTCCCTAACTCTCTCTGGAGCATGTTCGGCATGAATCTGAGCCATTTTCCAATTATTAAGCATTTTGCCACCTCTCATAGTATCTCTGAAATGAATTTTCCAGTCATCTCTGTTATCAACATTTCCAAGTGCAGCTGCCATACCACCTTCAGCCATAACTGTATGGGCTTTTCCTAGTAAAGATTTACATACAAGTCCGACTCTAATATTTTTCTCTTGAGATGCTGCGATTGCTGCAGATAATCCAGCTCCTCCTGCTCCTATTACTAGAACATCAAATTGTAACCTTTTAATTCCTGATATATCTAACATACTATATTCCCCAAGTGTTAATGTCATTAATTATTCCCATAGATACTAGTCTAACATATACGTCAGATAAACCAACCCATACTAAGCTAAGCCATGCAAATAATTGATGTCTTCTATTTAAAAATGTAACAATTTTCCAGTTGCTATGTGTAACTTTTTCATGATATAAACTGCATGAGTAGCAGTCTAAATTTCCTCCAATAAGATGTCTTATAGAGTGGCAACCAAAAGTATAGCATCCTAAGAGAATAGGATTAACTGTGAGAATAAATGTTCCTACTCCGAAACCAAGTTTCCCATCATTAAAAAATGCTAAGAATGCATCATAACTTAATATGAAAATAAAAATAACAGCGAAGTACATAGCATATCTATGAATATTTTGAAATATCAGAAGTCCTCTTTCTCCATCATATCTTTTACCTGAATTGAACGCGTTAATATTACCATTAGTTATTGCCGATACTTTGGACGGTAAGCCCTTAATAGGTTCAACTGCACATGCAGGTGGATTTAATGAAAATGCTCTGTAGTATGCTTTCCTGTAATAATAACAGGTAAATCTAAATGATAAAGGGAAAATGAGGATTAACCATGCAGGAGATTGACCAGGTAGCCAACTCAACCATTCAGGCCAAGATCCAAGTAATGAATGATACATTGGAGGCACTCCAGGTTTAGAAGGGTCTATGTAAACAGTAGGAGAGTAAAAGGGAGATAGATATCCACCAAAACCTTCATTTCCGCCGCTCCACCAAAAGTATTCACCTTGCCAAGCTGCCCAAGTTGAATAAATTACAAAAGATAAAAGTCCTAATAAAACAAGAAGAGGTGATATCCACCATTTGTCATCTCTTAATTTATTAGTTAATAAGTCCTTTTTTAACATATTTTCTTATAAACCTCAACAAATATATACTCCAAAAACTATGAAACAAAAGTTTTAAAAAAATTAAATTTCATAAGTTTTTCCTAACTTAGTATACCTATAAAACATTAACGTTTAGGGCATAATAATGGTTAGGTTTCTTCCTCTTTTTTTTTCTTTTTTCCTATGTAACAATATCTTATTTTCACAAGATACTGTTAGTCTTATATCTTATAATTTATTAAGATTTAATTCTTCTACAGAAAGAAATTTACACTTCAGAAATATTATAGAAAAAATAAAGCCTGATGTACTTATAACACAAGAGATGATAGGTCAGGAAAGTGTGAATAATTTCTTAAATAATATTCTAAAAAACATAAATGAAAAATATAAAGCAGCAGATTTTATAGATGATGAGGATACTGATATAGACCAGGGCTTATTTTATAATTCAGATAAATTTAGTTTTATCTCAACTTCTCAAATAGATGGATACCCTAGGCCAATATATATTTTCACTTTAAAGCACCTGGATACAGGAGAACAATTTGTTGTTTATAATTTACATTTAAAGGCTTCAAAAGGAAGTGAAAACGAATTGGCTAGAAGTGACCAAGTAAAAGAACTTAAAAATTATATATCAGAGACAAATTCTAATTTTTATATAGTTGCAGGTGACTTTAACATTTACTCTACTACAGAAAGTGCATACAAAGATTTGTTTTCTATAACTGAGTCAGGAAAAGGTAATTTACATGATTTGATAAATGTAGTTGGTACATATAATGATCCATCAAATGCAAATATTCATACCCAATCGACAAGGACCTCGCAATTTGGTGGGGGTTCTCATGGTGGACTCGATGACAGATTTGATTTTATATTATTTTCGGATTCTTTAATGTATGGTGATAGGATTTTTGTTATAGACTCAACTTATAAATCATTTGGAAATGATGGAATGCATTATAATTCAGCTTTAAATGTGGGTCCTAATCAAGAAGTATCTATGAATATTGCAAATTCCCTTCATGATGCATCAGACCATTTACCAGTATTTGTAAAGATCATTTTTAGTAATGAGAAGATATATAGAGAAGTATTAAATGTAGAGTCATACTCTGTGTCTGATAAACTATTATTTTATCCAAATCCTACTAAGAATAAACTTTATATTCAATCAGAAGACCATAAGATAAATAAACTAGAGATTTATTCTTTGAATGGAATTAAAGTTTTAGATAAAAATATTAACTCTAACTCATGCACTATAGATGTTTCAAAAATAAATATTGGTAATTACCTTATAATATTGAATTTTAAAGATTTTACTCAAAAAATTAAATTTGTAAAAAAATAATATGAGATATATAGCACTTATTGTTTTACTAAACTTTTATTTTATTGATTTATACTCTCAATATAATAAAAGTGAACTCCATACTCTAGCTTTTTATAACCTTGAAAACTTATTTGATACAATAAACGATGTTTCAATAAATGATGAAGCAAGTCCAATTATGGAAACTTCTATGAATAAAACATCAGTATACTTAAGTAAACTCAAAAATCTTTCTAAAGTTATATCAGAGATAGGTTTTAGTGAGACTGGATCTTTGCCAACACTAGTAGGAATTTGTGAGGTTGAGAATAGATTTGTAGTTGAGGATTTAATTAAAACTGGAAAACTTAAGGATATAAATTATAATATTTCTCATTTTGATTCACCTGACAACAGAGGAATAGATGTAGGGTTAATTTATAATCAAGATTATTTTAAAGTTATTAGGGAGAAGAATATAAAATTAGAATTAATTAATAATGAGGATAGCACCCAAATTTTAACTAGAGATCAACATCTTGTTGAGGGTTTACTTAGTGGGAATAAAATATATATAATTATAAATCATTGGCCCTCAAGATATGGAGGAGAAGAAAGGTCAAAACCTTTTAGAAATAAAGCAGCTGAATTAAATAGATTAATAATTGATTCTATTTTCCAAGTAGACCATAAGGCAAAAATTTTTACTATTGGTGATTTTAATGATGATCCTACAGATGAAAGCATTAAAAAAATTCTAAATACTGTAAAATATGATGATGAACTTAATTCTCCAGTAATGTTTAACCCGTATGAAAAGATGTTTGATGACGGATTTGGTACTTTGAAATATAGAGGTGAGTGGAATATGTTTGATCAAATAATTTTAAGTTCGAACTCTCTTAAAAGTCATAATTTAAATGATTTTTATTTTGATGGTGCGTACATTCATTTAAAACCCTACCTAATAAATCAGAGTGGGAATTATGAGGGATATCCTTTTAGAAGTTTTGCTGGAGGGAATTTTATAGGTGGCTACAGCGATCATCTACCAGTATATATAATACTAAAACGGGAACAATAAGCTTATTATTTAGTATAATATTGTATAAAATATACGTTTAATAAATACATCATAATTATCATATGTTAATTGCTTTTTTAAGGATATGCTTTTTTTCTGTAATAGGATTAATTTTCTCTTTAGATCTTTATTCTACTCACATAAGAGCAGGAGAGATTATAGCTAAAAGAATCTCATCTACAAGTTTAACTTATGAATTTACTATAATTGGATATACTGATACAGGATCTGAGGTAGAGTTTGGTGGAGGAAGTTTTAGTTTTGGAGATGGTAACTCAATTGAGGTATTAGACGAGAGTGCCATATCTTCCCAAAAAATACTATTAGAAAATCAGGTTGCTTTAAATCTTTTTAAGGTTATTCATACATTTCAGGCACCAGGTAGATATGTAGTAAGCTATTTTGAGCAAAATAGAAATGCTGAAATAGTAAATATGGAAAATTCAGTAGATACTCCTTTTTATATAGAGACTGAGATATTGATTGATCCTTTTTTTGGTTTAAATAATACTCCAGTCCTTTTAATTCCTCCTATTGATAATGGCATCCTTGGAATAAGATATATACACAATCCTGGTGCTTTTGATCCCGATGGAGATAGCTTGTCATATGAGTTAGTTATTCCTATGCAAGAAAAAGGATTTCAGGTGACAAATTACAGGTTCCCAAATGTGGAAGAGTTTTATCAAGAATATAATGAAGGAAGTGAAGGTGGATTAGGTCCCCCATCATTTTCATTAGATTCTATAATTGGAGATCTTATTTGGGATGCTCCAGGGTCTGAGGGAGAATATAATTTTGCTTTTAGAGTTGTGGAATGGAGAAAAGTTGGAGATCAGTGGTTTAAGTTAGGACATGTTACAAGAGATATGCAAGTCATAATTGATGACTCTGATAACAAGAGGCCTAATCTAGAGGTTCTAGACCCAATTTGTGTGGAGGCGGGTACTGTTATTAGAGATACAGTAACAGGTGATGATCCTAACTTTAATGATATTCAGATAGAAGCATTTGGTGGCCCATTTGAGTTCTTGTCTTCACCTGCTGTTTATTTTCCAAATCCTGTTCAATATCAGAAATCTCCTGCTTCTTTACAATTTGAATGGGAAACTAATTGTTCTCATATTAGAAAGCGACCATATGATATTCAATTTAAGGTTACTGATAAACCTGCATGGGGACCTAATCTTGTTGAATTTACCAATTGGCAAATTCAGATAGTAGCACCTGCTCCAGAAGGACTAGAACTTACACCTTTACCGTCTCGTTCTGTTCAGATTTCTTGGGATCCGTACAGTTGTGATAATGCGGATGAAATTCAGATATGGAGAAGAATTGGTAGCTTTGATTATGAACCTGATAATTGTGAGGTAGGAATTCCTGAGGGTTCAGGCTATAAATTAATTGGAACGACAGAGGGAGATCAAATAACTATGCTTGATGATAATTTAGGCCAAGGATTAGCACCTGGATCTAAGTACTGTTATAGGATTTTAGCAGAATTTCCGTTACCTGAGGGTGGAACAAGTTATGTGTCAGAAGAAAAATGTATAATTATTAACGCAGATGCTCCTGTTATAACAAGTGTTAGTGTTATGGATACAGATATTTTTGAGGGAAAGGTAGAATTAAGTTGGGTACCCCCTTTTGAGATAGATACTATCTTATTTCCTAAACCTTACTCTTACAGGGTAAATAGACTTGAAGGATTCTCTTCTGATGTTAATTTAACTCAATCAGATATTCTTTTGGATACATTTTACGTTGATACCAAAGTAAATACTTTAGAAAAAGTATATAATTATATAGTAGAGGTTTTTTCAGATTCGGATACGTCTTCTTTTGAATCTTCTCATAATGCTTCAACTGTAAGGTTAGAACTAAGTGGAAAACAAAATAGTATTGAGTTAAATTGGGATTTTGATGTGCCTTGGTCTAATAGTTCATCCTTTTATCCAATGCATTATATCTATAGAAATAATGTTTTTGGAAGTAATGAAGATGAATATATTTTAATTGATTCTGTAAATGTTATTGAGAGTGGGTATAAGTATATTGACACAGGAGAATTTGAAGGAATAGATCTAGATGAGAATAAAATATATTGCTATTATATAATTACATCTGGTACCTATGAAAATAATAAGCTACCATTAAATATTATTTATGATGATTTATTATTAAATAATTCACAAAAAATTTGTGCTCAGACTAATGATCTAATACCTCCATGTCCTCCAAATGAATTTAAAATTTCTGACCAGTATTCTTGTGAATATTATTTTTACGACAAGTCATGTGATATGAAAGATTTCGAAAATAGGATTGAGTGGAACATTGGTGAGGATGATTGTAACTTGGATTCAAAGTTTTTTAATATATACTTTTCAGAAAATGGAACAAATAATTTTAAAAATATTGGCTCAACATCAAATGATTATTTTGTCCATAAAAATCTGTCAAATTTAAAAGGTGCATATTTCATTACAGCTTTAGATAGATCTGGTAATGAGAGTATCCCTACTGATACAATCAGAAGAGATAACTGTCCAAAATATCTTTTGCCTAATGCTTTTAGTCCAAATGATGATGGTAAAAATGATTTTTTTACCCCATTTGTTACTGATGGATCTATACTAAATTTTAATTATGGAAACTGCCCTAGATTTGTAAAATCAGTAAAAATGTCAATAGTTGATAGAACAGGTAAAGAAGTTTTTTCTCATGATTCAGAAATTAACATTGTTGATGGAATTTATATTAATTGGGATGGAAAAAATAAAAGTGGTAAAAATTTACCTTCAGACACATATTATTACAATGCTACAGTTACTTTTGATGTTTTAGATGAAAATGAAAGTATAAAAGAAATTAAAGGATGGGTACAGATATTAAGGTAAATGATAAAATTGTATTTTACGATGGCTTCTGTGTCATGTGTAGTAGGTTTATAAGATTTATAGTTTTTTTAGATAAAAGAAAAACATTTAAATTCAGTGCTATATCATCTGATTTTGCTTCTAAAGTCTTATCTAAAAAATTAGATGAAAAGCAAGTTGGTAAATTCATCGTTTATCTTTCTGAAAATAAAGTTTACAAGAAATCAGATGCTGTAATTCAAATAATGATTGACATAGGTGGAATTTTTAATGTTTTCAAATTATTAAAAATTTTACCTTCTAAGATTAGAGATATATTCTATGATATTTTTGCAAATAATAGATACAAATGGTTTGGTAGGTCTGATGTATGTCATGTTGCTCCCAAAGAAATAAGGGATCAGTTTATTAATGAGTAACTTATTAGCTATTTTTGATAGAAATCAAGATATATGAAAGCAATAATTTTTCCAGGTCAAGGATCTCAGTTTGTTGGAATGGGTAAAGACCTATATGATAGAAATAAAAAAGCTAAAAGTATGTTTTTATTAGCCAATAAAATTTTAGGTTATGATATTACTGATGTTATGTTTAATGGATCTGTCGATGACCTAAAAAAAACAGATATTACACAACCTGCAATTTTTATTCATTCTTGTATAAATTTTTTTCAGAATAAGGTAAATGATATATCGGCTTTTGCTGGACACTCTTTAGGTGAATTCTCTGCTGTGACATGTTCTGGTTCTTTATCATTTGAGGAGGGACTGGAGTTAGTTTTAATTAGAGCAAGAGCCATGCAAAATGCTTGTAAAAATAATGATTCAACTATGGCTGCAATTCTAGCATTATCTGATGATGAGGTAAATACTGTTTGTGAAAAAATAGAAAATGTTGTTCCAGCTAATTATAATTGTCCTGGACAAATTGTTATTTCAGGGGCTAAAGAAGGAATACAAAAGGCTTGTGAAGAGTTTAAAGAAAATGGAGGAAAAGCTATTCCATTATCTGTTGGTGGTGGTTTTCACTCTCCATATATGGAGCCAGCAAGAGTTGAACTTGAAGAAGCTGTAAATAAAGCTAAAATAGAAATTCCAATTGCTCCAATATATCAAAATTATGATGCCAAAGGACATATTGATCCTGATAAAATCAGATTAAATCTTGTTAGTCAATTAACATCTCCTGTTAGATGGACTCAATCAGTAAATAATATGGTTGAAGATAATTTATTTAAGTTTATTGAATGTGGTCCAGGTAGAGTTTTACAAGGATTAGTAAAAAAAATTAATAGAGAATTAGATGTGTCATCACTTTAAAATTGTTTTATGAGAGGAATGCTTAAAGAAAATAGTCTAAAGGATAAGGTTATCCTAGTGACGGGGGGAGGTTCTGGACTTGGTAAGTCAATGGTTGAATATTTTTTAGAATTAGGAGCTAATGTAATTATAACTAGTAGGAGAGAAGAGTTATTGAATGATGTTGCAAAAGAATTTAATTCTCAATATAAATCTGAAGTATTTCCAATTGCGTGTGATGTTAGAAAAATTGAACAAGTAGAAAAAGTGATTTCTGATTCTTTTAAAAAATTTGGTAAAATTGATTGCCTATTAAATAATGCTGCCGGAAATTTTATAAGCCCTACTGAGAGATTATCAACTAGGGCATTTGATGCTGTTATAGATATTGTTCTAAAAGGGACAATAAATTTCTCGCTTACCCTTGGAAAAAAATGGATAAAGGATAATTCGGAAGGTAATATATTAAATATTGTCACTACATATTCATGGACAGGTTCTGGTTATGTTGTTCCTTCGGCTTGTGCTAAGGCAGGTGTTCTGAGTATGACAAGGTCTCTAGCTGTAGAGTGGGCAAAATATAAAATTAGATCTAATGCTATTGCACCAGGTCCCTTTCCAACAAAAGGAGCTTGGGAAAGATTATTACCTGGAGATTTAAAAGATAAATTTGATCCATCAAAAAAGGTCCCAGTTGGTAGAGTAGGTGAGCATCATGAACTTTCAAACTTAGCAGCATATCTACTTTCTGAATATAGTTCATATATAAATGGTGAAGTTATTACTATTGATGGAGCTGAGTGGTTAAAAGGAGCTGGTCAATTTAATCATTTGGATATGGTTTCAGATCAAATGTGGGATATGTTTGATATGATGAGAAAGAAAAAATAATGAGTAAAAAAAGACATCTTGTAACTGCAGCATTAATTTATGCTAATGGTCCGGTTCATATTGGACATTTAGCTGGATGCTATATTCCCTCCGACTTATATGTTAGGTATTTAAGATCAAAAGGTGAGGATGTTAAATTTATCAGTGGTACTGATGAGCATGGAGTTCCAATTACTATTAAGGCTAGGGATGAAAATAAATCACCTCAAGAAATAGTAGATTATTATTATGAACTTATAAATAATTCATTTAAGGAATTTGGAATTAGCTTTGATATTTTCTCGAGAACATCAAAAGACATTCATCATAAAACTAGCTCTGATTTTTTTCTTAATTTATATGAAAAGGGAGTGTTTCAGGAAATCACTTCTTCTCAGTACTATGATAAAAAAGAAAATCAATTTCTTTCTGATAGATACATAACCGGTGAATGCCCATGTGGAAAAAATAAAAATGCATATGGTGATCAGTGTGAAGTTTGTGGAAAAACACTCAGTCCTATGGATTTAAAAAATCCAAAGTCAAGTTTATCTGGTAACTCACCAACTCTAGAAGAGACAAAAAATTGGTATCTGCCAATGGATAAACTTCAAGTTAATATTGAAAAGTATATTAATACTAAAAAAGATTGGAAATCAAATGTCATTGGACAGTGTAAGTCTTGGCTAAATGATGGTCTTAAACCAAGAGCTATGACTAGAGACCTCAACTGGGGAGTTAACGTCCCTTTAAAAGATGCTGATGGCAAGGTATTATATGTTTGGTTTGATGCCCCCATTGGTTATATAACTGCGACCAAAGAATTAGAACCTGACAATTGGGAAAAATACTGGAAAGATGAAGATTCAAGCTTAGTTCACTTTATTGGAAAAGATAATATTGTATTTCATACAATTATATTTCCTATGATGCTTATGGAACATGGAGAGTATATTTTACCTGAAAATGTTCCAGCAAATGAGTTTATGAATTTAGAAGGTGAAAAAATTTCAACTTCTAGAAATTGGGCAGTATGGTTACACGAATATCTTAAGGATTTTCCTGATATGCAGGATGAGTTAAGGTACTGTTTGATTACTAATTTACCAGAGAGTAAGGATAGTGACTTTTCCTGGAAAGATTTTCAACAGAAAAATAATAATGAGTTAGTAGCGATACTTGGAAACTACATAAATCGTGTTTTTGTATTATGCGATAAGTTTTTTGATAAAAAAGTTCCCCATTTATCTAATAATGATGTAGACAAAGAAATTTTTTCTGATCTAAAGGAGTTAAAAGAAAAGATAGAGAAATCAATGCAAAATTTTAAATTTCGCGAGGCAATGAGCTATGTTATTGATGTTGCAAGGCTTGGCAATAAATATCTTACTGATACTGAACCATGGAAAATATTTAAAGATGATCCCGATAGAGTTAAAGATATAATTCATAACTCAATTCAGATAGTAGGTAATATTTCAATTTTATGTGAACCATTTCTTCCATTTACATCAAATAAAATAAGAGATCATTTAAATATTAGTGATCTTTCATGGGATGATATAGGCTCAAGTGTTATGCTCCCAGATCATATAATTTCTGGAAAAGCTCATATTTTCTCAAAAATTGAAGATAAAACAATCGAAGATCAAATAAAAAAACTTAAATTAAATAATGAAAATGACAATGTTATGCCTCAAAAAAACACAATAGAGTTTGATGATTTCACTAAAGTTGATATTAGAGTAGGTACTGTAATTGAAGCTGAAAATGTACCAAAATCTGATAAATTATTAAAGCTGAAAGTTGATACCGGGCTAGATAAAAGAACAATATTAAGTGGTATTTCTAAATACTATACCCCTGAGAAAATTCTTAATAAAAAGGTGATGGTTCTAATTAATTTAAAACCAAGAAAAATGATGGGATTTGAGAGTCAGGGGATGTTATTGCTTGCAGATGACGGAGTTGGTAATTTGAGCTTAATGCAACCAGATTCTAATATTTCAGACGGATCTGTAGTAGCTTAATTATATTTATTCATTGTCCTATCAACACCAATGTGGCAAAAGTTTAGAACAATTTCTGTGCTTAATACGATATTGTCCATTAAGTTTTTTTGTTCTTCTTTGCTAAAATCTCCAAGTACATAATCCGACTGATACCCAGGTCTAAAATTATTATCAATACCAAATCTTAATCTTGCATAATTTGAAGATTTTAAGGTATTATTAATACTTTTTAAACCGTTATGCCCGGCATCTGAACCATTCTTTTTTAATCTTATTTTACCAAATGGGAGAGATAAATCATCTGTTATTACAAGAATATTTTCTAGTTTTATTTTTAACTCATTTTTCCAATACTGAACAGCATTGCCACTATTATTAACGAAATTTGATGGTTTAATCAAATGGATATTTCTTCCTTTAAATTTTCCTTTGGCATAAAAAGCATGTTTTTTTAGTTCAAATTTAGAGCCAATAATTTCAGAGATATTGTCGGAAATTTTAAACCCAATATTATGCCTTGTTGTTTCATACTCTTCTCCTATGTTACCAAGACCAACTATTAGGTATTTCATAAATCAAAAGTTTAGCATATTAAATTTATACTAAACTTTCGATTTAAAATAATTAAGAATCTTAAAGATTATTAGTTTTTGCTATCTTCTTTAGAATCTGATGAATCTTTCTTTTCACCTTCAGCTGAACTTCCTTCTTTAGTTTCTGCTCCCTCTGCTCCTTCTGCTCCTTCTACTCCTTCTTCTCCTTCTTCTCCTTCTTCATCCTCTTCCTCAACTTCTATCTTCACTCTTGGAACATTTACAGAAACGACACTAACTAATGGACTATTTAATATCTCATACTGATCATTTAATAGTGTTTCAACCGATATACTTTTTCCTAATTGAAGTTCACTAATATCTACTTCTACGAAAGAAGGCATATTCTTAGGATAAGCCATCAAGGATAATTTTCTAATCCTTATTAATATTTTTCCACCTTGTTGAACACCTGGTGAGTCTCCAATAATCTTTACTGGTATGTCCATCCTTATCTTTTTATTTTCTTGTAGTTCTAAAAAGTCAGCATGGAGAATTACTTCACTTACTGGATGAAACTGAATATCTTGAAGTATAGCATCTTTTTCTACCCCTTCAATATTTAGTTTTACAAAATTTGCACCGGGCGTATAAACGAGATCTCTGAAAAGAATCATAGGTGAATGAAAATGTATTTGTTCATTACCACCATAAACTACACAAGGAACATTACCTTCCTCCCTTAATTTTTTGGAATTCTTTTTACCAAGATTTGCTCTATTATACCCTATAATCTCAATTGTTTCCATAATTTTTTAAATTTATCTGTTAATAAAAAGTGAGCTAGTAGATTCATTTTCATGAATTTTCCTAATAGCTTTTGCAATTAATCCTGCAATGGATAACACTTTTATTTTTTTATTCCTAAATTTTAACGGAATACTATCAGTCACAACTAATTCTGATAATGCTGATTTTTCTAAGTTTTCCTCTGCATTTCCACTAAGTACGGGGTGGGTGATGATTGCTCTAACAGATTTAGCTCCTTTTTCCATTATTACTTTAGATGCCATTGAAATAGTTCCTCCAGTATCTATCAGATCATCTATTATAATTACATCTTTATTTTCTACATTACCAATTACTTGTACAGACTTTACCTGGTTTGCTTTCTCTCTATTCTTATCACATATAACAAAATCTGTATCAAAATATTTTGCATATTCTCTAACTCTTTCAGCTCCACCAGCATCTGGAGATGCGAAAATTAAGTTATCTAGGTTTAATTTTTTCACGTAAGGGACAAATACTGAGCTTCCATTTAAGTGATCAAGTGGAATATCAAAAAAACCTTGAATTTGACCTGCATGTAGATCACAAGAAACTATTCTTGTCGCTCCTGATGCTGTTAGTAAATTAGCTAGCAACTTTGCTGAAACTGCGATTCTAGGCTTATCTTTTCTATCTTGTCTTGCATAACCATAGTAGGGTATAACAACATTTACAAATTTTGCACTTGCCCTCTTAGCAGCATCTATCATTAAAAATAATTCCATGATATTATCAGAGCTATCAACGGTAGATTGAACAATGTATACATCAGAGCCTCTAACAGTTTCAGTATATCTAAAACTTAGTTCTCCATCACTGAATTTTCCAAGTTTTCCTTTACCAAGTGGTTTTCCAAATTCTGAAGCGATCTTCTTTGCAAGCTCTTGAGATCCGCTTCCTGAAAATATTTTTACTGTACTCATCATAATAGGTTATGTTATGTTGGCTCACTAGGGCTCGAACCTAGACTCTTCTGGACCAAAACCAGACGTGTTACCAGTTACACCATGAGCCAATATGGGCTACAAAAGTAGATTTATTTTTTTAAATTTTAAAAATTAAAATCATGCATTTTCATCAAGCCACTTCCTTGCATTATAAAAAGGTAAAATCCAAGGTGAAATTTTATCATTTCTTTCTCTTGGGTAGTGAGCCCAGTTCCACGGAAAGATTGACCTCTCAAGATGTGGCATAATAGCAAGATGTCTTCCGTCTTTTGAACAAATTGCTGCAGTGGACTTATCAGATCCATTAGGATTTCCAGGGTACTCATTATAATGAAACTTAGCTGCAATATTTACCTCTTTACTCTTAAGATTAAATTTCCCTTCTCCGTGAGCTGACCAAATTCCTAAAGTAGTATCCTCAAGATTTTTTAACATTATAGAATTGGATTTAATAATGTCAATACTTGAAAAAGTACATTCAAATTTATTTGAATGATTATGTTCCATTTTAGGGTGATTTTCTATTTGATTTGGATATAATAGATCTAATTCCATCATAAGCTGGCATCCGTTGCATACACCAAGACTTAGTGTGTTTTCTTTTTTGTAAAAATTTTGGATAGTCTTCTTGGCTTTCTCATTGAATTTAAAAGCTCCAGCCCAACCTTTTGCTGAGCCTAAAACATCAGAATTTGAAAATCCTCCTGGAAATACAAGCATATTAATATCTTTAAGAGTTTCTCTACCCGATACTAAATCAGTCATGTGTACATCTTTTACTTTAAACCCGGATAGATTTAACATATATGCCATTTCTCTCTCACTATTTATTCCTTTTTCTCTAATTACAGCTGCTTTTACTTCTTTTTTGAAGTTCATAATTGGTAAACTCCCATTGAAATTAGAAGGGAATTTGAACTTTAGAGGTTGGTTTTTATAGTTATTAAATCTTTCTAAACTTTTATTATTTATTGTTTGTTCACTATCCATCAAATATGAATTGTGGTACCATGAATCTCTGAAGTGATCAATATCTAGATTTAAAGATTTATTTTTAAATTCTATATTTAATTTTCTATCCTTAATTGTATTTCCTAAAGAAATAAAATCAATGTTATTATTAATTAATTTTTTCTTGCCATTTTTATTTGTTTGAAAAATAATTCCTGGAGACTCGTTGAATAAAATTTTTAATAGATCATCTTCTTTAAATCCATCAAGATTAATTTTTAAACCATTTTCAACATTTGGAAAATTCATTTCAAGAAGAGAAGTAATAAGCCCTCCAGATGAAACGTCATGACCTGCAAACAAATTTTTACTTATTATAAGATCTTGAATAGTTTTAAAAATATTTTTTATTTCATTAGGTGATTTGGTCTCTATTACATTGTTCCCAATACTAGAAAGTGATTGAAAAAATGCAGAACCAGTAAGGTTTAAGTCCTCACAAAAATTAACATATATTAATTCTAATTTTTCATCGTATAATAAATTAGGTTTTATTACATTATTTATATCTGAAACCTCAGAAACTGCTGAAATTATAACTGTACCTGGAGAAAGAACTTTTAATCCATTGCTATATTTCTGGGTCATTGATAATGAATCTTTTCCTGTTGGGATATTTACTCCTAATTCAATAGCAAAATCACTAACTGACTTAACTGCATTGTATAATCTTGTATTTTCTCCAGGATTATTTGCTGGCCACATCCAATTAGCACTTAGAGAAATATTTGATAACCCATTTTGAATTGGCGCCCATATAATATTTGTTAAAGCTTTTAGAATAGAATACTTTGCTCCAATTTTTTCATCTGCTAAAGAAACAATGGGAGAAAATCCAACGGTAGTTGCAATACCTTTATTAGATGAGAAATCAAACGCCATGATTCCTAAGTTATTTAAAGGTAACTGAATTTCACCTACGGTTTGTTGAAGGGCAACTCTACCTGTAACACATCTATCAACTTTATTCGTTAGCCAATCTTTACAAGATACTGATTCTAGAGATAATGTATTTTCTAGATATTTAATAATTAGGTTTTGATGATATGAGGGGTTTTTAAATTTATATTTAAGTGTTTTGTCCTTAATTATTGTTTTAGGAGAAGATCCAAAAAAGTCATCTAGATTTAAATTAATTGGGTTTATATCTTCTTTTCCTTTAAAAACTAATTTATTATTATCCTTAACATATCCAACATGGTATATAGGTGCTCTTTCTCTATCTGCAATTTTTTTAATTTTATTAAAATCCTCTTTTTTAATAACTAATCCCATTCTCTCTTGTGATTCATTTCCAATAATTTCTTTTTCAGATAAAGTAGGGTCACCTATTGGTAACTTATTTATATTTATTAAGCCTCCAGTTTCTTCTAAAAGTTCAGATAAGCAATTTAAATGCCCTCCTGCTCCATGGTCATGTATAGAAAGGATAGGATTATTTATTTCTTCAGCTAATACTCTTATTACATTAGCAACTCTTTTTTGCATCTCAGGATTTGATCTTTGAACAGCATTAAGCTCAATATTATTTTTGAACTCTCCAGTATTAACTGATGATACAGCGCCTCCACCCATACCAATTCTGTAATTATCTCCTCCTAATACAATAACATAGTCTCCATTACTAATTTTTTTCTTCTTTGACTCATTTTCTTTTCCATATCCGATTCCACCAGCTAGCATAATAACTTTATCATATCCAAGGTTATTTTTTTCTTCAGAATGTTCAAAAGTAAGAACACTGCCATTAATTAAAGGTTGTCCAAATTTATTTCCATAATCACTTGCACCGTTTGAAGCCTTTATTAGTATGTCTTTTGGATTTTGATACAACCAATCTTTCTTTTTCTGATTTTTTTCCCATTCTTTAGATGATGATGTTCTAGGGTATGAAGTCATATATACAGCTGTTCCTGCAAGTGGAATACTAGCTTGTCCACCAGCCATCCTATCTCTTATTTCACCTCCTGAACCAGTTGCTGCTCCACTGAAAGGTTCAACAGTAGTAGGAAAGTTATGAGTCTCAGCTTTTAGTGATATAGAAGATTTGATTTTTCTTTTAATGTAATAATCTGGAATATCATTTTTGTTAGTTGTGAAAATCTCAATTTGAGGTCCAGTTATAAATGCAACATTATCCTTATAAGCTGAAATTAAATTATTAGGGTTTGCTTCAGATGTTGATTTAATCATACTGAATAAACTTTTATCTTTTTCAATTCCATCAATTACAAATTGTCCATTAAATATTTTATGCCTACAATGTTCTGAATTGACTTGAGAAAAGCCAAACACTTCACTATCTGTAAGTTTTCTTTCTAACCTTTTACTAACACCTTCTAAATATAATATTTCATCATCACTTAGAGCAAGACCTTGTTCATTATTGTATCTTTTTATATTATTAATGTATGTAACAGGTTCTGAAACTTTTGTTATATGAAAAATATTTTGATCAGGATTTTGATATTCTGATTGTGTCATCATGTCATGATCAGATTGAGTTTTGATCAAACATTCAATTCTGGTTATGGAATTGATTCCAATATTTTTACTTATCTCAACAGCATTTGTACTCCAAGGAGTAGTCATCTCCTTAATAGGTCCAATGTAATTACCTTTTAATTTTTTGATATTAAGAAATTCAGATCCGTTAAATAACCATGTTAGTTTATTTATCTCCCCTTTAGAGAACTCATCTATATGCTCTACAACAAAGAAATTATCAGATGATTTTTTAAAAAATGATATCATTATAATTTATAAGGAACAAAAATAATTTTTTTTATAACATAATTGCATCTCAAATAAAAAAATGAGAAATAATAAAACAAAATATTATATGTTTGCGTTGGAAACTGTAAATAACATAATAGTTTCCTGAGTTTTTTATGGATATAAAATTAAATATTGTTGAAAAGGCTAATACACTGTTCAGAACCTATGGATTTAGAGGTGTTACAGTAGATGATATATGTAAGGAATGCGGTATCTCAAAAAAAACAATTTATAATTATTATTCCGACAAACAATCTTTAGCTAATGAAACAATAATATATCATTACAATAATCTACATAAAGAAATTAAGGCAATAATTGACTTATCAGACAATTCCATTGAAACTTTTTTTAAGATATCTTCTCATTTTAGAGAAACCCTAAATGACACAACTCCGTTATTTGTTCATGACTTAAAAAAATTTCATCCAGAACTATACAATAATCATCAAGATTACAAAGAGAATTTATTTGAAAAATCTATTCAGAAAGTCTTGATTAAAGGTAAAGATGAAGGTTTTATTAGAGATGATATAAATGATAAAATTGTATCCAAATTGAGAATAGAAATGATTGAAATTGGTTTTAACCAAGATGTTTTTCCTTTAAAAAAATATGATTATAGAGATATTCAGCTTATTTCATTTGATCTTTTTCTAAGAGGCATAGTAACAACAGATGGGCTTAATATTTATGAAAAAATTTTAAAAAAAATTAATTGATGAAAAATATATTATTAGCAATCTTTTTAGTTTTTAACATTAATTATTTAGTGTCTCAACCTCTAAAGTTAACTTTAGAAGAATCTATAAATTTAGCAATTGAAAATAATGAAAATTTAAAAAACTCATACCTTGAAGAAAAAATTTCTAAAGCTATAACTAAAGAATACTTATCTATAGGTCTTCCTCAAATTAATTTTGATGGTGGAGTTAAGTATAACCATGAGGTTCAGAAGAGTTTAATTGATATTAGTCGATTTATGCCAGGTGTACCTGAGGGTACTGAACAGGAAGTCCAATTTGGGCAAACTTATGATGGGAGGATGGATCTTTTTTTAAATCAAATGATTTTCAACGGTTCTTATTTTGTAGGACTTTCAGCAGCTAAAGAGTTAGTAAATCTTTCTGAGAAACTTACTGAAAGAGACATAATTGATATAAATGAATCAGTACAAAAAGCTTATTATACTGTTCTAAATACAAAAAAAAGAATTGAATTAGTTGATATTAATATCTTAAGACTAAGTACTCTTCTAAATCAGACTCAAAAACTTTTTGAAAATGGTTTTGTTGAAAAATTAGATGTTGATAGAATTAGAGTTTCTTACAATAATTTAAAGAGCGAAAAAATAAAGGCGGATAGACTATATCAACTAAGTAAAGAAGTTTTTAATTTTCAAATAGGTGTACCTATAGGTTCAGAAATTGAATTAGTAGGAGAACTGACAGAAGATCTTGTAAATAATTTTAATTATAGTCTTGAAGATTTTGATTATTCTAAAAGGATAGAGTACTCAATATTGCAAACTGATAAGAATTTAAAATTTTATGATTTAAAAAATAATAGAAGTCAATACCTTCCTCAAGTGTATGCTAACTATAACTACGGTTATAATACTTCTTCTTCAGACTATAATTTATTTTTTGATTCTAACAGATGGAAAAGTTTTGGAACTTTAGGTTTCAAGATTATAGTTCCAATATTTGATGGGTTTTTAAAAAGAAGTAAAATAAATCAATCAAAATATAAAATTGAACAAGTTGAAAATCAAATGTTATTTTTAGAAAGGTCTATAAATCTTCAAGTAAACCAATCAATTCTAAGTTATGAGAACACTAAAGAAACTATATTAGTTTCTAAACAAAATTTAGATTTAGCTGAAGATGTTTATATAGCAACTGAAATAAAATTTAAAGAAGGGGTAGGTTCAAACTTAGAGTTAATAGACTCAAATAATTCGTTAAAAATAGCTCAGAACCAATATTATAATTCATTATACGAATCAATAATTGCTTCAATAGAAATTAAAAAAACATTAGGAACTCTTTTAAATAAATAAATATGAAAAGAATATTATCTGT
Organism: uncultured Marinoscillum sp.; assembly: GCA_964527965.1. Taxonomy (GTDB): domain Bacteria; phylum Bacteroidota; class Bacteroidia; order Cytophagales; family MED-G16; genus MED-G16. The sequence continues at coordinate 99,145 of CAZGPH010000003.1, forward strand.
ATTGACTATCCTTTTATTTTCCTGTGATTCAGGAGATTTAGATAGTAAGAAGAAAAAATTAGATAACCTAAAAAATTCTTTAGTAGAGACCTATTCTGAAATAGATAAACTAGAGAAAGAAATTAGCCAATTAGATTCTTCTTATAATTCAAAGAATTATGAGTTAGTTTCCACCTCCGCATTGAATATAGGATCATTTATTTCTAAAATTGAATTAAGAGGTAACATTCAATCAAAAAAAAATATTTTGATAGTATCTGATGTTGTAGGAAAATTTAAAAATATTTTTGTTGATGAAGGTCAGTATGTAGAAAAAGGAACCGTTTTGGCAAGTATTGATTCTGAAATAATTCAGAATAATTTGAGAGAAATCAAATCAAATCTTGATCTTTTAAAAACAATTTATGAAAGACAAGCTAATTTATGGGAAAATGAAATAGGCTCAGAATTAGATTTTTTAAGAGCAAAATCTAATTATGAATCAATAAAAAATAGATATGGTGCACTTAAAATTCAATTATCTAAATTTAATATTCTTGCACCTTTTTCAGGAGTGGTTGATAATATTAATGCAAAAGTTGGTGAGATGTCTTCTCCAGGAATCCCATCCTTTAGAATGTATAATGATAGTGATTCATACATTAGTGTAGATGTTTCTGAAAACTTTATTAATTCATTTAAAGCTGGAGATTCTGTTCAGGTAATTAATTCCGGTGGAGAAATTTATAAATCTAAAGTTATATCTGTCTCACAAGTTATTAACTCAATGAATAGAACTTTTAATATTGGAGTTGAAATACCTATAGAATTGGAAGAAAATGTTAAGCCTAACCAAATCTTAAATGTTCTTCTTATTGACTATACTAATAATGATGCTATATCAGTACCATCTAAAATAATATTTAATGATGATAGAGGAAGCTATGTTTTTGTTGTAGTAGATTTTGATGGAGAAAAGATAGCAAGAAAGACTCCAGTTCTTGTTGGGAGATCCTATGAATATCAAACTGAAATTCTCAGCGGTCTAATTGGGGATGAAATTATTATAGATAAAGGTGCTTTAGAGGTAATGGATGGGACATATATTAAGACAAAATAGATTATAATGAAGAAATCAAGAGAAGATAAAGTTATAAATCAGTTTGGTCTTTCTAACTTTTCGTTAAGAAATAGAATAACAGTTGTACTAATTCTTTTCATGCTAGTTGTATTAGGAGTTGGCGCCTATAATAATTTACCTAAAGAAAGCTATCCTGAAGTAGAACAATCTACAGTTTTAGTAGGAACTCCATATCCAGGAAATTCTCCTACAGATATTGAAAATCTAATTACTAGACCTATTGAAAAAGAAATAAATACAATTTCTGAAGTTAAAGAAATTAGGTCTACTTCTATTCAGGGTTATTCAACTATAGTTGCTGAATTTGATTCTGGGACAGATATTGAATATGCAAAATCTAAAGTTAAAGATGCAGTTGAAAAGGCTCAAGTTAATTTGCCACAAGATTTACCAAGGGAGTCTGATATTTATGAAATAAGTTTTTCAGATTTTCCTGTAATGAGCGTTACACTTTCAGGTTCTTATTCCATTGAAACTCTTGAAACTTATGGTGAGATTTTAAAAGATGAGTTAGAAATAATTAATGATATTTCTAAAGTTGAGATTGGTGGGGTAGAAGAAAAAGAAGTAGCAATAAAAGTTAATCCATTTGAATTAGAGGCCAGAAGCTTATCTTTTACTGATATAGAGAACGCTATTAAATATGAAAATATTTCTGTTTCAGGAGGTAATCTGCTCGAGAAAGATATGAGAAGGTCTGTTCGGCTTATAGGTGAATTTAAGTCAATAGATGATATTAAAAATATTATAATATCTAATAAAAATAACAAAATTGTTTTTCTTAAAGACGTAGCAAATGTTGATTTTGGATACAAAGAAATAGAAAGCTATACAAGACTATCTGGTAAACCTGTTATTTCTGTAGATATATCGAAGAGGTCTGGAACCAATTTACTTTTATTGAATGACAAGGTTAATCTTGCAATTGATAATATAAAAAATCAGATACCAAATGATATAAATATAATTATTGTAAATAATCAATCTCAAAATACTAAAGAACAAGTTAGTACACTTGAGAATAGTATATTTAGTGGAGTAATTTTAGTTGTTTTAGTATTAATGTTTTTTTTAGGTGTTAGGAATGCACTTTTTGTTGGATTATCTATTCCTCTTTCAATGTGTATATCATTTATAATTTTACAATTATTTGGGATTACAGTAAATATGATGATATTATTTTCTCTTGTAATCTCATTAGGTCTTTTAGTTGACAATGGAATTGTTGTAACAGAAAATATTTATAGATTTTTAGAAAAAGGTTATTCAAGGATAGAGGCAACAAAATTAGGAATTGGAGAAATAGCATATCCTATTATTACTTCAACAGCAACTACATTAGCTGTTTTTGTTCCTTTAGCTTTCTGGCCTGGTCTGACTGGAAAATTCATGAGTTTTCTTCCAATTGGAATTATTGTGACCCTTTTATCATCATTATTTGTTGCATTAGTAATAAACCCTGTTATGATTTCATATCTGATGAGAATTGAAGATAACAGAGGAAAGGATTTTCGTAAGTATATTCAAAATTCGATAGTATTAGTAGTATTAGGTATTCTGTTTATAGTATTTAAATTATTTTGGGTAGGAAATGTTTTAATTTTTATTTCACTTTTTATATTATCTAATTATTTTATTTTTGTTCCTCTATCAAAGACATTCAGAGAAAAATATTTAAAGGCTTTAGAAAATAAATATAGTAAGTTTCTTAATTTTTTACTTTTAGGAAGAAAGCCTTATTATGTAATTATTTTCTCTGTTTTTCTACTTTTTGGTACATTTCAATTATTACAATTATATCCTCCAAAAGTCTTATTTTTTCCTGAAAATAGACCTAACTATATAAACGTGTTTATAGAACTTCCTGTTGGAACTGATGTAGATGAAACTAATAGATTCACTAAGGTAATAGAAGAAGAAGTAAATAAATCAGTATCAAGTTATAAAAGCATAATTGAAAGTATTGTTACTTATGTAGGAAAGAGAACTTTAAATGTTAATGATCCTGCTGTATTATCAATGAGAGATACACCCAATCGAGCAAGAATTAACATTAACTTCTATGAGTTTGAAAAAAGAAATGGTATTAATACTACTGATATTCTTGAAAAATTAAGAGATGATATTGACCAATATCCTGGTGTAAGTATAACTTTTGGTAAGGATAGAAAAGGGCCACCGGTTGGAGGAGAAATAAGTATAGAAATATCTGGGCCTGAATTCGAAGAATTAATATCCCAAGTAGAAAATATAAGAAGGTATATAAATGAATCAAATATACCTGGAATTGAAAAATTAGGTCTTGATCTTTCAACAAGAAAACCAGAACTATTAATTGATTTTGATAGAGATAGACTTAGAAGATATGGATTATCCACAGGAATGTTAGCTAATGAACTTAGAACTTCTCTATTTGGTAAAGAAATTTCTAAATATAAAATAGGAGAAGATGATTATAAGATACAGTTAAGGTTAGATGATGAATACAGATATGATGTGAATGCCTTACTCAATAAAAATATCACATTTAGAAATCAGTCTAATGGAAGAACCTACCAAGTACCAATAAGTTCATTTGCTTCTATGAAAATGTCTAATACATTTAGTTCAGTTAAAAGAAAGGATTTAGATAAAGTAATAACAATTTCCTCAAATGTAATCTCAGGTTATAATCCTACAGAGGTAAATTCTAAAATTGATATGGTTCTCAGAAATTATCCGTTACCTAGTGGATATTCTTATAAGTTTGGTGGTGAACAGCAAGAGCAGGAAGAAGAAATGGCATTCCTTTCTAATGCATTTATGATTGCACTCTTTTTAGTTTTTATAATTATAGTTGCTCAGTTTAATAAAATTATAACACCTCTTATTATTATGTCTTCAATAATCCTTAGTACCATCGGGGTCTTTCTAGGTCTTCTAATTTTTAATATGGACTTTGTGGTTGTTATGACAATGATCGGTGTTATTTCACTTATAGGTATTGTTGTCAATAATGCAATAGTACTTATAGATTTTATTGAGTTAAACAGAAAAAGAAAAATGATTGGAAAAAAAGTTCAATTATCTATAGAGGAAGTTATGGAATGTATAACTGAAGCAGGTAGGACTAGATTAAGACCAGTAATTTTAACTGCTCTTACAACTATATTAGGATTGATGCCACTTGCAATTGGAATGAATTTTGATTTTGTAAGTTTCTTTAAATTCTATGAAATTAATTTTTATTTAGGTGGAGACAATATGGTATTTTTTGGCCCTATAGCTTGGGCAATTATATTTGGTTTGTCATTTGCAACTTTCCTTACTTTGTTAGTTATACCTTCTATGTATTTAATACAAGTTAAATTAAATAGGTATCTAGGCTTATCATAATGGAAAGAGCTATTTTTTTGTTTTTCTTTACTATTATATCAGTCCTTCTTGACTTATATTTTTATCAAATAATAAAGAAATATAGGTCAATAAATTGGACAAAACCTCTTTTTTATTTCTACTGGTCATTTACATTAATTACTATAACCAATTTCTTTATTTATGCTTTCAGTTTTGATATAGGCTTTTATCTAAAGGCAATAATATTTAATATGATAATTGGTAACTTCATCTCAAAATTAGTTGCTCTTCCTTTTCTAATTATAGATGATTTAAGAAGGATGATAATCTATTTTTTCAGAAAAAGAACAGAAAGCTCTAATAACAAAATTTCAAGATCAAAATTCTTAAGTATATCTGCATCTCTAGCTTATGGATTACCTATAACCTCTCTTACTTATGGTATTTTATCAAATAATGTATATGATTATAGAGTAAAGAGAAGACAAGTTTCATTTAAAAATCTTCCTAGTGCATTTAATGGTATTAAAATATGTCATATCTCAGATATTCATGTTGGTAGCTTAAAGAATAGGGTGGCTGTTAGAGGTGGCTTGGATATGATCTTAAATGAAAAACCAGATGCTATTTTTTTTACTGGAGATTTAGTTAACGATAAGGCAGAAGAATTAAAAGGGTGGGGTGATGATCTCTCAAAACTAAAGGCTCCCTTAGGTGTTCATAGTGTCCTTGGAAATCATGACTATGGAGAATATACATCATGGAAAAATGAAAGTGAAAAAATTAAAAATTTTAATGATTTAATTAAAGGTCAAAAAGAATTTGGTTGGAATTTACTTAGGAATCAAAATGATTTTATAGAAGTTGATGGTCAAAAGTTAAATATTATAGGTGTTGAAAATTGGGCCTCATCAAGATTTCAACAATACGGTGATTTAAAAACAGCTTATGAAGGATTAGACGAGGAAGGATTTAAACTCTTGATGACTCACAATCCCTCTCATTGGAATGCTCAGGTCACAAATAATTTTAGGGATATCGATCTCACACTTTCTGGACATACACACGGACTTCAGTATGGTATTGATATAGGAAAATTTAGAATTAGTCCTGTTAGATTAGCTTATAAACAATGGGCTGATTTATATTCAAATGATCAACAATTTATCTATGTGAATAGGGGCTTTGGTTTTATGGGTTATCCAGGAAGAGTTGGTATTTTACCTGAAATAACAATTTTAGAATTAAATAGAGCTTAAGATTTCCAAGTTGAAGATATTACTTCAACATTAACATCACTATCAGGAGTAATTTTTAATGACTTGTAGTTTGTATTATTTATAAGGTTGTATTCTCTATGGCTATGATCACAAATAGGAAGGGTTTCACTCAGACCGCATGTACAAAAACTATATTTCATATTTTTTGATAATTTCATATTTTTCTTTGTTTAATTGACCAAGTAAAGTGAAACTCTGAAACAACAGTTCCATCTTCTAAAGTTCCAGTAGATTTTGCTTCAATCTCAACACCTTCTTTTGTTTTTAATGCTTTATTTACAGCACTAAATATTTTATCTCCATCATTACATGTAAATGTAGTAGTTCCAGTTGCTTTCTTAAAGTATTGAGATCTCATTTTGGTAACAATATATGCAAATGAAGGTTTATAGCCTTCTACTGCTAAAGCAACCATAGACGCGGAAGACAATTCTGCTCCCATACATTGAACAGCAAAATATATTGATTTAAATGGATTTTTGTTTTGCCACCTATAAAAAAATCTAAATGGTATTTTTGAAATAGCTTTCTTAGTATCTAAATGCTTTAATCTCATTCCAGAAAACCAACCCATTGGGACATTAAATAAAAAAAATAATGAGAACGAAAATGGATTTAAAAAACTATTTCTAAGACGTTCTTGATATTTTGAGAGGTTTTTTTCCATTGCATTTAATTTATTAAAAAATTTAATTCAATAAAGATTGCTAAATTTATATTATGATAAAAGAGTATTTAGAAAGAAAATGGGTATGGGTTGATAAAAATCCTAGACTAGCTTCTTGGTTAGGTTGGATTAAAGGATTGGTAACAGGTCTATTTATATATCACTTTCTGAGTGCCTATTTTAATTAAAAACAATACTATGAAAAATTTTTACTATTTATTTGTTGCATTACTAATCTTTTCATGTTCAGATAGTGATGAAGCTGAACCAGATTCTGTAAAAAAATATTTAACATCAAATATTTTTAAAGAAAGTGGTTCTTATACGATTTTTAATAATAATACCGTTTTAAACTTAACTAATACTGACTTTATTGATTTTAAAATTACTACAAGTCAATTTAATGTTAATTATTCTTATCATGATTTGCTTGATCCAAATAATGCAAATTGTTATGAAGATAAATCAATGGGTGGTGGTTATACTATTTTAGTAGATAATGAAAATGCATTTACAGTTCAATTTAATTCTCCTAATAGAAAGTATGAATATTCTTATGGTTCAAGTGGAAGTATTAAGTTAAAAGTAACAGGAACATCCGGTTTAGGAGGTACATGGACATCAGATTCAGTACTTGAATTATCTAATCAAGAAGAGTTTGATACTTTTAAGCTTAGAGCTCCTAACAAGTGTTGAAATTAGCTGATTTTATTATTTTTAGTAACTAAAATTTTAAATGATATTTTCATGTAAATATAAAATAAGGTAGAAAATAACATGAAATAAAAAATCCAGTTACTATTTATAATTTTTAATCCTAAATTATAGTTTTCAATACAATTAATAAGAAAAAAAATTAATGAGATTCCTAAAAGCCCATTCTTAATATTAACTAATGACTTTTTGAGATTAAACTTACTTATTGGTTTATTCCAATTTTTAAATGATGGTAATATTCTTGGTGTATTTGATAAATAAGTTTTGTATTCTTCTTTAAACTTTTGAAGTAAAAAGTTTTCTTCCACTAAAATTATCTTATGATATAAAATTACAAAAAGAGATGTTATGATTATAGTTAGAAACGTATTAGATAATAAGAGAATAATACCTAACCAATTTAAGTAATTTGCAAGATATAGGGGGTTTCTTAAAACAGAATATATGCCTGAAGTATTAAGCTTTTCTGCAATTTGTTTTCTTGTATTTTTACCTGAAGTTTTATGATATGCAAATCCTACTGCCAAAATTCTGATTAATAAACCTGATAAAGAAATACAAAGACAAATTATATATTGGTTATTAGATATTGGATTATAATTATAAAAATAATATAAAATACATCCTAAAATTATAGGTACAGGTAATATACCTCTATATTTAAATAGAAAATTACCCTGCTTTAGTTGACTGTCGGTTATCATTTTATTACCAGAATATGGCATAAAGCATTGCTGTAATAATTAACACAGCAAAAGCAGGAATATTAAATGATGGTTTTGTCTCAAATAATTTTCCAGATAATTTTATAGCTTTTGGGTCATCTTCATTTCCTTCAAGATAACTTATAACATAAATAATAAACATAGTAACTAAGAATGTTATTCCCATTTGATGAAGAAAAGGGATTTCACCAATAAATAATCCTTGAGCAAAGCTAGGAATTAATTCAATCCATCCTTTTGGAACAATTTTAAAGTACATTGCTACTGGTATAGAAAGTAGTATTCCCCATATTGCTGCATTATTTGTAGCTTTTTTATAAAATAATCCCATTATAAATACTGCTAGAATACCAGGACTAACAACTCCAGTATATTCTTGAATAGCTTGAAATACTTGACCTAAATTACCAAACATTGGAGCTATAAGCATAGCAATAAAAAGTGATACTATGACAACTATTCTTCCTACTTTAACTAATTCAGAATCTTTAGCTTTATTATTAATTAATTCTTTATAAATATCCATTGTGAAAATAGTTGAGGTCGAGTTCAGCATTGACGCTAGAGATGATACAATTGCTGCAGCAAGAGCAGCTAGAATTAAACCTTTTATACCTACTGGTATATAATTTTTAATTAACCAAGGTGCTGCATTATCATTTAAAATTTTTCCATCTGAAGAGGTGAATCCTTCAGGAAGAACTTTCATTAATTCACCAGTGGCAGGGTCAAGATTTATTACATAAGCTATTATTCCTGGTAATACTACAAAGATTGGAATTATTAATTTTAAAAATGCTGCAAATGCTATTCCTTTTTGAGCTTCTCCTAAACTTTTAGCAGCAAATGTTCTTTGAATTATATATTGATTAAAACCCCAGTAGTAAGTGTTGGCTATCCACATGCCTCCAATAAGTACTGCTATACCTGGTAGGTCAAAATAAGCATCTCTTCCATCAGGGGTAATAATTTCTCCTTTTGACAATATCATAGAAAACCTTTCAGGGACAGCATTATATACATATGATAAACCATCAATTATTCCACCACTTGGTGTCACATAAGATAATGCAATACCTGTCATTAACATCCCTCCAAATATTAAAATTACAACTTGAACTACATCAGTCCAAGCAACAGCTGATAAGCCTCCCCACACAGAATATGTTAAAGCAAATAATCCTAATCCAATAATACTTGTAGTTATCAAGCTGCCATCTCCTGATCCAAAAATAGTATCCATAGCTTTACCCCCTAGGTACATAACAGAGGTTAGATTAACAAAAACAAATAAACTAATCCAAAATATTGCAAGTATAGTTTTCAGGTTATTACTGTATCTTTTTTTAACAAATTCAGGTATGGTATATATTTTTTTCTCAATGTATATAGGTAGAAAAAACTTACCTACAACTAGTAGAGTAATAGCTGCCATCCACTCATAAGTTGCAATTGCTAAGCCTAATGCAAATCCAGAGCCAGACATTCCAATGAACTGCTCTGCTGAAATATTTGCAGCTATTAAGGATGCACCAATAGTCCACCATGGTAATGATTTACCAGCTAAAAAATAATCTTCAGCACTTTTTCCAGATCCACTTTTATCTCTTGAAACATATAAGCCAATAGATAGTATAACTATACAATAACTTATAAATACAATTATGTCAATATTTTCCATTAGTTTAGTTTAGTTTATTTAAGATAATACTTAATATTTATTTGAACTAGACTAACCAATTAAATTTATATCATATGCTTATCAGATCAATTATAATTTTATTTTTATCATTTTCACCTCTTTTATCATTTACAAATGTGAATGATGATATTCTTAAGTCTCAACTTGAAAAATTAATCTTACCCGATGGTTTTAAGATTGAATTATATGCATCAGACGTTGAAAATGCCAGGTCAATGGCAATAAGTCCATCAGGAACAATATTTGTAGGAAACAGAAGATCTGATAATGTATTTGCCTTAAAAGATACTGATGGTGATAATGTAGTTGATAAAAAATATTTAATTACTGACAAACTAAAAAATATGCCAAATGGTGTAGCATACCATAAAGGTGATTTATATGTTGCTGAAGTAAATAAAATTTGGGTATTTAGAGATATTGAAAATAATTTGGATTACATAGATAAATTTGGTGACTACCCTAATGAGCCTGAGCTAATATCCGATGATTATCCATCTGATAGACACCATGGTTGGAAGTATATATCATTTGGGCCTGATGGTAAACTATATGTTCCTGTAGGTGCTCCATGTAATATATGTGAGAGTAATGATGAAGTATATGCCTCAATTACTAGAATGAATCCAGATGGTTCTAATAAAGAGGTTTATGTAAGTGGTGTAAGAAATACAGTTGGATTCACATGGCATCCAGAAACTGGAGAGATGTGGTTCACTGACAATGGTAGAGATATGTTAGGAGATAATTATCCCCCATGTGAGCTTAATAAAGTTCAAGAAGCTAATCAACATTTTGGCTACCCTTATTGCCATGGTAATGATATTTCCGATCCAGAGTTTGGAAGTAAGTTCGCTTGTGATGAGTTTATAAAGCCTGTTCAAAACCTTGGGCCTCATGTAGCGCCTCTTGGATTAAAATTTTATGAAGGAAGTATGTTTCCAGATGAATATAATGGTGATATATTCATAGCTGAACATGGATCTTGGAATAGATCTAGGAAAATTGGATATAGAATTACTAGAGTAAAAATTGAAAATAATAGATCAGTTGGATATGAACCCTTTATTTATGGTTGGTTAAATGAAAAGGAACAAGAAGCTTGGGGTAGACCAGTTGATGTTATTATTCTCAAGGATGGGTCTATGTTAATTTCAGATGATTATGCAAATGCTATTTATCGTGTTTATTATGATGGGTAGTTAAATGATATTAACTTCTTCTTCTAATATTATACCAAACTTTTTTTCTACGCTCTTTGATATTTCTTCAGATAGTTTTTTTATTTTATTTCCAGATTCTTCACCATAATTTACTAATACAAGAGCATGTTTTTTATATACACCTATCTTATCTAAAACTTTACCTTTCCATCCACATTTTTCTATTAACCAAGCAGCAGATAATTTAATTTTATTTTCTCCTATCTTATGACCAGAAATATCATCATATTCTAATTTTATACTATCAAATAAGCTCAGTTTAATTATTGGATTTTTAAAGAAACTACCCGCATTACCTAGCTTTTCAGGATTAGGAAGTTTAGAGTTTCTTATTTCAATTACTTTATCTCTTAAGTATTTTAAAGAGATTTTATCACGATTTAAATTATTTAGATCTTTATAAGTTAGAATATAATTTGGTTTTTTATTTAAAATAAATTCTACATGAGTTATAAAAAATTTATTTTTTTTCTCTTTCTTAAATATGCTATTTCTATATTCAAAACAACACAATTCTCTACTGTAGATTTTCTCTTCTTTTTCTTCTAAATCATAACCTTGTACATTATCTATAAAATCTTTAATTTCAACTCCATAAGCTCCTATATTTTGAATTGGAGCTGCTCCTACAGAACCAGGAATTAAAGATAAGTTTTCAATCCCATAATAATTATTATCAACACAGTATGAAACAAATTTATCCCAGTTCTCTCCAGAACCTACTCTTATTTTAATAAAATTTTTATCCTCATCTAATTTATTTATCCCCAATATTTTATTTAATAAAACAATCCCATCGAAATCTTTTGTGAATAAAATATTTGATCCACCACCAACTATTATTATTTTTTCATTTATTAGATCTTTATTATTTATAATAAAGGAAATATCTTCTTTTCTTTTTATTTCAATTAAGTACTTTGATTTATGTTTGACCCCAAAAGAGTTGAGTTTATATAAAGAAGAATTCTTGAAAATATTCATTTAGGCAATATTTGTAAATACATACTGAACATCTTCATCATCCTCCATCTTATCTAACATTTTTTCGATTTCAAGAAGTTGATTCTCACTAAAATTAACTGGATTATTAGGGATTCTCTTTAATAGTGATTTTGATGGTTTAATTTCAAGCTCATTTAAGCCCTTATTGATTTTACCATATGAGGTATAGTTCCCATAAATTATAATTTCATCTTTACTTATCTCTATTTCTTCTAGACCATAGTCTATCAAAAAAAGCTCAAGTTCATCCGGATCTTGGTTTAAATTATCAATGTAAAAAACAGCTTTTCTTTCAAACATAAACTCAAGTGATCCTGGGGATACAAGATTGCCTTCTGATTTATTAAAGTATGATTTCACATTTGCAGTTGTTCTCGTAATATTATCTGTTGCTATTTCAACTATTACTAGAACCCCATGAGGTCCTTTTCCCTCAAAAGTTTGTTCAATAAAATCTTTTAATTCTTTATCAGAAGCTCTTTTAATTGCTGAATCAATATTATCCTTAGGCATATTTTCAGCCTTTGCATTTTGAATAGCAGCTCTTAACTTAAAATTCATTTCAGGATCAGTTCCACCTTCCTTAGCAGCAACTGTTATTGCCTTTGATAATTTAGGGAAAAGTTTTGACATTTTGTCCCATCTTTTTTCTTTAGCAGCTCGTCTATATTCAAATGCTCTTCCCATAGTATAATTGTATATAGATTAATTAATTATTCTTAATAACTAAATTACAAAATATTGAATTAATTAGTCTATTATAAAACCTAAGTTTAATTTTACAAATGGAAGAAAAAATATTAATTCTTGATTTTGGTTCTCAGTATACCCAACTTATTGCTAGAAGAATTAGAGAATTAAATATTTATTGTGAAATATTTCCCTATAATAAAACACCTAAAATCAAAACAAATTATATGGGAATTATATTATCCGGAAGTCCTTATTCTGTACATGATGAAAATGCTCCTTTTATTGATTTTAATAGTTTTGATAATATTCCTCTTCTAGGTATATGTTATGGGGCTCAGTTAATTGCAAAAAATAATAATTGTGAAATTGCAAAATCAAAAATAAGAGAATATGGTAGAGCTAAATTAGAATTTGTAGATAAAGAAAATATTCTGATGTCTGGAGTAAAAGAAAATTCTGATGTTTGGATGAGCCATGGAGACTCTATAACTGATATCCCTTCATCTTTTCAAGTAATTGCAAGTACAAAAGATGTTGAAATAACATCATATTATTTAAAAGATAAAAATTATTATGGTTTACAGTTTCATCCAGAAGTAACGCATAGTGATTTTGGTAAAGTGATTTTAGAAAATTTTACTGTTAAAATATGTGGTTGTTCGCAGTCATGGACTCCTGATAAATTTGTTGAGTTTACAATAGAATCTATTAAAAGAACTGTAAAGGATGATAAGGTTGTTCTAGGTTTATCAGGAGGGGTTGACTCTAGTGTTGCAGCTATTTTAATTCATAAAGCAATAGGTGATAATCTTTATTGTGTTTTTGTAGATAATGGCCTACTTAGAAAAAATGAATTTGATAAAGTCTTATCTTCCTATAAGAATTTAGGTTTAAATGTTAAAGGTGTTGATTCAAAAAATTTATTTTATAAAGGGTTAAAAGGAAAATCAGATCCTGAAGATAAAAGGAAATCAATTGGAAATGATTTCATTAAAGTTTTTGAAGAAGAGGCAAATAAAATTGGAGATATTAAATGGCTCGCTCAGGGAACTATTTATCCTGATGTAATTGAATCTGTGTCTGTTAAAGGTCCCTCTGCCACAATTAAGTCCCATCATAATGTAGGAGGGTTGCCTGAAAAAATGAATCTTAAGATAGTGGAACCTCTAAATTTACTTTTTAAAGATGAGGTTAGAAGAGTTGGTAAATCAATGAATATGCCTGAGATAATTTTAAATAGACACCCTTTTCCAGGCCCTGGTTTAGGGATAAGAATTCTTGGTGAAGTAACAAAAGAAAAAGTTGATTTACTTCAACAAGCAGATGATATTTTTATATCTTCTTTAGTCAAAAGAAATTTATATGATGATGTTTGGCAAGCTGCAACAATTTTACTTCCTGTTAAATCAGTTGGTGTAATGGGAGACGAGAGGACATATGAGTTCACAGTAGTTTTGAGAGCAGTAACAAGTTTAGATGGGATGACAGCAGATTGGTCTAGACTGCCAAATAATTTTTTAGCTGATGTCTCTAATGAAATAATAAATAAGGTTAGAGGAATTAATAGGGTAGTTTATGATATTTCTTCAAAGCCGCCAGCTACAATAGAATGGGAGTGATATGAGGTTAAAGTTATTATTTCTGATGATTATTTTTTCTTTTCCTCTTTTAGGTCAATCAGAATATACCAAATTTGTTAAGCTCAAAAAGTTATTTATAGAAGAAAAATTTTCTGACTTAATAAAGTCAGAAATTGATATAAAAAAAAATAGTGAGTTTTACCCTTATCTATTATTTTATAATTCAGTTGCTGAATACAAATTAAACTCAAAAGATAAAGCAGTAGAGAATCTTAAAAATATTATTAAAGTTTATCCAGAGTGGTCACAGAAAAATGAAGTTTATTACTGGCTTGTAAAGATTAACTCAGAATCTAATAATTTAGATGAGTCATTAATCTATTTTTCTATGATATCAAACCCTTCAATTTCAGATGGATTATATTCAATGATTGATCCTTTAATTGAAGACATTAATTCATTTAATAGATTATCAGAAATTTATAGATTATACCCTCAAAATAAGTCTGTTGCAAAATATTATGGCAGATCTCTTCTAAAAGAATATTTAACTGAAGATGTAATTAATGAGATTAATAAGATTTTAGATATTGTTGAAAAAGAAGATCTTTTTGTAAGCAATAATAAAAAATTTAGAGTTGCTGTTCTTCTTCCTTTTATGTTTGATGGATTAGAGAATACATATTTTATTCAAAATAATGATTTCATTATGGATTTGTATTCAGGAATAATTCATGGTATAAAGAAATATGATTCCTTAAGTTCTATGATAGATATTATAACATTTGATACAAGAAGAGATCCAAATAGAATCAAAAGTCTTATTGATAATGGTAGTTTTGATAATATAGATTTATTTATTGGACCACTATACAATAAACCTATAAGTCTAATAAAACAATTCTGTCTAGAGAAAAAGATACTAATGATAAATCCTTTATCATCAAATAATGAGATAATAGATGATAATAATTATAGTTTATTATTTAAACCTTCTATTAAAACTATTGCTGATAAAGTTGCTGAATTTTCAATTAATAATTTTATTGAAAACAAGAATGCTATCATCTTTTATGAGAAAAATTATCAAGACTCATTAATAGCAGAAATTTATAATAATAAATTAGAGTCTAATGGATTTAATATCATTTATAAAAAATCTGTTGGTCTAGAAGATTCTCGTCTTATTTTAGACTCATTGGCAAGTACTTATGAGTATATATTAAATGATTCTCTATTTGATACATTAAAAAATGTTTCGGATGTTTTAATTAAGGAGGGAAGAGGTATAGAAGATTTGGATACATCATACATGTATACGCAGAAGTTCTTTATAGAAAATGATAGTATTGGTCATGTTTTTGTTTCTTCAAAAAATTCACTTTTTGCATCTAATATCATTAGTGCAATAGAAATTAGAGAGGATACTATTCCTATTTTAGGATTTTCAGATTGGTTAAATTTTAATGTAATTTCTGTAAATCAGTTTGAGGAGTTAGACATCTCATTAATTGATATTAATTTTTTTAATGAGGAAACAGAAACTTACAAGAACCTTAATAATTATTTTCAGAAAAATTATAGAAGAAAAATTTCTGAAAATTTTTTAATAGGTTTTGAACTAATGAATATTATAACAAAAATAACTAGAAGCTATGGTAAATATTTTCAATTTGGATTAAGAAATGAAAGCAAAATTGAATCAGATATTTCAACTTATTCATATTACCTAGATAATAATGATAATCAGAAAGTTCCAATAGTAAAAGTTGAAAATTTTGAAATTAAATCTGTTTCTAATCAATTTTGAATTCCATCCTCATCTGGAAAGGATCATAAAAATCATTTTTGACCATACTCTTAATTAGCCAATTATCTTTTATAAATGGATCTAAAAATGTTTTGGTTTGCTGAAGAGAAGAAATTATTTTTTCAATTTCTGTTTTTTGTTTTGGATACTCAATTATTTGATAATCTTCTATATCTCCAAGTTTAGCTGCTAATTCAATAGCATCATTTAACTCACCAACAATATCTATAAGATCTAACTCTCTACCTTCTTCACCATAGTAAACTCTTCCTCTAGCAAGTTTATCAACCTCATCTTTACTCATTGATCTTCCATCTGCTACTATTGATAAAAAGTCAGTATAAATTTGATTAACCCCTCTTTGAACTAACTTTTTTTCATCATCTTCTAATGGTCTAAATGGATCAATTTCTCCAATATTTTTATTTGTTCTTATTTGGTCTGTTGTTATTTTAAGTTTATCATTTAAAAGACCCGACATTTCAGGAAATATTCCAAAAACACCAATAGATCCCACAATAGAACCTCTTGAAGCTATTAAGGTATCAGCTGGCATAGAAATATAGTATCCACCTGAGGCACATACATCTGACATATAAGCTATTAAAGGTTTTTCATCGTTCAATAATTCAAGCTCTCTAGCAATTAAATCTGAAGCAAATGCACTACCTCCCCCAGAGTTAACATAAAGAACTACAGATTTTATATTCTTATTTTTCTTAATCTTTTTAATTTCTTTTATTATTGATTCTGAATAGATGCCATCATCTCCAGTTCCAGGCAAAATACTACCTATAGCGTATAGGACAGCTATTTTATTTCTATTATACTTATTTTTTTCTAAAGTTTTTCGGTATTTAAGTAAAGAAATCTTTTTGTAAGAACTATCTACTTTAGTTTTTAGATAATTTACCATTTCGTCTTCATAGATTAAGCTATCAATTAGTTGATTATCTAATGCATCATTAGCAAGTTCAGTTTCAAAATTTTCTATCATGTTAAAAAGATTATCTCTATCTATTGCTCTAGAAGTAGAAATTTTATCTAAATAGTTTGACATTCTATAGTCCAATAAATTGAGATACTGTTCTTCATTTTCTTTACTAAAATCTGTTCTTACATACGTTTCAGCAGCACCTTTATATTCACCAACTCTAAAAAGATTAATATCTATGCCTAATTCATCAAGCATATTTTTATAAAAAAATGAACTAACTCCAAAACCACTTACTGATATGAACCCTGGAGGTGAAATTGCCATAAAGTCTGATACTGAAGAAATGAAATAAGCACCTTTAGTTTGTAAGTCAGCATGAGAATATATTGGTTTTTTCTTTTTAAACTCTTCGAGAATATCTCTAACCTTCTCAGCTTTATTGAAACTAATACCTACGTTTTCTACATTTAGGTATATTCCTTTTATATTATCATCATCTGATGCCTTATTAATAATGTTTTCAAATGTTAAAAGGCTTATTTTTTCGGTTTGGCTATTATCAAGTATTGGAAGAGGTAATGGAATATCAAAATTTAAATCTAATTCATCTCCTTTAGTATCTCTATCACCAATAATATTTAGATTATTTATATGTAATAGACTGTTTTTGGATACAGTTATCTCTTCTTTTGTTGTGGGAGTAAATAGGGCTCCTACTATACTGAAGAAAATAATTATAATTATTATGCTAATAAAGAAAGATAAAATTCCTTTTACGGCATTTACTAATACATCAATTAGAAAGTTCATTTTAAATTATTTTTATTTATAAATTCTTCAGCGAAGATAAGATCTTCTTTTGTATCTATGCTAAAACTATCAAATTTTGTAGTATTTAATTTCACAGTATATCCATTTTCTAACCATCTAAGTTGTTCTAAAGATTCACTTAATTCAAGTTTTGATGGTTTTAAAGAAATTATTTTTTTTAATGCAATTGGAGTATAAGCATAGATACAAATATGTTTATTGTAGTCTGTTTTTATTTTCTGAAAAGGAATTAATGATCTGGAGAAGTACATAGCCTCATCCGAGTTATTTTTTACTACTTTCATAATAGATTCCCTTTCTATCAAATTAGAATATTTCTCTTTTTTAATTAGAGTACATATTTCATTAGGGGATTTACAGATAGAGATAATATCTTCTATTTGTTCTTTTTTTATAAATGGTTCATCACCTTGAATATTAATTATATAATCATATTCTTTATTTAATTTTTGATATGCTTCGTATACTCTCTCAGTCCCATTTAAGGGGTTTTTAGATGTCATAATAACTTTTCCAAATTCATTAACATGATCAAAAATTTCTTTATTTGGTGTAGCTACATATAACTCATTAATTAGATTTACTTTCATAGCAGATTCATAAACTCTTCTAATCATTGATTTATTTCCAATATTTATTAGGGGCTTTCCAGGAAGTCTTGAAGACTCCATTCTTGCAGGTATTATACCTATAATCTTCATTTAGGCTTTCTTTACTTTTAGAGATGAACCTTCGTTATTAGTTACAATAATTTTTTTATTTTTTTCAATGTATTCACCAGATGTTGAGGCATCATAAATATTTTCGTCAATTATAACTTTTCCACTTGGTCTCAATACTGTAAAAGATTTACCTTTCATATTTAGTAGATTATCTGAATATTTTTTTGAAACATATCCTTTACCGGTTTCTTGAGTTTCATTTAATGCAATTTTCTTAAATGCTTCTGAGTCAGTAAGTTTAATGCCACCAAAAAGTACTAATAAACCAAAACTAAAAACTGAAATAAAAACTGAAAGACTTGATGCAATTAAATCTCTAGATAATACAAAAGTAAAATCAAACATGTCATTATTTAACATTATTAATATTAAAGAGCCTAATGATGAGAACAGACCTATGACTCCAAAAACACCAAATCCAGGTATAACAAATACTTCTAGAGCAATAAATATTATACCAATGAAAAATAATAAAATTTCCCAATTTTCAGCAACTCCATTTAGGTAGTATGGAACTAAATATAAAATTAGAGCAGTTATAGAAGCTACTATAGGAAAACCTACTCCAGGTGTTTGCATTTCAAAGTATAATCCTCCAAGTATTAACAATATCAATACACTGCTGACTACTGGATTAAGGAAAAAAGAGATAATATCTTCTGTTGAACCTAATTCATATTTTGTTATGTTATAATTATTAATATTTTGTCTTTCTAAGATTTCTTCAATCGAATTTAATTCTGCATCACAAAATCCGAATTTTATTGCTTCTTGAGTTGAAAAAGTAATTACTTTTCCTTCGGCAGAAATACTATCTACTTCTATATCTTCATCTACCATTGCTTCAGCAATTTTTGGATCTCTACCTTTAGCCTCCGCAGTAGACCTCATTATGGATCTCATATATGACTGGTATTTGTCAGGAGCTTGAGTTCCATCTCCTGTAACTACGGTAGCTGCTCCTATACTTGCTCCACTACTCATATAAATACTATCTGTTGCTATAGATATTAAAGCTCCTGCAGATGCAGCATCTTTATTTATCCATACATATATAGGTTTTTCGAAATCTAATATTCTAGTTCTAATATCATCGGCATCATTTACAGCTCCTCCATATGTATCCATTTCGATAATTATTATATCATATTCTTTTTCACTTGCTTCCTCAAGTAGTAATTTTGTATACCTGTTAGTTCTTGGATCAATATTAGATTTAATTTCTCCAACTAACACCTTTGTTTCTTTATCATTAGCATTAATAAAAAATAATGGTAGAACAGAAAATAATAAAACCTTCAATATATTTGATTTCATAACAAGTTTTAATTTGAAATTATGTCAATAAAGTTATTAAAAATTGCTCTAATATTTTTCTTTATTTCTTATAACAACTCTTATGCTCAACGTAAAGAATACCATACCGTAGAAAAAGGTGAAACTTTTTACTCAATATCTAAAAAGTTTAATAAGAGTATTGAAGAACTTAAGAGTATTAATAATTTAAAAGGGAATACTCTTTCGATAGGCCAAAAAATAATAATAAGTGAATTTGAACCAGAAGACGATGTTATTATTAATTCTAATAATGAAATAAAAACGAATAGAGTAGAAGGTTTTGCTTCATCTATTAATGATTCAGAAGATTCTGATAAATATTTAGCATTACATAAAACAGCAGAGATAGGAACTATAATTTTTGTAAAAAATCAGATGAATGAAAACATAGTTATAGTTAGAGTCATAGGAAAACTCCCTAGAACAGGTAATAATGATAAAATTGATATAAGATTATCTACAGTAGCCTTTGAAAAATTGAATGCTAAAGACCAAATTATTCCTGTAGAATTAACATATGTTGAAAAGAAATAAAATAATAGTGGATATTATAAAATATATAAGATATATTGCGCTCTAATTTTAAATATTATGAGTACAGGTAAAGTAAAATTTTTTAACATTTCTAAAGGTTACGGTTTTATTATCGAAGATGGTAATGAAGCTGAACATTTTGTTCATTCGACTGGATTAGTTGATCAAATCAACGAAGGTGATTCAGTAGAATTTGAATTAGTTGACGGTAAAAAAGGTAAAATAGCTGGAAACGTGAAAAGAATATCTTAATTGATATTTATTTCCATTCCCCAGGATTTTCTCTCCAAGATTTTAATTTAACAAGTTCTTTCTCGCTGATATAGTTATTAGCTAGTGCAACTTCTAGTAGGTCGCTATAGTAAAATACGCTTTCAGCATTGCACTTGATTTTATTGAAATTGTCTGTCGATAGATTAAAACCGTAGTTGAATATTGATAGGACTGCTAGAACATTAGATCCGGCATCCCTAATAGCTTCTACGGCTTTTATTGAACTGCCACCAGTTGAAATCAAGTCCTCTATGAGGATGATGTTCTTATTTTCTTCTAGTCTTCCTTCTATCAAGTTTTTCATACCATGAGATTTTGGTTTGGATCTCACATAAGAAAAGGGAAGTTCTAACTCACTTGATACTAGAGCACCTTGTGGTATGCCTGCTGTAGCAACACCTGCTATGCTATCTACATTTTTATAATTTTCTTTAATAATTTCTGTTAATCTCTCTGTTATTTCTGATCTTATTTTAGGATATGATAATGAAATTCTATTATCAAAATATATAGGAGATTTCCAACCTGAAGCCCAATTAAAGGGGGTTTTAAGATTAATCTTTATTGAATTTATTTTCAGCAAACTATTTAATAGCTCTAGAGATTTCATATTTTAACAAAAGTAAGATTAATTTTAATATTATTTCATTCAATTTTATCTTTATATGAAAACTATATTTGTAAATGATATCCCTATCTTTTTTAACCCTCTCAATAATTTAAAATTAAAAAAAGAAGATTTTGATACTTATGTTGATGGTTCATCAGGAATAGTTCCTAAAAAATTATATTCTAGAGTTTTAATTTATGATGGTACAATAACTACTATTGTTGATTTACTTAAAAAAATGACATTGCATAAGTTTAAAAAAATATATTCTATAACAATAACTCTTAAGGATTATAAGTCAGTACTTAAAAAAGTAAAAAAAATGTTTAATATAGTTAAGGCAGGAGGAGGGGTTGTTAAAAATAAATCAGATGAAATCCTTTTTATTTATAGGATGAAGAAGTGGGATCTCCCAAAAGGTAAACTTGATAAGGGTGAGACAATAAAAGACTGTGCAAAGAGAGAGGTTGAAGAGGAAACTATGGTTGATGTTGAGTGTAAAGAAAAAATCACTTCTACATGGCACACATATACTAGAAATAAAAAATATGTTTTGAAGAAGACAACCTGGTTTAGAATGGACAGTATAGATGATTCAAAGATGAAGCCACAGAAAAAAGAAAAGATTGAAAAGGTAGAGTGGATGAAAAAATCAATAATTGATGATATTTTACTAAACTCTTATAAGACACTTAATTTTGTTATGAAGAAATATTATAAAAAAAATATTAAATCTGAGAAATAGCCTTTATAGTATTTTCAATTTCTTCTCCATTATTATATACTGAAACTCCTAGTCTTGTAACTCCACCTTGTTCTTCTAGTCCCAATTTTTGTATTGCTTTTATTGCATAAAAGTGTCCATCCCAAGCACAAATATTTTTCTTTCCAAGTAATTTACAGACCTCATTTGCAGATTTAGTTTTATGTACAAATGAAACAGTAGGTGTTCTTAAATTAGAAAAATCAGGTCCTATAACTTCTATATTTTTAATGCTAGAAAGGGAATTATATAAATATGATGCTAATTTATTTTCATGTTTTCCAAGTTTTTCATAAGCGTCATTAATTTGATCTCTATATGAATTTCCAGACCCTAAAGATGAAATAAAATCAATAGCCTTCTCAACCCCATGACATGCCGCATGGTTTAATGTCCCTGTCTCAATTCTATATGGAGCCTTTTGATCTTGAACAATAAGCCTATCAGTTTCTAATTTATCTAGCAAATTTAACTTGCAATATAAAACTCCAATATGTGGCCCGTAAAATTTATAAGCCGAACACAATAAGATATCACAACCAATTTTTTTTACATCAATAGGGAAGTGTGGAGCATAATGTACAGCATCAAGTAAAAATAGAATGTCTTTATTTTCTATTATTTTTTTAATTTTAGAAAAATCATTAACTGTCCCTATAGCATTTGAAGACATACCCATTGCTATCATTACAGTATTATCATTTATTTTATTTTTAAAATCATCATAGTCTAAAACACCATTTTCTAAAACATTAATTCTTATAATTTTAATTCCTTTTTCGACAAGTGTTTTCCATGGACCTCTATTTGCCTCATGATCAAGGTCAGTAATTATAACTTCATCTCCCTTCCTAAATAATTTAGATAGACCTCTTGCTAAACTGAAATTTAAGGTAGTCATGTTGTGACCTAATGAAATACATTTTTTATTTTCCGCTCCTAAGAATATGGATGCTTTTTCTCTTAAGGAATCCATTAATATATCAGTTTCTTTACTGGTATTAAATTCACCATGTGTATTAGCATTACACTTCTTATAGTAATTAGATATTCCTTCTATAACCATATTTGGAACCTGTGTGCCACCAGGACCATCTAAATAAATAATTTGATTTCCATTTTTATCTTTTAGAGAGAGTGATGGGAATTGCTTTCTTATTGCATCTATATTAAGCATATTTTTTTTGATAAATATAGATAGGAATAGAAAAGGAAAGTAGAAATAAACCAGATATTATTGACTCATATCCTACTCCATAAATTAACCAGATAATAAATATAAAGGAGGGTATTCCAGTAAATAATGATGTTTTTAGTTCTGATATTGGTTTTCTTTGTTTTACTAAAATTGTAAACTCAGAAATAGAGACAAATAAGTACAGCATCAGGCTACAAAATGTAGAAGTTAAAATTAAGTATGTAAAAATATCAGTTAAGCTTTTTGAAAAATTCATAATAATTAAAAAACTAACAATTAAAGTAGATATTATAAGACCTATGTATGGAACATCATTTTTATTTTTTTTCATAAAAATTTTTCCCATTAGTTTTCTCTTTGCTAAAGATTTTGGTATTTCAATCTGCAATAATGTCCATCCATTTAAAGATCCCAAACCAGATATTATAGCAAATATTGCAATTGTTTTTTTTAGATTATCACCTAATACTGAACCAATAGCATCTGCAAATGGGGCATTTGAGTTAGCTATCTCATCAGTAGGAATTATTCCTATTAAGGCAATCATAGATAGTAGATAAATTAAAATTGTTATGATTGTCCCAATCATTGTAGCTCTTGGTATATTCTCTTTAGGGTTCTCAATTCTATCAGCTGGTATTGTAGCGGATTCTATTCCAAGAAAAGCAAAAAATGTTAGAGTGGTAGTAATATTAATTGCATTAAAATTTGAATCTTCTGATGAATTAATTGGAAAAAAATTACTTATTTCAAAAACGTAAAAACCAATAACTATAGTTATTAATAATGGTATTATTTTTATTAATGAGGTTACAAGTTGAAAATTACCTGCTCTTTTCACTCCATTATAATTAATCAATGCAATTATTAATAAAATTAAAATTGTAAAGATCATCGCAAAATTTGTAATATTGAGAAAGTCAAAGAATACTGTGGAGTAACTGGTGATAGCTATAGCAATACTTGCATTTACTAGAAGAATAGATACCCAATAACCCCAAATAACAAAGAAACCAATAAATTCTCCAAAACTTTTTTCAGTATAGTAGAATGCACCATTTTCACCCGGATACTTAGAACTTAATCTTCTAAAGATAGAAGCTATAAATAGAGCCATCAATCCTGAAGTTATCCAACCAATAATACTTATTGATCCATATTGAGATAAAGATACTGGTAGCATAAATATTCCAACACCGATCATATTACCTAATACCAAGCTGATAGATTGTCTTAAATTTAATTTGATATTTTTTGAACTACTCATAGATAATCCTAATATAATATTTTTAATTTTATAATTAGTCATATGAATTTATCAGAAAAAAAACATTCAATTGGTATTGACCTGGGTAGCTCTTCAGTTAAAATGACATTAATTAATCTTCTTAATGGAGAAAATATAGATACTGTAACCTATCCTCAAAAAGAGATGAAGATAGAATCTCCAAAAAAAGGTTGGGCTGAACAAGACCCTAAATTATGGTGGAATTGTGTGAAAGAATGCTTTTATTTTCTTAAGAAAAGAAATAATCTACAATCTGTTATTTCTATAGGTATATCATATCAGATGCATGGTCTCGTTGCAATTGATGAAAATGGAGATATTCTTTTTCCATCTATCATATGGTGTGATTCTAGAGCTATTAAAATTGGTGAAGATGCAAATAAGAAGTTGAGTAAATCATTAATATCTGACCATTTATTAAACTCTCCTGGAAATTTCACTGCATCTAAATTAAGATGGGTAAAGGAAAATAATTTAAATGAGTACTCCTCAATATATAAATTTATGTTACCTGGTGATTACTTATTATTTAAGCTTACTGGAAAGTTATCCACTACAAAATGTGGTTTGTCGGAGGGTATATTATGGGATTTTGAAAATGAAAAAATATCTGAAGAATTAATAAACTTTTATGGTATAGATAAAAATAAATTCCCTGATGTGGTTGATTCATTTGGTGACCAGGGAACATTGCTAAAAGAAAACTGTGATGAATTCGGTCTAAATGATAATGTTGTTATATCATATAGGTGTGGAGATCAACCTAATAATGCATTTTCATTAAATGTTTTAGAGCCTGGAGAAATTGCTGCTACAGCAGGAACATCAGCCGTTATATATTGTATTTCAGATAAGAAAATATATGATCAAAATAATAGAATTAATACTTTTTTACATTGTAATAATTCCTCTCGAAAAAAAAGAAATGGGATCTTACTTTGTATAAATGGATCAGGAATAGCTTATTCATGGATAAAAAAAATTTTAGGTGAGGTTTCTTATTCTGAAATGGATAAAAACGCAGAATCTATTAAAACATTAGATGATTTAATATTTTTTCCTTTTGGAAATGGATCAGAAAGAATATTATCTAATAATACCAATATTAAATCCATGTTTCATGGTATTGACTTTAATAGGCATAATAAATATCATTTGACTAAATCGGTTCTAGAAGGTGTTTCATTTTCATTATCATATGGAATTGAATTATTAAGAGATATGGGCATAGAGGTGAATACTGTTAAAGTTGGAAATCAAAATCTTTTTAAAAGTAAAATTTTCAGAAAGACATTTGTTAATATATCCAAGGTAAAATTATTAGTTTATGAAACAGATGGGTCTATTGGAGCCGCAAGAGGTGCCGGAATAGGAATAGGTTACTATAAAGACGAAAAAGATGCCTTTCAAAGTCTTGAGTGTGTAGATGAATTGAACCCCTCTCATTCACAAAATTTAGAAGAGTCTTATCTAAATTGGAAAATGGTATTAAATAAATTAAATTAAAAACGTGGGAACTATAATAGGTCAGAAAGAATTTTTTAAAGGTATTGATCAAATAAATTTTGAGGGGGAGGAATCCGATAACCCTTTTTCTTATCGATTTTATGATAAAGAAAAAGTTGTATTGGGAAAGCCGATGAAAGAGCATTTTAAATTTGCTGTAGCATACTGGCATTCTTTTGTAAATTCTGGTAATGATCCTTTTGGAATTGGCACCAAAAAATATCCTTGGATGGAATTAAAAGATGTTAAGCAAAGATCATATCAAAAGATGGATGCTGCGTTTGAATTTATATCTAAACTTGATTTAGAATATTTTTGTTTTCATGATTTTGATCTAGTAGATGAAGGAAAAACGATATCAGAATCAGAAAAACGATTAGATGATATATCTGATTATTGTATTTTGAAAATGAAAAACTCTAAAATAAAGCCATTATGGGGTACAGCTAATTTATTTTCTAATCCAAGATATATGAATGGGGCAGCAACTAATCCTGATTTTGATGTTGTCTCATATGCAGGTGCTCAAGTAAAAAACGCAATAGATGTTACCATAAAGTTAAAGGGTGAAAATTATGTGTTTTGGGGTGGAAGAGAAGGCTACATGTCTCTTCTTAATACTGATATGAAAAGAGAACTTGATAATCTTGCTACATTTCTCCATATGGCTAAAGACTATGGTAGATCTCAAGGCTTTAAAGGATGTTACTTTATTGAACCTAAACCTATGGAGCCATCAAAACATCAATATGATTATGATGCTGCCACTGTAATTGGATTTTTAAAAGAATATAATCTTGATAAAGATTTTAAACTAAATATTGAGGTTAATCATGCAACACTTGCAAACCATACTTTTGATCATGAGTTACAAACTGCAGCAAATTCTAATATGTTAGGAAGTATAGATGCTAATAGAGGGGATTATCAAAATGGATGGGATACAGATCAATTCCCAAATAATATTTATGAAATTGTTGAGGCTTTACTTGTGATTATAAGATCTGGAGGACTTCAAGGTGGAGGTATTAATTTTGATGCTAAGACTAGACGGAACTCTACAGATTTAGAGGATTTATTTCATTCTCATATTGGTGGTATAGATCTATTTGCAAAATCATTATTAATTACTCAAAAAATAATTGAGGATTCAGACTATATATCAATGATAAAAAAAAGATATTCATCATTTGAATCAGATCTAGGAAAAAAATTCACAAATCGTGAGCTTACTCTTAAACAAATGAATTCATATGCAAAGAAGATAGATGAGCCTAATTTAAAATCAGGTAGACAAGAGTTTTTTGAAAACCTAATTAATAGATATATCTGATAACTTAACATATTCTTAACTTTATTTTAAGATTATATAGATAGTCTAATAACAACAAAAATATAGTTTTGGGTATTATTCAAACGTGAATAGTTTAGTTAGTTAAGTAATAAGAGCATTTGATTTATCAGGTGCTTTTTTTTATAGAGATAATCCAATAAATAAATACAGAAGACTTGTTATCACTCCAGAGATTAGAGCATAAGGTAACTGAGTCTTTACGTGATCTATATGATCACTTGCAGAAGCCATAGATGAAATTACAGAAGTGTCTGATATAGGAGAACAATGATCTCCAAAAAGACCTCCACCTAGAGCTGCAGCAACTGCTAAAGAACTATCTATGCCCATCTGATCAGATATAGGAACAGCAATAGCTATCATAATAGCAAAAGTACCCCATGATGTTCCTGTAGAAAACGAAATAAAACAACTTGTCAGAAAAAGTAAAACAGGCACTAGTTTTGGTGATAAGATGTTTTCTAATTCATTAGACACGTATATTCCAGTTCCTAACTCATTACATAAGCTACCTATAGCAAATGCTAACATTATTAATAATGAGAGTTGCATCATTCCAGACATACCCTTTATAGAATAAGAAATAATTTCTTTTATTGAAAGTATTCCATTTATGATATAGTACGCAGATGCCACTAATATCGATAATATTACTGAGTATAAAACTGAGGTAGAACCTGATGCATTTCCTAAAATTCCAAAAAAAGTAATATTTTCTTCAGATTTATCATATCCAGTGTAGAATAACATACATAGCATTATCACAATCATTGAAACCATAGGAATTAACATACTCAATGAGTTTTGTTTTACTCCATCTTTAGTTTTAATTATAGTTATATCTTCAGAGATCATAGGCGATGATCCTTTATCGAACAATTCACCTTTTTTTGTTCTCTCTTCAGCTTTTTTCATTAAGCCAAAGTCTTTACCAGTTGCGACTATGGCTAATAAAACTATTATAACTAACATCGGATAGAAATTATATTTCATTGCAGATATCAATGCCATAAATGGATTTTCAATACCTTGAGTTATTAGCAGACCCATTATAAATGCTCCCCATCCATTAAATGGAATTAATAGTTTAGATGGAGCTGAAGTAGAATCAGCTATATAAGCTAATTTTTCTCTTGAAATTTTAAGTTTATCAAATATAGGTCTGAATATTGTGCCAACTGTTAGTGCAGAAATATTTGACTCAACAAATATTAATATTCCCGTTAAAGAAGCATAAAACTGAACTTTTTTTCTGTTAGTCTCATCACTGCCTTTTCCTAATTTTTTTTGAAAACTTTTAATGAACCCTTCAACACCACCTGAAATTTGAATTAGAGTAATTAGTGATCCAACTAAGAAGGTAAAAAACACTACTCTTGTGTTTCCTGGGTCATCAAATACGCTTACAATATTTTCAATTGTCAAGAAAAGCCCTTCTAATGGATTCCAATTTCCTATTATAAGCCATCCAAAAAAAATACCAGTTAATAAAGATATAAAAACCTGTTTTGTTCTTATTGCTAATATAATTGCTATCAATGGTGGAATTAAAGAGAGAAAACCATAGTTATCCATAAATCAATATTAACTAAATTTGTATGAAATAAATTACATATGAATAAAATAAAATCTTATTTATTAGTAGCAATTCTATTATTTTCATGTGAAAGTCAAGATGAACTTACAAGGGTTCATATAGATACA
Source organism: uncultured Marinoscillum sp. (assembly GCA_964527965.1). Taxonomy (GTDB): domain Bacteria; phylum Bacteroidota; class Bacteroidia; order Cytophagales; family MED-G16; genus MED-G16. The sequence continues at coordinate 128,061 of CAZGPH010000003.1, forward strand.
TACACAAAGCTTTTTTCTATCACAAAAGATAATGTAATTACAATTGTCCAAGACTCTGAATTTGAAAATCTAAAAAGCTATTTAGATTATGGTATTAGTTTGTATACTATTTCATATAACACAACTTATAAGGGGAAGAACATCAAGGCCTCTGGTCTTGTAGCTTTCCCAGATACAGATAAGGGAATGCCCATACTTAACTTTAATCATGGGACTACATCACTTCATGCTGACGCTCCAACAGAAGATCTTATTCAGTACAGCTTCTTTTCAAATGCTGCTAGTGCAGGATATATAGTTGTCATACCTGACTATTTAGGTTTTGGTGTATCAGATGATATCGTACATCCATATTATAGATCTGATATAACAGGACAGACTGTTGTGGATATGATCAGAGCAACAAAAGAATTAGCGAGAATCGAAGGGTATAACTTTAATGGTGATGTATTCTTATCGGGATATTCCGAAGGTGGGTTTGCAACTATGTCTACTCATCATAATATGGAACAAAACAGTTATAAAGGATTGAACCTAATAGCTTCAGCACCTGCGTCTGGAGGTTATGATATAACAGGAATGCTAGATTATTTCCTATCAAAGGAAACTTATCATGTCCCATATTATATAGCATATGTTGCTATAGGTTATAAAACATCTTATGATTGGGATCTCCCTCTTTCTGCTATGTTTAATGAACCTTATTCAGATTTAATACCTTCATATTTTAATGGTAAATATTCAGGATATGAAATTAATTCTATATTAACAGATGATTTAAGTTTATTATTAACATCTAATTTTAGAAATAATATTTACTCAGATCCAGATTTAAAAGTTATCGTTGATGCTTTTGAAGAAAATAGTTTGGATAATTGGATTCCAAAAAAGAAGATGTTAATGTACCATGGTACTGATGATATTACGGTCCCATATCAGAATTCAGTTGACACTTATAATAATTTCATCTCTCTGGGAGCTGATAAATCAAAAATAGAATTTATTCAGCTTCAAGGAGAAAATCACTCAAGTGGTTCAATTCCATATATTATTGATCTTTTTGATAGATTTAATGAACTAAAATGATAAGATATTTTTTCTTTTTTTTATTTCTTTCATGTTCAAGTTATAATCATGATAATAAACTTTATTCTAATTTAGAATTAATTAAAAATAAATATGCTCCAGATAAAAGGGTAGCTCTTTTTGATATAAAGTTTTCATATAAAAATAATATTGTGATCCTTGATGGGGAAACTAACTTAAAATCTGCTAAGCAAGATTTTTTAAATATTTTAGATAGTTTATACATAAAATATGAGGATAATATTGATCTGCTTCCTAAGAAAAAGAGATTTGGGATAATCAATAACTCCGTAGGTAATTTAAGAGGAAAACCTTCACACTCATCTGAGTTAGTTTCTCAAACCTTACTTGGGACAAAGGTTAATGTTTTAAAGAAACAAGGAGAATGGTACCTTATTCAGACTCCAGATAATTACATATCATGGATAGATCATGGTGGAATTGCTATTGTCTCAGAAATGGAATATTCAAATTATTTTGAAGACAACTACATATTTAATAAAACTCAAGGATTTGCTTACGAATCAACTCAAAAAAATCAAATAGTTTCTGATCTAGTAGTTGGTTCAATTTTAAAGGTTATTGACAAAAAAAATAATTTTTATAAAATTCAATATCCTGATAAGAGAGTAGGTTGGGTTGAGAGTAGATACTTGTCAAGGATTAGTAATTCTAAGAGTTCAATTTCTGACTTGATAATTAACTCAAAAAAATTTATTGGTGTACCATACCTATGGGGTGGCACTTCTTCTAAAGGGTTTGACTGCTCTGGTTTTACTAAGACTGTATACTTAATGAATGGTATTATAATACCAAGAGATGCATCGCAACAAGTAAATGAGGGTCTATTAGTTGATGCTGATAGAAACTGGGATAAACTACAAGAAGGTGATCTAATGTTTTTTGGTTATTATAAAAATGGAAAAAGAAGAATTGATCACGTAGCAATATGGATTGGAAATGGGAAATTTATTCAAGCTTCTAAAAATGTAAGAATTAATTCTGTCTACTTAGATGATCCAACTTATGACAAGTATCATATGGATAAATATATTGAATCAAGAAGGTTAATAGGCTATATGACTGATGGAATGAAAAAATTATAACTTTTCAATCTCAATAATTTTATTAATAAAATTATTTGTATTAAAATCTACACCTCCGGTTAATCTAAATGCCTCTTCACCATTTTTATCAAAAACTACAGTCGTTGGCAAACTGTAAGCATTAAAATACGATAAGTCACCATTAAGTTTTATAAATTTTAAATTATATTTTCTTTTATCTAAAAACTCATTAATTAATTTCAAATCTTCGTTTGAGACTGCAATAATCTTAATGTTTCTATCTTGAAATTTTTCTTTTACTTTTTCTAGACTTTCAAATTCAGCAATACATGGTTTGCACCAAGTTGCCCAAATATTTAGTATTACAACATTACCTTTTTGTTTATCTAAATCGAATGCATTTCCTTCAAGATCAGATAAGACATAGAAATCTTTAGCCATTTTATTATTTGAAATATTACAGCTTATTATTGTTAAAAAAAGTGAAAGGAATGATACTAATCTCATTTTTTATTATTTTTACAAATATTTAAATAAAAATAGTGAAGAAATTCTTAATTACATTATCGTTGATTTTAATATTCAATATCGGATATTCTCAATCATTCTATACAAATTTAAAAGCTACTGGTTTGACATGTGCAATGTGTTCATATTCAACTCAAAAAAGTCTTGAAAAACTTGATTTTATAAAGTCAATTACTCCTGATTTAGAAGCAACTTCATTTAAATTGGAATTTAAAGATGATGCTTTTGTTGATTTTGATCTAATTCAAGAAAAAGTTGAAGATGCTGGTTTTTTTGTTGGCTCAATTGAAATTGTTTTCAATGACAACCTTAAAGCAGAAAATGATGAGCATAATCTTATTAACGAAAATTTATTTCACATTTTTTCTGATCAAAATGTTGAAACAAATGTTTTTACCTTAGTTGATAAAAACTTTATTAGAAAAAAGGATTATGAGATAATTTCAGGAAAAACATCACATTCTTGTTACGAAACAGGATTGCATACAGCATCATGTTGTTCAAAACACGATAATTTAAAGTCTAATAAAGTCTTTCATCTTAAAAGCAGTTTATAATACTACACTGTAAATGAGAATATTTTTTATTCTTTTCTTATTATTTTTCTCAGGTTTTTCATCTGCTCAGGAGCTTTACATCAATACCGAACCAGCTAGTTTAATTCCAAAAGGAACTAAAGTTGTTAGACTCCATCACCACACAATTTTTTTAAACGAGAATAATGAACCTGGATCTCAATCTTCTGCTAAACTATTAATACCTCAAATATCCTATGGAATTTCAAAAAATATAATGGTTAGTGCGGCATTTCAAATATCAAATAATCCATTTGATATTAATACTAATTCTCGGTTTAATGGATTTAAATTTTACTCAAAGCAAAGAATATTATCTACTGATAAGCAAAAGTATCATACCAGATTATCTTCATTCATCAAATATGCTAATCATGGTAAATGGAATATGCCAAATTATAAGTTTTTATTAAATAATTATGATATAGAAATTCAAGATTCTGGGTTAGAGGTTGGTCTTATAGCAACACAATTAATAAAAAAACTAGCTATTTCAGTGACATCAGGATTTGGTGTAATATCAAACAAAACATCTGATGGCATTTATGATGATAAAAATTTTAACTCAATACATAATTCTATATCAGCAGGATATCTTCTGTTTCCTAGAAAATACAAATCTTATAAACAGACAAATTTTAATATATATTTTGAGTATTTAACTAGTTCAATTTTAAGTAATAAATATCCTTTAAGGTACAATAAGTTTATGTCAACTTTTGCTCCAGGTATACAATTTATAATAATGTCTAGGTCTAGACTAGATTTTGGATATAAGATCAGAAAAGGTGATATGGCTAATGAGTTTTTAGTTAAGTTAACCTACATAATTTATTGATTTATCTTCAATAAGATAAGTTCCCTTATAGACTTTAAATCCATTATTTGACCAGTAAGCAAGTTTTGGATTATTTCCTTTCTTCTCTTTTATAGACGCACATCCAACACTTCCATCTTTTCCTAAGGCAACTATTTTATCATTAAAATTGATATTTTTTGTCCCTCCATTTATATCAATTATTCTCTGACATAATGCCTCGCAGGCTTCTTGGGGAGTTTTTCCATTACGCATTTGCTCAACTACAAAGAAAGATCCACAGGTTCTTAATATTTCCTCACCTCTTCCGGTTGCACCAGCAGCTCCAACTTCATTATCAACATATAATCCAGCACCTATAATAGGAGAGTCACCAACTCTGCCTGGTATTTTGTATGCAAGTCCACTAGTTGTAGTAATTCCCGCCACGTTATTATCTGCATCAATTCCAAGTACATTAATGGTTCCAGTTGTCCTATTATCATCATAGTTATTATTGGCAGGAGGGAACCAGTCATCTTTAGTTGATAAATTTTCTTTCCAACTTAACCATATTTTTCTAGCTTTCTCAGTCAATAAGTTTTCAACTTTAAATCCATGTAACTTAGCAAAATTTTGAGCTCCTTTTCCAACTATATGTATATGGTCTGTTCTCTCCATAACAAGTCTTGCTACCGAACAAGGTGTTTTTATTCCTTCAAGAGCTGCTACTGATCCACAATTATGAGTAGGTCCATACATAATCGAAGCATCTAGCTGTACAACTCCATGTTCATTTGGTAAACCTCCATATCCAACGGAAGTATCTTCAGGGTCTAATTCTGTGACATTAGAGGATACTTCGATTGCATCTAATAGTTTACCATTATTTGCAAGTATATCCCATCCTGGTTTTAAAACTTTTTCACCCCAAACTTCTCCTCTGCTACATAGAATAACAGGGCCTTTATTTTTTTTAGGTTTTGCTTCAATATTTGCAACTAAAGGAACTGTTGCTCCTACTGCTGTTAAATTCTTTATAAATTTTCTTCTGCTATTCATAATTTAATTTGTTTTAATGTTTTAATATAATTTTCAATATAAAAATTCTTTTGTTTAGATCTATATTGCAAAATCCATCTTGGATGGGGTAGCGCAATAGTTTCATCAAAGAATTTATACTCTTTGTTTAATAATTCAAAAAATTTTTGATTTTTTCCTTTTCCAATTATAACACAAGTCTTATTTGATGCTATATGTTTAATTTGAAATCTAATCCATTCAACTATTTTATTCTTCCATTTATTGAATAATCTAATATCATCATAATAGTTTATGTTTTTCCCATTTAATGTAAATCCGTATGGGCAAATACTTGAAATAAAAAATTTTTTATAAAATAGATGAATACTACCATAAGTATTTATCATTTCATATATGAATTTAGAACTCAATTCTTTTTTTATATCAAAATTTGAGTCAATACCACATTTCTCTTTGAGATTATAAGGATCTGTAAATGGAATTCCAGTAATTCCACCACCTAATCTTCCAGGATTTATTCCAAATAGAATAATTCTTTTATTATTATCATCAAAAAATTTATGATAAAATGCTGTATAGATTTTTTTAACCTCAGGGCTTATATAAGGATTTAATACATCTATTTTACTCTTATAAGAAATCCTCTCAAGATTATCATAAAAATTAATAATCTTGAGAGAAGTTTTCATATATTAAAATTGAATGGTTTACTCTAAAGTTTTTGCAAATCTTTTTAAGTGTTCTTCTGGCATAGTATCCACCTGAAATGATACTATAGCATTTGACCATAGTAAGTTAATATTAGCAACCTTATTGTCATTTGCATCAATAACGTATGTTAGTCTTTCAATCGAATTATCCCATGTAACAATCTCAACATCAAAACTATGAGCTAAATCTGCATTGTATGCATCCATATCAATTTTTCCATCTTTTCTATAAGCGAAAGGGTATTTGCCTTCTTTATTTAAATCTATTGTCCAATTACCATTTTTTCTAGGTGTCATTGCTATTGCATATTTACCAGCTCTTAATGTTTTTTCTTTGATTTTTACATCAGTAGAAAATTCTATAATTGTTGGGCTATTAGCTCCAGCTCTCCATAAATCGCCGTAAGGTACTAAATCACCGAATATAATTCTTCCTTTTACACCAGGGGATGAATAGTAAACTGATATTTTAGTCATTCCTACATTTTGAGTAACAGATGCCTGGGGACTTGCGACAGGACTGAGGTACTCTCTAGCAGTTTGTGCATTAATAGTTAATGTTAAAAAAAATAAAATTAACGTTGTAAGTATATTTTTCATGATATTTATTTTAGTTTTCAATAATAATTTTTTTTTTTATCAAATTGATAAATTAAATACCTTTTTTTATCAATTTTTAGACATGGAATAATCTCCCCTTAAAATTCTCCATCTACTTTCAAAGCTTGACGGTCTGTGAATTTTACCAGTCAATACATTAGGATCAATTTTGATTCTTGTTTCTTCATACTTTGTTCCCTCTTTCCATCTCATATAAGGCCAAGTTTCACATGTATTATCATTTGATTCAAAATTAACACAGGTTAAGTATTCTCCACTGTCAAATCTATAGTCGTCTTCTATGAAAGAAACCCATCCATAAATATCTATTACTCCACTTACATTAAATGAAGTATTTGAATCTTCAAATGTAGAAAAACCTTTAAACGTACAATCATTTGATGAATTTATGATTAATGAAAAATTATGAGTTTTACCATTTGCATAGTATGGGTTTGTATAATTTATTGTTCCAGACCATTCTCCAATCATATTTTTTGATGCTTCATTACAATCAACAACATCATCAGCACATCTATACGTACTACTTGCTAATAATATAAAAGTTAAATAAATGTATTTCATTCAATAAAATAATTAATCCCAAAGTAAAGAGGGATATGTATTTTTTTTAACTAATTCTTTTATTTTATTTCTCACAATTTCACTATCATCTTTGTAAGTTACTCCGAACCAATTTTCATTTGTAGTATCTACAAATACATTGTTTTTAATTTCTTTACCTATTACTTCTGGTAATAAAAATTCATTCTTTTTTTCATTAATATTTTTTTCTAGAAATATTTTAAATTCTTTTCTAAGAAGAGAAAATATTGAGTCTTGAAATCCGAACAAATTCATTGCAACTTGAGTTCCAATAACATGTTCCACCTTATTATTATCATAGTATCCATAGATAATATTCCCTTTCATTTCTAACTCATGTGTCTCGTTTATTCCAACAAGTTTTTTGTTATCTGTAATGCATACTCCCCTAGATACACCTCCATTTTCTGATAGCGTATTTTCAATTAAGTATGATATAGTAGATACCATTATATTATTTTCTACTATATAATTTAATGAGTCATAAACTTTATTAAATGCACCGTATCCATAAAAATCATCGGCATTAATAGTGGCAAATGGTTCATTTATAACATTTTCACAACATAAAACTGCGTGGCCAGTTCCCCAAGGCTTTTCTCTTGTTTCTGGGAGAGAAAAGTTAGAAAGGCCATAATTTGGGTCTTGGGTTACAATCTCTAAACTTATATTATCCATTCTAGAGAATATATCATGGTATTTATTAATAAAGTAATCTTTAAGTTTTGGTGATGATAATATTACTATTTTGTTAAAGCCTACCTTTATTGCATCATAGATTGAATAGTCTAAAATAGATTCATTATTTGGTCCGAAACTATCAACTTGTTTTAATCCACCGTAACGGCTTCCCATACCTCCGGCCATTATCAGTAATGATCTGTTCATGTTTTATTTTGTGAAGGTGAAATTACCTCTTATAGTACTATTCCAACCACCTCCTGCAGTAAAAAATTCTCCATTTAATATATATGGGTCTGATCTAAACCTTGCCTCATGAAATTTTGTTCCTGGTCTCCATCTTACATATGGCCACCTGTTGCATGGATTACTCCAATTTGAACCATTTCCTTGACAGTCAGTATATTCTCCACCATTAATCTCATATTCAGTTTCCATGAATTCTACCCATCCGTATTTATCTATAGTTCCAGAAATTACGAATGTAGTATTTGATTCATTAAAAGCACTTATACCTTGGAAGAAGCAATCATTAGAAGATATAACAGATAGAGTCATTTTATGAGTAGTTCCGTTTGCTGATGAACTAGTGTAATCTGCTCTGCCTTCCCAAGTACCAACCATTTGTTTTGCGGCATCTGCACAATTAATTGTGTCTTCAGCTTCTCTACATCTGTAAGTACTACTAGCTAGAAATATGAAAAGAAATGTTGTTAATGATTTCATGTTGCAAAAATAATAAATTGATTATAAAAAACTTAAAATATTCACGTTTTCATATACGGAGTTAGATGTCATTAGTTTTTAAATCTTGCAAAAGATAAGTTTATTGTAAAAAAAATTTAATAACTATATTTAATGTCAATATGCAAATATCAATTCTTGACTGGATAATAATTTTTTCATTTTTTGCTGTTTTTATTCTCATAGGGTTTGTAACATCAAAAAAATCTGGAAAAAATTCTAAGGAGTTTTTTTTGTCTGGAAGGAACATGCCGTGGTGGATGCTTGGAATATCTATGGTAGCCACAACATTTTCCGCTGATACTCCTAATTTAGTTACAAATATTGTAAGAGAAAATGGGGTTTCAGGTAATTGGCAGTGGTGGGCATTTTTACTAACTGGAATGATGACAGTCTTTTTTTATGCTAAACTATGGCGAAGGTCCAAGGTGTTAACCGATTTAGAATTTTATGAATTAAGATATAGTGGAAATCCTGCTAAATTTTTGAGAGCATTTAGAGCTATTTATTTAGGTGTTTTTTTCAATGTTATGATTATGGCATCTGTTTGTTTGGCTGGTATAAAAATAGGAGGTGTATTGTTAAATCTTTCACCTTTTGAGTGCGTTTTTTACTCGTCAGTAATAACTGTATTTTACAGTTCTTTAGGTGGACTAAGAAGTGTTGTCATTACTGATTTGATTCAATTTGTTTTGGCTATGGTGGGTTCAGTATGGGCATGTATATACATACTAAATTTAAATGATATCGGTGGATTGCAAAGTTTAATCAATAATCCTTTAGTTATTAATAAATTAGCTTTTTTTCCTGAAGTAAGTGATAAAGAAACATTTTTAACAATTTTAATTATACCAATTGCTGTCCAGTGGTGGGCAGTATGGTATCCTGGTGCAGAACCAGGTGGAGGGGGTTATATTGCCCAAAGAATGCTATCAGCTAAAAACGAAAAGAATGCTATATATTCTACTCTTTTATTTAATGTCGCTCATTATGCTCTAAGGCCGTGGCCATGGATTCTTATTGCCCTATCATCTTTGATAATTTATCCAACATTAACTGATATATCATCAGCTTTTCCTTTAGTTGATCAATCTATTATTGGTAATGACATAGCATATCCTGCAATGTTATATCTCTTACCTAGTGGTTTATTAGGTTTGGTATTAGCATCCCTTATTGCTGCATTTATGAGTACTATATCAAGCCATCTTAATTGGGGAGCTTCCTATATCTCTTTAGACTTCTATAAGCGTTTTATTAAAAAAGATGCGACAGAGAAAGAAATTGTTTTTGTAGGCAGAATATCTACTGTTGTATTAATGTTATTGGCTGGTTTTCTTGCTTTAGAATTATCTGACGCCCTTGGAGCCTTCCAGATTTTACTACAAATAGGTGCTGGTACAGGTTCAATTTTTCTTTTGAGATGGTTTTGGTGGAGAGTAAATGCTTACAGCGAAATAACTGGAATGAGTGTGTCATTTTTATTAGCAATTTATTTTCAGTGGTTTCATTCTGATCTTACTGGAATTGAATTAGCATCTTACGAAAAATTATTATGGAGTATTTTTATCACAACATCATCATGGATAATAGTCACTTTATTAACAAAGCCCTCTGATAATAGAATTTTGCTGGAGTTTTATACTAGAATTAAACCTTATGGCATTGGGTGGAATGGATTTTTAAAATCAAATAATATTAAAAAAACTAGAAATAATGAAGATTCTTCCATGAAAGACTTGTTGTTAATGTTTTTAGGTATTATAACTGTTTATTTTGGATTATTTGGAATTGGTTACTTTATTTATAATAAATTATTAATTGGGTCCATCATGATTATAATATCCTTAATATCAGCTTATACTACAAATTATATTATGTCAATCAAGTAGAATAGCTAATATTATTTTGATGTATTATTACTAATCAAAATAATACAAATTAAACTTTTTAATAATTTCTCCGTATATTAGTTAATGCTTTTTAAGCATATTAATAATATTATTAACCAAACAAAATAGTATGAATACGTTAAATTTTATTTTAGGAGCAAGTTTGGCACCAGGAGATTTTACTGGTTTCACTTTCTTCATAGGATCTGTTTCTATGTTAGCTGCTACTGTGTTCTTTTTAGTACAACACGGTCAAGTTGATAAGAAATTCAAAGATTCAATGCTTGTTGCTGCACTTATTACTGGTATAGCAGCTGTACATTATTACTATATGAGAGACCAGTGGGCTGAAGGATTAGGTTCCCCTACTGAGCTTAGATATATAGATTGGATTCTTACTGTACCTCTTATGGTAGTAGAGTTTGCTCTACTTACTGGTGTGGGTATGAGAAAACTTTTCTGGGCTTCTGTAATTATGTTAGTTACAGGTTATTTAGGTGAGTCTGGATTAGCTCCAGTTCTTCCTGCCGATTTAGGTTGGGGACTGATTGCTGGTTTAGCTTATTTCTGGATGGCTTATGAAGTTGGATGTTTCACTCTTGTTGGTGGACCAACTGGCGAAACAGGAGCTGCATTAGCGAAAGCTGGTGGAAAAATTCCTGAAGCAGGTAAAATGCTACAGAGATTTGTCCTTGTTGGATGGGCAATATATCCTATTGGATATATGATGGGAACTGACGGATGGTATTCTGGTCTAGTTGCTGGTATTCCTTTTGACATGGATGTTGTTTATAATATTGGTGATGCAATCAATAAGATTGGATTCGGTATGGCCGTATGGTATGCTGCAAAATAAATATTTATAATCAATAAAATTAAAGGTGAGGTTTTCCTCACCTTTTTTTTTATCTTAACCTATGAGTTCATCAGAAAATTATATTCTTCCTTCTAAAATTGTAGGATTAATTTTCGTTTTATCCCTTATATTTTTTGACTTAGGTAATTCTTACTCAAGTATTATTTTTATTGTCATAATGTTATTAATAGGTATCCCTCATGGATCTGTTGATCATATTATTGCATTTATAAATCCAAAAACAAGAAAATTTAAAAGTAAGTTTCATTTTTTCTTTGCATACATATCTCTTATAATTTTAAATACTTTTATTTGGATATTTTCGCCTTATCTTGGACTATCAATTTTTTTAATTGTATCGTGTTACCATTTTGGTGAGGCTCAAATAATTGGATTTAATGGGACAGATAATAAACTTTTAAATTTTGTAATTGGAGCAAATATTCTTTTATCGTTATTTCTTAATAATATTTATGAATTACAAGAAATACTAGTTGATTTTACATTTTTTAGTTCAGCTGATTTATCCGGTTTTGATGATGTATTTTTCTTACTTATTTCTGTTTCAGTTCTTATGATTTCAGTTGTAAATTTTAAGATACAAAGAACAATTCCACTTTATGGTGAGATTATGGTTTTGTATTTAATTTTTTATCATACAGATATTTTGACATCTTTTTCAATATTTTTTGGCTTTTCACATTCACTTCCTATGCTTATGATGGAATATAAAGAGATGAAAGAAAAAAGCTTTATTAAATTTTATATTAAAACACTTCCATTCACTTTTCTAGCAATACTATTTGGTTTTATTTTATATAATTTCAATAATTCTTTATTTACATCTGATAATTTAATATTATTCATTTTTATAATTATTTCTAGTCTGACTCTTCCACATGTTTTTATAATGAAAGACTTTGTTAAGGATAAGTAAATATGGATGTTAATTATGCCATTTCTTTCATGTCAAAGGATTGGATTATAGCAAATTCTCTCTCATTAACATATTTAATTTTTTGCCTGCTAGTTGGAAAGTATTCTTCAAAAAAAAATGTTAAGCGCTTCGCACAATATTTTGTCTTCTTATTCATAATGATATATTTTATTTATCATATGCTTCATATCTATGAAGGAACATGGACATTAAATAAGAGGCTTCCTTTACACTTATGTGGCATTACTTCTGTAATTACATGTTTTATATTGTTTATAGATAAAAAACAGTTTTTGTTTGAATTTTTATTCTATGCTGGAATTTTAGGAGGGTTAAATGCACTTTTTACACCATTGATTGATAATTATACTGGAGTAGATTTTTTCTATTATGAGTATTTTTATAGTCATACTTCGATAATAATTCTGCCCTTATATATGTATTATTATATGGGGATGAATCTCTCAAAATATTCCTGGCTTAAGTCTTTTTTATTTATAAATGTATTATTGATTATAATTATGCCAATTGATTTTTTAATTGATGCAAATTATATGTATTTGAAAAACCCTCCTGCAGTTGATCATCCATTAGTTTCAGGTGATTGGCCATATTATCTGGTTAATTTAGAGTTTGTTGTTCTTATTTTACTTTACTTCACGTATTCTCTTTTTAAAACTCCAATATTGAGGAACAAAAAGAGTATTTAATCGTTTTAATTTTATGCGACTAGGATTTTTAAAAGATAATGAGTCTAGAGTTTCAGTCACACCTGTAACTCTTAAGAAATATATCGATGCAAATCATAGTGTGTGTATTGAGAAAAACGCTGGATTGATTTCTGGTTTTACTGATAAATCCTATAACCATGATAAAATTTTAAGTAGGAAAGACGTTATAAATTCTTCTGATATAATAGTACTAGTTAACTCCTCAAGTATAGGTTCTTATAATGATTTAAAAGGTAAAACAATAATATCAAATTTTAGTGCTGAACCTGATAGAGAAGTAATAAAACAAAAAATCATAAAAAATAGAATAACTGCTTTTGATTTGTCAATGATCCCTAGAACAACTATTGCCCAGAGTATGGATATACTTTCATCCATGGCTGGATTATCGGGTTATAAAGCTGTTATAAAAGCTGCTGAGTTATTACCTAAGATTTTTCCTATGACAATTACTGCTGCTGGAAGTATTAAGCCAGTAAAAGTTGTTGTTTTGGGTGCTGGAGTCGCTGGATTGCAGGCAATTGCTACAGCTAAAAGGTTGGGTGCTATTGTTGAGGCTTCAGATCCAAGGGAGGCAGCAAGAGAAGAAGTGCTTAGTCTTGGTGCTAAATTTATTGATGTAGAAGGAGCTTTGGAAGATAAATCTGCTGGTGGTTATGCAATAAAGCAGTCCAAAGAGTACCTAAAAAAACAGAAAGAAGAAGTATCAAAAAAGGTAATTGAAGCTGATGTTGTCATTACAACTGCGCAAGTATTTGGTTCAAAATCTCCTATCTTAATTTCAAAAGATATTGTAGAGAAGATGGATAAGGGTTCAGTTATTATTGATCTTGCATCTTCTACAGGTGGAAATTGTGAGCTTACTTCAGATTCTAAAATAATTAATCATAATGGTGTAAAGATTCTAGGGAATTCTTATTTAGCAACAGAGTTGTCACACGATGCAAGTAATTTATTTTCTAACAATGTTTATAACTTTATCAATTATATAATTAATGATGATAAAATAATTGATGATTCTGATGATATTTTAAATAATTGCAAAATTTAAATTATGAATGAAATTTTAAATTTTCTTATTTCAAATGAAGTGCTAATATATCTTCTACTTTTCACAATTCTTTTAGGCTTTGAGGTAATATCCAAAGTGCCCTCTGTACTTCATACTCCTCTTATGTCAGGAGCTAATGCTATAAGTGGTATAGTTATTTTAGGTGCAATAATATTAATTAGAACTACTGATCCAGAAAATTATTTTACATTAATTCTTGCATCAACAGCTTTACTAGTTGGTTCTGTTAATGTTTTTGGAGGATTTTTTGTCACAAATAGAATGCTAGAAATGTTTAATAAAAAGAAAAAGAGATAATGGATAAAATCTTATTTTTATTTTCTGCTTTTTTGTTGGTTTGGGGTCTAAGACTTCAGAGTGATCCTTCGTCTGCAAGTAAAGGTAATAAGCTAGCTGGTGTTGGGATGTTATTAGCAATTTTTTCAGCTATTATTATGCCATTAGAGGGGTCTTTTTCTAATATAATCTGGGTGGTATCACCACTAGTATTATCTGCTATAATTGGATTTTATATTGCAAAAAACATTAAGATGACATCAATGCCACAGATGGTATCAATATTTAATGGTCTTGGTGGACTGAGTGCTGTCTTATTGTCTTATGCTGAAATTAATAAGTGGTTAATTAATCCAGATAGTTATGAGACTGAAGTTGTATTAGTACTTATAATTAGTTTATTTATTGGATCTGTTGCATTTACAGGAAGCTTATTAGCATTTGCTAAGTTAGATGGATATAAATGGTCAGAAAGACTTACTCTTCCTTTTCAGCATATTATTAATATAATTTTCATTGCTCTTATTATCGTTGTTTCATTTTATTTTATTGATGATAGCTCCGCTCAATCATACTTATATATTATTATAACACTCTCTTTAATTTATGGTATATTTTTTGTTGCACCTATAGGAGGAGCAGATATGCCAGTAGTCATCTCTTTACTAAACTCATTCACGGGAATAACTGCAGCCTTAACCGGTATTATTTTTGGTAATATAGTGATGTTACTTGGTGGAATTTTAGTTGGTGCCGCTGGTACAATCCTAACAATTTTAATGTGTAATGCAATGAATAGATCTCTTTTTAATGTATTAATTGGAGGTTTTTCATCAAGTTCATCTTCCAAGGAGAATAAGGAACAAGGTGATATTAAAGAAGTATCTGATTCAGATTTTGCAGTACAATTATTTTATTCAAAACAAGTAATAATAATTCCGGGATATGGACTAGCTGTAGCGCAAGCACAGAAGCTCTGTAAAGAAATACAAGAACTCCTTGAAAATAATGATGTTGAAGTTAAATATGCTATTCATCCAGTTGCTGGAAGGATGCCCGGTCATATGAATGTGCTCTTAGCTGAGGCAGATGTTGATTATTCTAAACTCATTGAATTAGATCAGGCTAATGATGAGTTTAAATCTACCGACGTTGCAGTTATAATTGGAGCTAATGATGTAGTAAACCCTGACGCAATTGATGACTCATCAAGTCCTCTTTTTGGTATGCCAATTTTAAAGGTTTGGGAGGCAAACTCTACAGTTGTTTTGAAAAGGAGTATGTCAGCTGGTTATGCAGGTGTTCAAAATCCATTATTTTTTAAGGAAAATAATAAAATGTATTTTGGAGATGCTAAGGAAAGTCTTCAAAGATTATCTTCAGAGCTTAAAAATCTATAGAAAATTTTTTTTAAATTGAACTCATGTCTAGATGTTCAATTCTTTCTCTTTTTATTTTACTATCAGCTTGTATTAATTCAGAAGATCAGAAACCAAATATTATTCTTTTCTTTTATGATGACCTTGGGTATGGAGAATTAGGAGCATATGGTCAGAAAATAATTCAGACTGAAAATATTGATGCGCTTTCAAATAATGGACTAAAATTTACAAACTTTTATTCTGGATCTCCTGTCTGTGCTCCATCAAGAAGTATTTTACTAACTGGTTTACATGGAGGTCACACTAAAATTAGAGGTAATCACGAATATGGAAGCAGGGGAGATGTTTGGGATTATTATAAGATGTCAGAGGATCCAAATCTTGAAGGTCAGTATCCTATTGGTAAAGAAACTCTTATTTTTCCGAAGTTATTAAAAGCTACAGGCTATAGTAATGCTATGGTTGGTAAATGGGGATTAGGGCCTCCAAATTCTGAGTCAATACCCACTCAAATGGGTTTTGATTATTTCTACGGTTACAATTGTCAGAGAATGGCTCATAATCTATATCCCCCTCATTTATGGGAGAATGAAGATAGAGACATGTTAGATAATGAGGTTATATCTCCAAAATTGAAACTTCAACCAGGTCAAGATCCTTATAAAGAAGAAAACTATAATATATTTAATCAGAATGATTATGCTCCAGATATTATGCATTCTAAAGCACAAAAATTTATAGAAAATAATAAGGACAAACCATTCTTCCTTTATTACGCCAGTCCAATACCACATGCTCCTCTGCAGGCACCACAGTATCTTATTGATAAATACAGAAATATAATTGGAGATGAGGAACCTTATCTTGGAAATGTTGGATATTTTCCTACAAGACACCCCAGAGCAACCTATGCTGCTATGATAGAGTACATTGACATCCAAGTTGGAGAGATAGTTGAACAGCTTAAAAGACTAAAAATTTATGACAATACTATTATTATGATTACTAGTGATAATGGACCAACATATGCTGGAGGAGTTGATTTTGATTATTTTAATAGTACTGGTATATTCCAGAATGACCCCAAAAGAATGAAAGGTTATACATACGAGGGGGGTGTAAGAGTTCCGATGATTGTTTCATGGCCTAAAAGAATTAAAAATAGTAGAGTTATAAATGATATATCTATTTCCTATGATATTTTTCCTACTATATGTAAGGCAGCAGGTGTAGATGGTATTATTTCTTATTATGATATTGACGGAATAAGTTTGTTAGATATAATGACTGATGATAGCCAATTTTTAGATCGTGAATATGTGTATTGGGAATTTCCATCTTACGGCGGACAGCAAGCAGCTCGAATGGGAGATTATAAAGCCATTCTTAAAGATATTAAGAAAGGAAATAAGAAAATGGAATTATATGATCTATCTAATGATTTGAAAGAGCAAAATGATATATCATCAGAGAATCCAGAAATAGTAAAAAAGTTTGAAGAAATTTTTAAAAAGGAACATATAAAATCTGATATTAAAAGATTTGAAATGGGCTATATTGATGAAAAAACCACTGAATAATGAATAAAATAAATAGAAGAAATTTTATAAAAAAAACATCCTTATCAGGAGCAGCCATTGCAACTGCATCTGCTTTATCCTCATCTGACTATAGGGATAGAGATAAAATGTCTCAGTATATGGGAGATTTTGCTGCAACAAAAATTGATAAAGTTAAGGTTGCCTTTATAGGTGTTGGAGCAAGAGGAACTGGTCATGCAAAACAATTAGCTTCAATAAAAGGAACCGAGGTAGTTGCTATATGTGATTTATATAAGGATCTAGCTGAAAGATCTAAAAAATTATGTCTTGAAGCAGATAATCAAAGACATAAGAATATAAAATTGTACCATAGCGCTGAAAATGATTGGATCAAAATGATTGAAGATACAAGACCTGATGCCGTATTTATTTCTACAAATTGGGATAATCATGCACCAATGGTAATAAAGGCTATGGAATTAGGATCTCATGCTTTTGTCGAAGTACCTATGGCTACTAATTTGAAAGATCTTTGGGATATTATAGATACATCTGAAAAAACTAGGAGGCATTGTATGATGATGGAAAATGTAAATTATGGTCGTGATGAGCTTATGTTTTTAAATATGTGTAGAAAAGGGTATATAGGGGATTTTCTACATGCAGAGGCAGCATATATTCATGAGCTGAGATTCCAGATGGAAGAGCAGGAGAGAGGAACAGGTTCATGGAGAACCCATCATTATGCTAAAAGTAAAGGTAATCTCTATCCAACTCATGGTTTAGGTCCAGTAGCACAGTATATGAATCTAGGAAGGGGAGATGATAACTTTAAATCATTAGTGTCTTATTCAACTCCTGGATTAGGTAGGAAATTATATGCAGAGAAGAATTATTCCTCTGACCATAAGTGGAATAAATTAGAATATAATAACGGAGATTTGAATACATCTATATTGAAAACTGCCCTTGGAAGAACTGTTATGGTCCAATGGGATGAGACAAGTCCAAGACCATATTCTAGACATAATCTTATACAAGGCACAAAAGGTATTTTAGCTGGATTCCCAACTAGAGTTGCATTAGAAGGAGGTGTTGAAGGAATAACTAAAAATCACCATTCTTGGGCACAGGGAGATGACATAAAAAAATTATATGAAAAATATGACCACCCACTTTATAAGAGAGTGGGAGAAGAGGCAAGGAGAATGGGTGGACACGGTGGAATGGATTTTATAATGAGATATAGAATAATAGAATGCCTAAGACAAGGTAAACCTCTTGATCAAAATGTTTATGAGGGATGTTTTTGGAGTGCTGTGACTCCGCTTAGTGCTGATTCAATTATCAACAATGGTGCTCCACAGAAATTCCCTGATTTTACTAGAGGAAATTGGAAATCAACAAATAAATTAGAGGTAATATCTTAATTATTACCTCCAATTATAATTGGTGAATTCATATTATCCAACTCAACTTTTAAGTTTGGCATCTCAGAAATAATAGTATTAAGTTCAACATCTAACTTGTTTAACATACTATTAGCAATTGATAAACTTTGTTTGTGTTGTCCTGTAGGACCATATGTTGAGGTTAGACCTCTATATGCATTTCCTATATAACTACTTACGGTAGGATCATTTTTTACACCAACTTCTGACTTAGCTGAATTTCCATAAACTTTTTTAGACATTTGATTTAATGTCTCTTCAATTATAAAAAGCCTACTACTTAATTCATTATTTGAGCTATTTGATCTACTTAATGAAAGTCTCATTGCCTTAACCATGTTCATATTCTCATTTAATCTGTCAGAGAATTGAGCTTGTCTGTTTTGTAATTGAATTACATTTTCTGCATGATTACTATATTCTTTGTAACCCATTCCTTGTAGAGTTCCTCTCTGTAGGTCAACCACATTGAATTGAATAGGATTATCTAGATCAGATGATGTGCCTTCTTCTTCTTTGGTAAGTGTTGCAGTATACTGACCTGGGGATGCTAACTGACCTGAGTTGTACCAACCTCTACCACCACCTCTCCCTGATGAAATTCTATCAGGATTAATAGCAGAAGAACTAGAATGTCTTAAATTCCATGCTACTCTATTCAATCCCTTGGATTTAGGCGCATTAATTTTATTAATTATGTTTCCATCGAGATCTTTAATTACAATATATAATTTAGTTCCTTCTTCTCGAGATTCTTTTTCAAGGGCATCCCAATCAATTTTTGGTATTTGCTGACCTTTTTTGATCATCTCTTTTTCTTTTTTAACTCTTGATCCTTTCATAGAAGGATATGACTTAGATATATGATAAGTAAATACAGCACCAAAATCAGGATTATCAGCAAAGTAATAATCAGCACCAGTATTTCCTATAGTACTTTTTGGTAAGTACCATAAGGCATCTCTTGTATTAAATAACGCTCCTTCTTTAGCAAGATTTTCTGAAGTCATCTCTCTTAATGAAGAATAATCATCTAGCACATAAAATCCTCTTCCGAATGATGCAGCAACTAAATCATTTTCTCTTTTTTGAATGGTAATATCCCTAAAAGAAATAGTTGGTGCTCCTGGAACTTTGTTCCATTTTTTACCACCATCTAAAGTGACGTAAATTGCCGTTTCGGTAGCACAGAACATCAAGTCTTTAGCTACGTGATCTTGAACTAATCTCCATATAAGGTTTCTTTTAGGAAGATTGCCTGAAATAGAAGTCCATGTTTCTCCTAAATCCGTACTCTTATATAAATAAGGACTAAAGTCTCCTTCTTTATGATTATCTAATGAGACGTATACAGTATTTGCATCAAAATTATCTGCTTTAATATCATTCACGAATGTTCTTGCTGATAAACCGAGCCTTGTTACTGGAATTTTTTTCCAACTTTCACCACCATTTGTAGTTACCTGAATTATTCCATCATCTGTTCCAGCATAAATGACACCTTCTCTTACCGGAGATTCAGAAACAGATGTTATGGTATTGTAATTTGACATTGCCTTAACATCCCAAGCGTTGTCCCATCCATGCCTTCTTCCCATTATAGGTAGGTCTAATCTTTCTTCATCTCTAGTTAAATCACCAGATATTGGCTCCCAACTGTCACCTCTATTTTCTGATTTCCATACTCTCTGAGAAGCAAAGTATAACCTCTCTGGCTTATGAGGACTAACTAAAATAGGAGAGTCCCAGTTCCATCTTTCATATTTTTCACCTTCTCTAGGTTGGGGTTGAATTAGAACTGTCTCACCTGTCTTAAGATCTACTCTGTGTAAAACACCTTGTTGAAATTCACCATAAACTATATCATTATATACTGGATCAGTTGCAGTCTGGTGTCCATCAGCACCTAATATTTTATACCAGTGAGCATTTCTTATACCTTGTCTTTCATCTGTCCTAGAAGGTCCTCCAGCAGAACCATTATCTTGCGTACCTCCAAAGATATGGTAGAATGGGTATGCGTTATTTACAGCAACCTTATAAAATTGGGTTATTGGAAGATTTTTATGATATTTCCAAGTCTCAGCTAGATCGAAAGACTCGTAAATTCCTGCATCTGTACCCACTAGTAAATAATTTGGATCATCTGCTCTGAAAGCTATAGAGTGGTTATCTGAATGTTTATCTCTTTCTCTTAACTGATTAAATGTTTTTCCTCCATCTTCTGAAGTTAAAATTCTCACATTCATTAGATATAATCTATCGAATTTATGAGGACTTGCATATAATTCTTGATAGTAATGTGGTCCTGTTGCTCCTGATACAGTATTTGACATTTTCTTCCATGAAGAACCTCTATCAATAGATTTATAAACACCACCTTTAGTTCGATTTAATTCAATAGCTGCATAGATTACGTCAGGTTTTTGCGGAGATATAGCCATACCAATTTTTCCCATATTGGAACCTGGTAATCCTGATTTAAGCTTTGTCCATGTTTCTCCTCCGTCCTCAGATCTATGGAGACCAGATTCAGGTCCACCACCCATGAGAGCAGCAACTGTTCTATGTCTTTGCCATGTTGCAGCATATAGTCTGTCAGGATTTCTAGGATCTATCAGGATATCAGTTACTCCAGTCCATTCACCACCTCCTAAAACCTTTTTCCAGTTATCTCCTCCGTCAGTAGTTTTATATAATCCTCTCTCACCTCCTGAACTCCATAATGGACCTTGAGATGCTACCCAAATAACATCTGAGTTATTTGGATGAACAATAATTTTAGATATATGTTCAGAATTTTTGAGACCCATATTTTTCCAAGATTTTCCACCATTTTCACTTTTGTATACTCCATCACCATATGCAACATGTCTACCACCAACATTTTCTCCAGTTCCTAACCATAAAACAGAATGGTCATTAGGATCTATTGTAATACATCCAGTAGAGTATGTTGACTCATTATCAAAAATAGGTTTATAAGTTGTTCCTGAATTCTCAGTTTTCCATACACCACTTGAGCCTGTGGCAACGTACCATACGTTATCATTCTCTGGATGTACAGCAATATCTGCAATTCTTCCAGATAAAAATGCTGGACCTACATTTCTTAATTTTAGAGCTGATAAAGACAATTTACTCTCTTTATTAGGCTGAGAATTGTTTTGTGTACCTCTTCTTCTTTGAGAGAATACATCAAAAATTATTAAAGATACTAGACTAAATAATAGAATTTTTTTCATGGTTTTGGGTTTTGATTACTAAACTAATCTATATATAAATATTTTTTTTCTAATAAAATTATTATTTTTTTTTATAAATTAAAAGATGGAATTATTAGAAGGTAATGGAATATTGAGTGTCTTCCAAGCGGTTATTGGGCTATCTGTGCTCAGAGTTTGGTTAATAAATTTTAATAAACCATCAAAGTGGAGAGCTGGCAATGCAACAACTATGAGAGAAGAGTTTGAAGTTTATGGTCTACCTGATTGGGCTATTTATATGGTAGGTTTTCTTAAAGTAGCCTTTTCTATTGGTTTATTAGCTGGAATTTGGCTTCCAGAATTAGTTACTCTTTCCGCTTCTGGTATTGCTTTTTTTATGTTTTTTGCCATTTTGATGCATATTAGAGTAAAAGATCCAATAGTAAAGTCTATCCCTGCGATAATATTTTTGACATTGTCAATATTAATTATTCTTCTCTTTGAATAATTCAAAATACTTACTTTTAATTATTATTTTTTCTTGTTCAAATACAAAAAAAATTGATTTAAGCTCTGATTTATTTTCTGCTAAATCATCCGAATCATACCTTCAAGCCTCAGGGGAAGATCTTTATATCTCCTGGACTGAACAAAGATTAGATTCTAATTATCTATATAATAGTCGGTTTAATGGAAAATCTTGGGGAAAGAAAGAATTAATAACAAAAGGGAAAGACTGGTTTGTAAATTGGGCTGATTTTCCTTCAATTTCCCATAATAATATATCAAATACATTCTTTTCATTTAATCTTCAAAAAAGCTCAGAAGAGACTTTTTCATATGATGTTAACTATTTTTTTAAGGCAAAAGAATGGGTTGATATGAAAAAAATTCACAGCGATAATACTTTTACAGAACATGGTTTTGTTTCCGTAACTCCATATGGAGAAGGTTTTATAGCTAGTTGGTTAGACGGTAGAAATACTGTTCCTTCTTCCAATGGTCATGGTAAGGGGGCAATGACCTTAAGGTCAGCGGAGATAGATAAGGAAGGTAAAATAATAAATGAGAGACTCGTAGACAATATGGTATGTGATTGTTGTCAAACCTCAATGACTGTCGCTGGTGGAATTCCATTATTAGTTTATAGAGATAGGTCACCAGAAGAAACAAGAGATATTTATCTGTCTAGGTATGTAAACTCTCAGTGGACGGAACCAATTTCTATACATGATGATGGGTGGGTAATAAATGGTTGTCCTGTAAATGGACCTAATATTGATTCTTTTGAGGATAGAGTTGTAGTATCTTGGTTTTCAGCATCTAATGGAATACCAAAAGTTAACTTGAAATTCTCAAGTGATAAAGGACAATCATTTGGTAGAAAGATAATGGTTGACAATATTGATAATAAACCAATGGGAAGAGTAGATATTGAATTCATAAATAAAGATGAAATAATTGTTAGCTGGTTATCTGTAGTTGATGGAGAAGGTAAACTTTTAATGAGAAAAATAAATTCAATGGGTACATTAGGTGAGATCCATACAATTACTGAGGTTTCTACAGAAAGGTCTACTGGATTTCCACAAATTGAAAAGTGGCAAGATAATATATTTCTTTCTTGGACTGATATTAGTGGTGGGGATAAGAGAGTAAAGACATCAATGATTCCTCTTTCTACTCTTTAAAAATTAAGAGAAAAATTATCTAGGTAATAATTTCCCTTATTAAACTTAAATAGAATTGATTTAAAATCTTTATTTTCTAAATCAACATAGTAAGTTGAAAAGTTAATGTCATTTCTTTTTTTAAATCTTTCTTCGGTCAAGTAATTAAATTTTAAATTGTTAAGATCTATTTTGGTATTAAATAAATTTAATTTTTTTGAACCAATAACATTACTGTTTTTATCAATAAAGCTTATCTCTAATTTTGCAGTATCTTGTTCGTTTGAGACATCAAAAGAGAGAAAATTATAATAATATACATTTGTGTAATCAAGTATATCAATAACGAATTCACTTGAGTCGGATACATTTATCTTTAGAGCTGAATTCTGCTGATTTTTTCCTCCCCTAAATTTTAATTGATCAAGTTTAATTTTAGAAATATCACTGAATTCTAATTTAGCATTTTTATTGTATGAAAGCTCATCTTCCTCAAATTCAAATAATACTCTTGAACCACCAACTTTTGATCTAGAAATAATTTTTTTAGATATATTTTCTTGTAAAGTATAGTTTTCAGATTTTTTTAATATTTCTAGAGAATTAGGATTTCCTTTGAATGTGTATTCTAAAAAGTTATAGACATATTTTTTTAAAATTTTTCTTTGTAGCCAACCAGGTAAAATATTTGAGTTGTTTACAAGTAATTTTCCGGGAAAACCAAAATCATGTTGTCCCCAAGAAGTATTAAATTGGGAGTGATTTGCTCCCTCAACAAGAATATTAAAGTCAGAAAATAAGCTACTTTCATTATCAATTCTATTTGCTTGTCTTATACCAAAAAAACTATCTTCATCACTGTCCATACTACCCTGAATACTCAGATAATTTATATTTTTAAGATCATAATTTCTGAAATATCTGTAATCAGTAGGAGCTAGAGTAACTATTCCTTTAATACTGAAATTATAATCTAATAAGACATTTCCATTATCAGGATATGTTTGAAGATTATTAAATTTTGTAGCAATATTTACAGCTTCTCCACCTCTTGAGTGACCCATTACAATTATATTATCAAAATCTATTTTATTAAATAGAGTTGAAGAGGAGTCACTATTTAATTTTTTAAGATAACTTAGATTTTCAAGAAAATGCCATGCTCTTGTCGTCATCTCTTTACCTCTAAAATCACCAGTCCATGAGCCATTGAGAAAATTTTGATCAAGTGAGTTAAAAATATATCCGTGTTTAGACAGGTACTCTCCCAGGTAATTATATCCGTCATCTGAATGCTCCTGCATGGAATGGTTTCCATGAATTATTGATATTATAGGGAATTTTTGGTCACCCTCTGGAATCCATAATCTTCCATTTAAAGGAAGATTTTTTTTGT